>DATLGC010000158.1:0-14254 GCA_035540655.1 Sphingomicrobium sp. | reverse complement strand
CAGGCTACACCCGCAATGCGATCGTTCACAACGGCCGGCTCGACGAGGGGGTGGCGCTGATCACCAAACCTTTCACCTATGACGCCCTGGCACGGAAGGTGAGGCAAATCCTGGATTCCTGACCAAAGGCCGCCGCAAATTCCAAGGCCGCTGAACCGACCGGATGGTCGCGAGTTACCCCCTTCCCGAACCACGCAGGTGCGACATCGTCAACCGTATTGAAAGACTGAAGGAGGTCGGCGGCGAGCTGACCGACGAGCGGGGCGCCAAGATGTTCGGCCGCAATACGGTGGCGAGCATCATCGTCTTCGCCTTCGATATTTTGCTGCTCTGGGGCCTAGTCGCACTGCTAGACGTATCTTACGTGCCGGCAGCGGTCATCGCCTATGCGATCGCAATGAGCCTGTTCTACGTCATCGCCAGAAAATGGGTGTTCCCGGACAGCAACCAGGGCGCGGCCAAAGGTTTCTTCTACTTTCTGGTTAACGTCGGCATCGGCTTCCTGGTCATGCTGGCCGTCTACTGGAGCCTGATCCATTTCCTCGAGCTTCACTATCTCATTGCCCGCCTCGCCGCCTCCGCAGTGTCGGGGATCGTCATCTTCCTGCTCAACGCGGTCTTCAACTTCAAGGAGTTGTGAGGGGCGGATCGCTTTGCTCGCCCGTCCCCCGGACAGGCTGCGCCAGCGATGGTGCCGGATGCAGGATTCGAACCCGCGACCTTCGGTTTACAAAACCGCTGCTCTACCAACTGAGCTAATCCGGCCCGCGACGGCATCTGCTTCATAGCACGCCGAAGGTCCAGCCCTCCGTCTCGGCAATGTGGGGAGTGAGGCCTTCGGGCGCAAACGCCCCCGGCTCATCGCGAGCAAGCGCCCGCATGCCGGCGGCGGTGACCAGTGCGTCAGTCTGATGGTCGTTCGGCTCGAAGCGCAGCCGGACCGATTTGCTGCCAAGACCCGCAAGGGCTCGGTTGAGCTCGGCGCGCGATCGAAGCTTGGTCCCTGAAAGACCGGCTCGGCGAAGGTAAATCCGAGTATAGATCTCGACCACCGCGCTGCCGTTTGCCGGTAGCGGATCCATCGGCCAAATGGCGACCTTGCCGTCAAGCCGGTGGAGCAGCCGCATGCCCGAAAAACTGGCCTTGGCGACTTGCGCAGCGCCGATCGCGTCATAGGCGCTGGCCGTCTTGCGGCCGCCCTGCGCGTTCAATCGCGCATCGCACTGGCGGAAGTGCATGAAGCGCGCCTTCACGCCGTCGGCGATCCCGAAATAGAAATGACGCCGGTGGGCTTGTTCGAGGAAGCTCGCAGCGCCGAGGTCTTCGTCGCCGCTCTTGGCATCGACGTAAGCCCAGAACTCGCGCGCCGTGGCAGGCACGCCGGTCTCGCCCGGCAGATATTCGCCGCGTTCGATAATCGGCGGTGCGAAGCTGAAGTCGAAGCCAAACAGGGTCGGTTCGCGCTCGGCGCGTTTCAAAAGCCAGTCGCCGACCTCCTCGCGCGACCAGGCATGACCAGGCCGGATCAGCCGAGGCGGCTCGCTGCCGCGAGCCTCGGCGATGGCGATGCCTTTGTGCCTGCGCCCCTTGGCTCCCGACCAGTCGACGCCAACGAAAGCGGCGAAGCGATCGCTCACACCAGCGGCGGCTGGCGTTCGTCGTCGGGATCGGCGGGAGCGCTTTTGATCCGCGGCGGCTGCGGCGGGGAGACCGGCGGCGGCATCCGTGCCTCGGCCCAGCGCTCGAGGATGCGCGCCGCGGCATCGCGTCCTCCAAGCCCGAAGGCGAGCGCGGCCGCCACCGCCGCCGAGCCGAGGATCAGCCCGAAGGCCATCATCACGATCTGGTCGGCAAGCCCCATGAAGGTGAGGCCGATCGCAGTGAACAAAGCGACGATCGAATATTTGACGATGGTCTGCGCGTAGCGCGATTCGCCCGTGGAGCTTCCCACCAGCGTCGACAGCAGCCGCGCCAGGAACAGGCCGACGACAATGATGACCGTGCCGAAGATCACCTTGCCGCCAAGTTCGGTGATCTGGAACAGCAGGGCCGCCGTCGCATCGCCGCCGATCTGGCGCGCCGCCTCCATCAGCCCGACGATGATCACCGCGGTCATGGCGATGGTTCCGACCACCCGAGACGGGTTGGTGGTGACCGGAACGATGCCGAGCGCCCGAACGGCATTGTCGAAGCCGAGGCTCGGGAGCACGGTATCGATCAAGGTTTTCACCCAGCGGCCGAGCAGGAAGGCGATGGCCAGGATCAACAGCGCGGCGATGACATTTGGGATCGCCAGCGCAATGGAGTCGAGCATGTTCGTGGCGGGCCCGGAGATCGCTTCGATCTGAAGGATCTGTAGCGCGCCGATCGCTGCGAAGATGATGATGATCGCCGAAACGGTGACGCCGACGGCACGCGCGATCGAACTTCGCGCCGGCGCCGCCCCCTCCTGTGCAACGCCGGTCTCGTCGACCGCCAGCGGCGGCTCGCCGATGCTGATCCCGGCTCGGCCAAGCAGGCGCTCCAAGTTGAGCGCGCCCAAGGCCGCCTCAACGACATGGCGGACGATGCGCGCGAGGATCAGTCCGGCGAAGAAGAATAGGGCGGCGCCGAGCAGGCGCGGCAGGAAGGCGAAAACTTCGTTGGTCAGCGCGGTGACCGGGGTGAGCACGCCGGCCAAGCCGAGCGGCTGAAGCGCGGCGATGAGCCCGACCAGCCAGACCAGCCAATAAGCGAGGCGGCCGAGCTCGGTTCCGACGGATTCGCCGCCGGTTTCGGGGTGGCGCTTGAGCACCGGCATCCGGTCGACCAGCTTTCGAACCGCCCACTGCACCGCCTTGGCCACGAAGTGGGTCGCGATCAGGATCAGGATCGCGAAAATCACCCGCGGTCCCCATTCGATCGCCTGCTCGCGCCAATAGGCCGCCGGCGCGGTTGTCTGGTACATGGCTGTGCCTCCCCTATTTGCTGTCGTCGTCCTGTTTAGCGGCCTTTGCGCGAAGGTCATCCCAATAGGCGAGGCGTTCGGCGACCTTCGACTCAAAACCTCTGCCACTGGGTTCGTAGAAACTCTGCCGCTCCATTCCTTCGGGCCAATAGTCCTGGCCCGAAAAGGCGTCCTCGGCATTGTGATCGTAGGCGTAGCCCTTGCCGTAGCCGATGTCCTTCATCAGCCGCGTCGGCGCGTTGAGGATGTGCGCCGGAGGCGTCAGGGATCCGGTTTCCTTGGCGCTTCGCCATGCACTTTTCTGGGCGGCATAAGCCGCGTTCGATTTAGGCGCCGTGGCCAGGTAGAGGCACGCCTGGACGATCGCCAGCTCGCCCTCGGGAGAGCCGAGGAAGTCGTACGCGTCCTTCGCTGCGAGACACTGAACCAGCGCCTGCGGGTCGGCCAGGCCGATGTCCTCCGATGCGAAGCGGGTAAGGCGGCGGATCAGATAGAGCGGTTCCTCACCCGCAACGAGCATTCGTGCGAGATAATAGAGCGCCGCCTGGGGGTCCGACCCGCGCAGGCTTTTGTGAAGCGCCGAGATGAGGTTGTAATGTCCCTCGCGGTCCTTGTCGTAAACCGGAACCCGGCGATGGAGCAGCTCGGAGAGCTCGGCCGGTCCTAGCGGCGCCTCGATCTCTACGGAAAACAGAGTCTCGACCTGGTTGAGAAGGAAGCGGCCGTCGCCGTCGGCCGAAGCAATCAGCGCGTCGCGGGCGTCGCTGGTGACCGGCAGCTGCCGCCCGTCGAGCGTTTCGGAGCGGCGAACCAGCTCTTCGAGCGCCTCATGGTCCAGCCGCCGCAGGATCAGCACCTGGCAGCGCGACAGCAAGGCGGCATTGAGCTCGAAGCTCGGATTCTCGGTCGTTGCTCCAACGAGGGTGACGGTGCCGTCTTCGACATAGGGCAGGAAACCGTCCTGCTGGGCGCGATTGAAGCGATGGATTTCGTCGACGAACAGCAAGGTGCGCCTGCCCGCCCGCGCCGCCGTCTTCGCATCGGCGAAATGCTTCTTGAGGTCGGCAACTCCGGAAAAGACGGCGGAGATCGCCACGAAGCGCAGGTCGACCGCATCGGCCAGCAGCCGGGCGATGCTGGTCTTGCCGGTGCCGGGCGGCCCCCACAGGATCATCGAGCTCAGTTTGCCGGCGGCCACCATCCTCCCGATCGCGCCGTCCGGGCCGGTCAGATGCTCCTGTCCGACGATCTCCTCGAGGCTCGACGGTCGAAGCCGGTCGGCCAGCGGCGCATGATCGGCCGGCATCTCCGGCAGTCGATCAGCCTCTTGGTCGGCGAACAGGTCGGCCATGATGCGCAGGTGATAGCGGTGTCAGAGACAATGCACGATGCCCTTGTTCTAGGCGTGCCAGTGCAGCTGGCCGATCGCTTGTCGAGATCAGCCCAAGGTTTACGATGAGCGGAACAGCCGATCGAGCCGTCAAGTCAGCGTCGTTCCCGTGATCCGGGCGTAGCGTTCGCGGCGCTCGATGACTCGCTGATAGACTTTGAGGACGGCCGAATTGATGTGGTCCCAGTCCATGGTCTGGGCAAATTCAAGGCCGGCCTCGCCGTGGCGCAGCCGGAGGTCCGGATCGCGCGCATATTTCTCCAGTGCGTCGGCAAATGCGCCGGCGTCACCCGGTTCGACCAATATTCCCGTCTCGCCGTCGCGCACCAGGTTAGTCGCTCCGGTCGCGACTGCTGCGACGACCGGAAGGCCGCAGGCCATTGCCTCGAGCGTGACATTGCCGAACGCCTCGGTGATGGACGGGTTGAGCAAGACATCGGAGCTGGCGATCGCCCGGGCCAGATCATTGCCGACCTGCTGGCCGACGAAGATTGCTCCCGGTAACCGTTCTTTGAACCAGGGTCGCGCAGGGCCTTCGCCAATGACGATCACGCGGTGAGGGACCTCGCGGGCGGCAAGCGCATCGACCGCATCGGAAAAGACGTCGAGGCCCTTCTCCATTACCAGGCGGCCGAGGAACGACACCGCAAGCTCGTCATCGCCAATGCCGACTCTGCGCCGCCAGTCCAGGTCGCGGCGGCCGGGATGGAATTGTTCGCGGTCAACGCCTCGGGTCCAGATCGCGATGTCCCGGTTCATGCGTTGCGCGCGAAGCACCGCGGCGGTGGATTCGGCCGGTGCCAATATCGCATCGCAGCGCCGGTAAAGCCGCCGCATAAGCGCCCGTGCCGCCGGCTCGAGCATCTCGAGATGATAATAAGCGAGATAGGTATCGAAACGGGTATGGACCGATGCCACGGCGGCAATATTGCGTCGCCGAGCCCAGCTGACCGCCCGATGCGCGACGACGTCGGGACTGGCGATATGCACTACGTTCGGCGCGAAGTTGGCGAGGTCTCGCCGTAATCGAGCGGTAAGTGCCAGCGGGATCCGATATTCAGGGCGGCCCGGAATTGGCGCGGATGGAACGCTGACCAGGTCGCCTGTTGGCTCGAATGCCGGTTCGTCGACCGTCGGAGAATAAATTCGGACGTGCACTCCTTGGCGGAGGAGATAACCGACCAGCCTGTTCAGAGCCTGATTGGCGCCGTCCCGGACATAGTTGTAATTCCCCGAGAACAGGGCAATGCGAAGGTCGCTCGGCTGCACCGGCAGCGCCATAATGGCGAAAGCCGCAAACGCAACCGGAGGAGAAAAGATGGCGAGCGTGAAAATCGGGCTTCCGCCGATTGCTCCCGTCGACGCCCGCCTTTTCATTCTTGGCAGCCTCCCCGGTGACGCGTCGCTCGCTGCCCGGCGTTACTATGCTCATCCCACCAACCAATTCTGGCGGTTGGTCGGCGACGTGCTCGGGGAGAGACTCCAATCGCTCGATTACGAACAAAGGCTCGAGAGGCTCGCGATGAATCGCATCGGCCTGTGGGATGTCGTTGCCTCCGCGGCCCGCGAGGGCAGCCTCGACCAGGCTATCCGCTCGGCCGAGCATAACCTGATCGACCGCTTGCTTGGCGATTATCCAGAACTCAGGGCGATTGCCTTCAACGGGTCGATGGCCTCGGCGATCGGCCGAAGGCTGGTCGCCGCCGATTATCGCCTGACGCTGATCGATTTGCCCTCATCGAGCGCTGCCAACACCCGTCCGTTCTCCGAGAAGACGCAAATCTGGCGCGAGCTCGCGCATTATTGCGGGAGCACAAGCTTGCGCCGAGCGTAGTTGGAGCCACAATGCCCGACATGATTCAAAGCGATGAAGCCGACAGCGACAAGCGGCTGTCCATGGTCGACGAGGCCTTGGTCGCGGGAACCATCGCAAATACCAATGGCCTGCTCGTGATTCTTGCCAAGCTGGTCGCTCGCGGAGTGTTCGACCGCGACGACCTCAAGGCCTTTTCCGACAGCTATTCCAAGCCGCTCGACCATGTCGGGATGCGGGAAAACGAGTTGGTCACCCAGATGCAGGACCAGATGGAAGCGACCCTCGCCGAGCTGATGCGCTTCCTGTCCGAGCGTGGATCCGATCCCAAGGCCTGATCGAGGCCCTAGCTGAAGAAGCTGAGCTTCCCGGCCGAGTCGAAAGCATAGATTTTGAACGGCTCGGGGGGAACTCCGGGAACTTCCATTCCGGGTGAGCCGATCGGCATGCCGGCAACGCCGATCCCTCTGACTTTCGGGCGATCGGTCAGGAGCTTTCGGATCGCATCGAGCGGGACGTGGCCCTCGACGACATAGGGGCCCGCGATGGTCGTATGGCAGGACGTCAGACTGTCGGGAACGCCTGCCTCACGCTTGAACGCCATGAGGTCCGGCTCGTTGACCGTGGTCACGGTGAAACCCGCCTTCTGCGCCGCTTCGGCCCATTTGACGCAGCATCCGCAGCCGGCGCTGCGATGCATGGTCAGCCTGCGCTCGGCCGCAGTGAGGCTGCGCTTTGCGGGAGCGGCAACGGCGTGGCCTGCTCCTACGGCGGCTGCCGCGCCTGTCGCGGTGAGTCCGATGAGCAGGCTGCGTCGGCTGATCGGCATGGTCGAATGAGTCATAAGCAAGACCCTAGCGCGCCAAAGCTGTCGCATCCGTGAAGAATGGTGACCCCTACGGGACTCGAACCCGTGTTTTCGCCGTGAGAGGGCGACGTCCTGGACCGCTAGACGAAGGGGCCTTGCGGAAGCGAGGGGGCCATATGTGGACTTGGCGGATGATCGTCAACCGCGCAGTTCAGGTCACGCGCTTCGCCTGACCGCAAGCCGTGATTCCAGCCATTGCTCGACAATGGCGGCAATCCTCGGCGCGGCACGGCCATCGCCGTAGGGAAGCGCGGGTCGCGCCATTGCAGCGAGCGCCGCGCGGTCGGCGAGCAATCCTTTGGCCGTCGCTGTGACGGTCGCGGCGCAGGTGCCGACCAGCTTCATATTGCCGCTGGCCAGTCCTTCGGGGCGCTCGGTCTTGTCGCGAAGGACGAGCAGGGGAACTCCGAGAGCCGGCGCCTCTTCCTGGATTCCGCCCGAATCGCTGAGGACAAGGTCGGAATCCCGCATCCTCATCAACAATTCGCGGTGCGAACAAGGCTCGAGCAGGCGAATCCCGGGCTGGCCGTCGAGGCTTCGCCTAACGGCCGCGGTGACACTGGGGTTGGGATGCAGCAGAACATCGATCCGCGCCCCTTCCTCAAGCGCGATGTTGGTGAGGGCAGTGGCGATGTTCTCCAGTCTTTCACCCCAGTTTTCGCGGCGATGGCAGGTGACCAGTAGCTGCGGGCAAGCGCGCTCGCGGAGCTTTGGCGATGGCAGCTGCTGGACCGTGCGGAGCAGGGCGTCGATCCCGCTGTTGCCAGTGACGTGGATAAGGCCAGTGACGCGCTCATGGCGAAGGTTGGCCGCGCTGATCTCCGTTGGCGCGAACAGAATGTCCGCCCCTGCATCGATTGCAGTGCGATATTCCTCCTCGGGCCAGGGTGCCTCCGGGTCGAAGGTACGCAGGCCGGCCTCGACGTGGGCGACCGGGATCCCTGCCTCGAACGCGGCAAGCGCTCCGCCGAGCGCGCTTGATGTATCGCCTTGGACGATCACCAGATCGATTCCGCGCAGCAATCGCCCGATCGACTGTCGAACCATCGCGACATGCTGGTGCGGGTCCACCCTGCCGAGGCAGCCGAGGCGAACGTGCGGGAAACCGGCTAGCCCAAATTCGGCTGCAGCAATATCCGGATGCTGGCCAGTGAAGATCAGTTTGGGAATTAGCCCGCGACCGGCGAGCGCAGCGGCTACCGGGGCAAGCTTGATCGCCTCTGGTCTCGTGCCGATGACGAGCGAAATTTCAGCAAGGCGCAGTCTTCCCCCTAGCTCGGCTGGAGGAACTTGCCTCCACTACGGGCGGAACACAAGGCCGCGATTAGCGGAAGTTGTCGGCGTAGGCCTGGATCTTGAGTGTGACCGGCGGCGCGGGGATCAGGTGATAGTCATAGCCGTGACGCTCGGCATAGGCGATCGCTTCGTCCTTCGAGCGGAAGGTTAGGCGAACCTGAGGCTTGGTGTCCCCGGACCCGGCCCAGCCGGTCAGCGGGTCCGGCCGCAGCGGTTCGGCGCGTTCAAATTCGAGCAGCCAGCGGCCGGTGTTGGCCTTGCCAGACTGGGTGGTCTTCCGGTCGAGCTCGGAGATTCGCGCTACTCTCATGCCGCCGAGGTGGCAAAGCCGCGGCTTGAAATCAAGCGGGCCGGCGCAAGTCAGTAAGCCCGGGCGATGGCGAACTCCACCGCTTCGACAAGCGCCGCCTTGGCCTTGCCGGCCGGAAACGGCGCCAGTGCATCGATCGCCCGCCGTCCATAGATGCGCGCCCGCTCCAGCGTGTCGGACAAGGCGTCGGTGGCGTGCATCAGGGCGATTGCGTGCGCCAGGTCGGCGTCGGCAACCTGCTCGCCTGCCACCGCCGACTGCCAGAAGCGCCGGTCCTCCGCCGAGCCGCGGGCATAGGCGAGGATCAGCGGCAGGGTCATCTTGCCGTCCCGGAAATCGTCGCCGACGCCCTTGCCCATGGTGTCGGCGTCAGAGGCATAATCGATCGCATCGTCGGTCAGCTGGAAGGCGATGCCGAGGTTGCGGCCGTAGGTTTCGAGAGCGGTTTCGCAATGGTCGCCGACTTCCGCGACGACCGGAGCGATCCGACAGGCGGCGGCGAACAGCGCGGCGGTCTTGGCGGTTATGATCTCCAGATACTGGTCCTCGCCGGTGTCGAGCCGCCGCTGCGCGGTGAGCTGCTCGACCTCGCCTTCGGCGATCACCGCCGACGCCCGGCTGAGGATCTTGAGCACCTTAAGGCTACCGTCCTCGACCATCAGCTCGAACGCCCGGCTGAACAGGAAATCGCCGACCAGGACGCTGGCCGGATTGCCCCAGATGAGGTTGGCGGTCTGGCGGCCCCGCCGGGTTCCCGAGCCGTCGACCACGTCGTCGTGGAGCAGGGTGGCGGTGTGGATGAACTCGACCGCGGCGGCGAGCTTGTGGTGGCGAGTGCCCGAATAGCCGACCAGCGCGGCGCAGGCTAAGGTCAGCATCGGCCGCATCCGCTTGCCGCCGCCGGCGATCAAATGGCCGGCGAGCTCCGGGATCAGCGCGACCTTGCTCTGCATTCGCTCGAGGATCACGGCGTTGACGCCGTTCATGTCGGCGGCGACGAGCTCGATCAGCGGATCGATCGACGGCCCGGAAGGCCGCAAGGGATGGAGCGTTGCGGTCACGGCGCCCACCTAGCGGCAGCGCCGCGCCATTCCTAGCCCGCCGGCAGGGTCAGGCGGGCGAGCAGCCCGCCCAGATCCTCGCTTTCCTCAAGGGCGATCCGGCCGCCGTAGATTTCGGCGACGTCGCGGACGATGGCGAGGCCGAGGCCGGTCCCGGGCTTGCCGGTCGTGTCGAGGCGCGCGCCGCGCTCGAACAGCAGCTCGCGCTCGGCCTCGCCGATTCCGGTCCCGTCGTCCTCGACGATGATGTCGACCATCCCCTCCCTTCGCTCGACAGTGACGAACACTCGGCCGCCGCCATATTTGGCGGCATTTTCGACGAGGTTGCCGATCATCTCGTCGAGATCCTGGCGCTCGATCCTGACTTCGGCATCCTGATCGCCGGCAATGTCGACGGTGGAGTCCTCGTAGAGCCGATCGACCGCGCGCTGCACCGCCTCGAGGCTGTCCCAGACCCGGGAGCGGGCATGGGCCGAGGTGCGGCGGCCGATGGCCCGGGCGCGGGCGAGGTGGTGGTCGACCTGGCGGCGCATCACCAGGGCCTCGCGGCAGACGGTGTCGACGAGGTCGGGCGCCCTCGCGGTCGCGGCATTGGTGATGACCGTCAGCGGGGTCTTGAGCGCATGGGCGAGGTTGCCGGCGTGGCGCCGGGCCTCCTCGGCCTGGGTCTCGCTATGGGCAAGCAGCTCGTTGATCTCCTCGGTCAGCGGCTGGACCTCGGTCGGGAAGGCCTGGCTGATCCGCGACTTCGCGCCGGATCGGATCAGCGCCACTTCGCGACGGACCCGGCGAAGCGGCCACAGGCCGTAGATGGTCTGGAGCGCGGCGAGGAACAGCAGCCCGACGCCGAGCGCAAGGAAGCTCCAGAACAATGTCCAGCGGATGTCCCGGATCTGATTGTCGGTCATCTCGCGCGACTGGGCGACCTGGAACCGCCAGCGCACCTCGGAGCCGGGAAGAATGACGTCGCGTTCGACGATGCGAAGCGGCTCGTCGGCGAATTCCTGGCTGTCGTAGCGGTGGACGTCGATCGCATTGTCGCGGGTCGTCACCCGCAGCCGCCGATCCCACAAGGACCGCGACGGGAAGGTGTCGGCGCCCTCGCCGCTGACCTGGAAATAGACTCCCGAATAAGGCTCCATGAAGCGCTGGTCGGCGGGCGGCCGGTTGAACCGGACCTCGCCGTCCGGGCCGATTTCCGAGGCGGCGATCATCGCGTTCAGAACATAGCCGAGCTGGTCGTCGAAATTGCGGACGATCGAAGTGGTCAGAACCCGGTCGAGGGCAAAGCCGCCGATCAACAAAAGCAGGCTGATCCAAAGCGCGGCGACGCCGATCATCCGCCGGGTCAGCGAGCCGATGCGCGGCCGCTTGGCCTCGCGCGCCGCGGCAGCCGCGCCCGCCGCCGCCGTCACCGGGGCGGCTTGCCCGTTCACTTGTGATCCGGATCCTCGAGGCTGTAGCCAAGCCCGCGGATGGTGGTGATGACGTCGGCCCCGAGCTTCTTTCGGATGCGGGTGACGAACACCTCGATGGTGTTGGAATCGCGGTCGAAATCCTGGTCGTAGATATGCTCGATCAACTCGGTCCGGCTGACCACCTTGCCCTTGTGGTGCATCAGATAGGACAGCAATTTATATTCCTGGGCGGTGAGCTTGACCGGCTCGCCGTCCTTGGTGACCTTGCCCGAGCGCGTGTCGAGCCGGATGTCGCCGGCGAGAAGCTCGGAGCTGGCATTGCCCGACGCCCGGCGAATGAGGGCGCGAAGCCTGGCGATCAATTCCTCGGTCTGGAACGGCTTGGCGAGATAATCGTCGGCGCCGGCGTCGAGCCCCGCCACCTTGTCGGACCAGCTGTCGCGGGCGGTGAGCACGAGCACCGGCATGCGCTTGCCTTCCTTGCGCCAGCGGTCGAGCACCGTCAGTCCGTCGATCTCCGGCAAGCCGAGGTCGAGGATCACCGCGTCATAGCTTTCGGTCGAGCCGAGATAATGGCCGTCCTCGCCGTCGGTGGCGAGGTCGACGGCATAGCCGGCGCCCTCCAGAGTCGAGCGCAGCTGCCGGCCAAGATTGGGCTCGTCCTCGACGATCAGTACCCGCATAATCCTTCAGTCCCCTGTCGCCCTAGCTGATGACCAGTCAAACACGCGCGAAGCTGAACGGTTGCTTGAGCGCAACAAAGCTGGGGGGCGCAAGACAATTGTCAATCGCACAGGGCCATTCCCCGGGCGCGCGGAAAGTCGCAAAAGTCGCGGCACGTCCCCGCGACCTTTGGCCGCGGCGATCGCCAGCCGGCGCCGGCGAACGCGATCGGCCCAAGGGGAAATCGACCAGCAGGGTGCGGCGAGCGTGCGCGGGAAGTGACGTTTTGAGAGCGAATCGGGCGGGCGGGAGAAGCGAGACGGCGGAGCTGCATCGAACAGCATGTGTCACAAACCGCGGGCTGTAGGACAGAAAAATCTGCAGCAGGCGATCCCTTGTTGTCGCAAGACCGCGAGGCACGCGCAGGTTTACGGGCGCGAGCGGCCCTTGATGCGGCCGGTGGCGGCGTCGACGTCGACCCAGATGACCCGGCCGCCGCGCATGAACTTGAGCCGGTAGGTGTCGCCGTTGAACTCGGGGCCGAGATAATCGGCGCCGTCCATCTGCGGGAGCACCCGGCGCTCGATCTTGGGAAGCGGCATCGAGCGGCCCTCGCGGGTCGCCTCGAACGCCTTGTTGGCGTCGCGCGGACGCTCGGCCAGCGCGGGGCTGGCGAGAAGGCCGACGGCGAGCGTGGCCGAAAAGATGGTACGGAACAGGCGCATTGCGATTCTCTCTCGGGCCCGGTTTCTACCAGAAGCCATTGAATGTCCTATGAATGCGCGCGCCGGACGCGGTTCAGGCGCAACAGTGGCCCAAAAGCCACAAAAGGGGAAGGGCGGAGGCGGCCGTGCAGGCGCCCTTCGACTTCGGCGCTTGCGCGCCTTCGCTCAGGACGAGCGGGGGAGGGCGGGGTGTCGCCGGGTCGATGGATGCTGAAACAAGTTCAGCATGACGGCGGGGCTTGCTAGGGCGCGCGCCCATGGCGGCGGCGACACTTTCCTACGAGGGCCTCGGGCTCATCCAGGGCGACGGCTGGCTGTTTCGCGGCCTCGATGTCCATGTCCGCCCCAAGGACCGGCTGGCGCTGATCGGCCGCAACGGCGCCGGCAAGACGACCCTTCTGCGATGCCTGGCGGGCGAGATCGACCCGGACGAGGGCAAGAGGACGATCGTCCCGGGCACGCGCGTGGTGCTGCTCGAGCAGGATCCGGAAATCACCGGCGAGACGCTGGAAGAGTGGGTGCTGGCGGGGGCCGATGCCCCGGCGGCGCACGAGGCGGCGGCGATCGCCGACCAGATCGGGCTCGACCTCAAGCGGCCGGTGGCGACGGCGAGCGGCGGCGAGCGGCGCCGGGCGGCGATCGCCCGGGCGATCGCGCAAGGCCCCGCCGTGCTTCTGCTCGACGAGCCGACCAACCATCTCGACCTGTCGGGAATCGAATGGCTCGAGGACTGGCTGACCCGCTTCACCGGCGCCTTCATCGTCATTTCCCACGACCGCACGTTCTTGAAGCGGCTGACGAAAAGCATGCTGTGGCTCGACCGCGGCCAGCTGCGGCGCGCCGAGATCGGCTTCGGCGGCTTCGAGGCGTGGGAGGAGAAGGTCTATGCCGACGAGGCCAAGGCGGCCGAACGGCTGGATTCGCAATTGCAGCAGGAATTGCACTGGCTCGAGCGAGGGGTGACGGCGCGGCGCCGCCGCAACCAGGGCCGGCTGGCCAAGCTCCACGAGATGCGCGCCCAGCGGGCGGCGATGCTCGGGCCGTCGGGCCCGGCCAAGATCGCGCTGGCCAGGGACGAGGTGCGCACCAGGTCGGTCATCGAGGCCGAGAATGTTTCCAAAAGCTATGGCGAACGGACGATCATCCGCGACTTCAGCCTGCGCATCCAGCGCGGCGACCGGATCGGAATCGTCGGGCCGAACGGGGCGGGCAAGACGACCCTGCTCAAGCTACTGACCGGCGAGATCGAGCCCGACGAAGGGACGGTGACGCGGGCGAAGACTCTGAGCGGGATCGTCATCGACCAGCAGCGCAAGCTGATGGAGCCGGCGAAAAGGGTGCGCGACGTGCTGAGCGATGGGGGCGACTGGATCGACGTGCGCGGCCACAAGAAGCACATCAAGGGCTATTTGAAGGAATTCCTGTTCTCTCCGGCGATCGCCGACGCGCCGGTCGGATCGCTGTCGGGCGGGGAGCGCTCGCGGCTGCTGCTGGCGCGCGAATTCGCGAGGGAAGCCAATCTGCTGGTGCTCGACGAGCCGACCAATGACCTCGACCTCGAGACGCTCGACCTGCTGCAGGAAGTGATCGCCGATTATGAAGGGACGGTGCTGATCGTCAGCCACGACCGCGACTTCCTCGACCGGACGGTGACGGTCACGCTGGGGCTGGGCGGTTCGGGCAGGGTCGACGTGGTCGCCGGCGGCTATGAGGATTGGGCGAGGCGATGGGCCAAAGCCTCGCTTTCCTCCAGGGGCGGGGCG
>DATLGC010000157.1:0-4333 GCA_035540655.1 Sphingomicrobium sp. | reverse complement strand
TTCGGCGAAGCCCATTTCAGCCTCGAGAGCGAAGCGGTCGAGCGGCTGCCCTTCTCGGTCGAACGCGCCCTTGCGACACCCTATCGCCACGATGCTTTCCAGCCGCTCTACCTGGTCTCGGACTCGATCGAGGAGACCATCGCCAGCATAATGCGCCAGTCGCCCGAGGCGTTTGCCAGCTGACCCCTTTCGGTCGCCGGCGGTTGTTACGCTCCCGCGACGCGTGCAACCCGGTCGGCTTGGGATCGTTGGCCGCGAAACGCATTTTTCAGGTGATTGAACATGTCTCGATTCGATAAATGGGCGTGGAGCGTCCGGCTGGCGCTCGCCTCCTTCACGGTCATGTCGGCGGCGGGATCGCTTCTCACGACCTGGTGAAGAGACCGCCATTAACGGACAGGCACGATTCCCAGGCGATGAGAGCCAGGCGGAAATAAGCGGCGGCCGCCCAGCCAGTGCTGTTTTTCGTCCCTTGCCCGGCTAGAAGCCCGGCAATGAGCGACGAGACGAAGACTCGCGAATATCGCACGGGGTCAGACCCGCGGACTTTGCGCGACGCGCTCGGCTGCTTCGCGACGGGCGTGACCGTGGTGACCTGCATTGACGGCAGCGGCGCGCCTTTCGGCCTGACGGCAAACAGCTTCACCTCGGTGTCGCTCGACCCCCCGTTGCTGCTGGTCTGCGTGCACAAGGCGGCGGCGAGCGCCGCGGCGATGATCGCCGCGCAGCGTTTCGCGGTGAACGTCCTGCAGACCGGGCAGCAGCCGGCCTCGATCCGCTTTTCGACCAAAGCCGAGGACCGGTTCGGCCAGAGCGACTGGTCGTGCGGCGAGTTCGGGGCGCCGGTGCTCAAGGAATCGCTCGGCGTATTCGAATGCGAGCGACACGCCGTGCATGACGGCGGCGATCATCACATATTGATCGGCCATGTGCTGAAGGCGAGCTTCGACCCGAACCTCGACCCGCTGCTCTATTTTCGCGGGCGGTATCGGCGGCTTCACTTCACCTGAGGCCGCGATCCGCTCAGTGAGCAGCGGACCTATTGGGTCGAAGCGATGTCCAGACCTTCAGGCCAAGAACGATCAGCCCGCCGACGACGAAGCCGGCGACAGCCGCCCCGAAAGCGTTCGCAACCCATTCGACCACGCCCGGGATCCAGCCGATCGCCAGGGCCGCCATATGGGCGAGGGCATGGATCGCGTGCGGCACTTGCTCGAGCATGTGCAGTTCCTCGAGGCCGTGGAGGAAGATGCCTCCGCCGACCCAGAGCATTGCGGCGGTGCCGATGATGGTGAGCGCAGTCAGGAGCCTGGGCACGCCCTTGACCAGCAGCCGCCCGAAAGCGGCGGCTGCGGCATTGCCGCGTGCCGCGAGGCGCAGGCCGATATCGTCGAGCTTCACGATCAGGGCGACGAGGCCGTAGACCCCGGCCGTGACCAGTATGGCCACCGCCGCCAATGCGGCTGCGCGCATGGCGAACGTTTCCGCCTCAAGCTCGGCGAGAGCGATGGCCATGATCTCGGCCGACAGGATGAAGTCGGTGCGGATCGCGCCCGACACCTGCCGCGCCTCGAGCTCGCCCGGGTCCCTGACCGCGTCGATCACCTCCTCGACCGAATGGTGGTGGCCGAGCAGCCATTCGAGGATTTTCTCGGTCGCTTCGAAGGCGAGATAGGCACCGCCGATCATCAGCAAGGGGATGATGAGGACCGGCAGGAACGCCGACAGGAACAGCGCCGCCGGAAGCAAGATCAGCATCTTGTTCTTCAGGGATCCGAGGGCGATCTTGCCGATGATCGGAAGCTCGCGCTCGGGGGCGAGGCCGACGACGTAGCGCGGGGTGACCGCCGTATCGTCGATCACCACGCCGGCGGTCTTGGCGCCGGCTCGGCCGGCGGCGGCGCCGACGTCGTCGATCGAGGCGGCGGCAAGCTTGGTCAGGGCCGCGACATCGTCGAGCAGTGCCATGAGGCCGGAAGGCATGGCTCGGAGCGATAGGAGAAGAGAGAGCGAGTGCCAATCGCTCCCCTCCGTTCGTCCTGAGCTTGTCGAAGGGCGCTGGTACGCCACGAGTGCGAAACGCCCTTCTCGACTGCGCCCCCTTGGGACTCCGCTCAGGACGAGCGGCCCTGTGCTTGCCTCAGGCCTCCATTTCGCGCATCGCCGCGGCCATGCTGGGGCTGGATTTCATCAAGTCGAACCGCGAGGCGGTCGCCAAGGCGATAAGCGACAAGGGCGTCCCGCTCGACCTCGAAGCGTTGCTGTCGCTCGACAACGAGGTGCGCTCGCTCAAGACCGAGATCGAGGGGCTCCGCGCCGAGCGCAACGCGATCAGCGCCAGGTTCAAGGATTCGGCGCCCGACGAGAAGGCCGAGCTTGGCCGCAAGGCGAAGGAAGCGGGCGCCCGCGCCGGCGAGCTGGAGGTGCAACTCGGCGACAAGCAAGAGGCGCTGACCGCGCTTCTGCTGCAAGTCCCCAACGTCCCCTATGAGGGCGCTCCGGTAGGGCCTGACGAGAGCTACAATGTCGTCGCCCGCCGCGAGGGCGAGCCACCGAGCTTCGGCTTCGAGCCGCTCGACCATGTCGCCTTGATCGAGAGGAACGACTGGGCCGACCTGTCGCGGATCGCCCAGGTGTCGGGGTCGCGCACCTATTGCCTCAAGGGGCGGCTCGCCTTGCTCGAGCAGAAGCTGATGGCCTGGGCATTGGAACGGATCGCCGATTCCGGCTTCACTCCGATCACCGTGCCGGCGCTGGCGCGCGAGCAGGCGTTCCTCAACCAGGGGCAGTTTCCCGGCCATCGCGACGAGACCTACCAGCTGCCCAATGACGACCTTTATCTCGCCGGCACCGCCGAGGTGGCGCTGACCTCGCTCCATTCGGGCGAGATCCTCGAGGCCGGCCGGCTGCCGATCCTCTACGCCGGTTATTCGCCCTGCTTCCGCCGCGAGGCGGGAAGCGCCGGCAAGGACGTGCGCGGGCTGCTGCGCGTCCACCAGTTCGTCAAGGTCGAGCAATATGTGATCTGCGAGGCCGACGAGGGGCAGTCGGCCACGTGGCACGCGCGGCTGCTCGAGCTTGCCGAAAGCCTGCTGCAGGCGCTCGAAATCCCCTACCAGGTGATCGAGACGTCGACCGGCGACATGGGGCTGGGCAAATATCGCATGAACGACATCGAGAGCTGGGTGCCATCGCTCGGCAAGTATCGCGAGACCCACAGCTGCTCGACCCTGCACGACTGGCAGGCGCGGCGGGCGAACCTCCGCTACCGCGGCGCCGACGGCAAGGTGCGCTTCGCCCACACGCTCAACAATACCGCGCTGGCCAGCCCGCGAATCCTGGTGCCGCTGCTCGAGAATCACCAGACCGGGGACGGCCGGGTGCGGCTGCCCAAGGCGCTGCAGGAGCTGATGGGCGGAGAATTTCTCTGAGTCGCGACGGCGCTCCGCCGATGCTCGCGCGGCTGAAGGAGATCCAGTCGCTGCTTGCCCATTCGCCGCGGATGCTGGGCCATCAGGGCCCGCGCGGGCCGGAGGACGGGCCGCCGGCGATGGTCATCCCCGGCTTCATCGCCCACGACCGTCACACGACGGAGCTTCGCCGGGCGCTGGCCGAGGCGGGGTTTCGGGTTCATCCATGGCGGCAGGGCTGGAACATGGGGGCGAGCGCCGACACGCTCGAGCGGCTGAAGCGCGCGGTTGACCTGTGCGGGCATGACGAGCCGCTGCTGCTGGTCGGCTGGAGCCTCGGCGGGCTTTACGCGCGCGAGCTGGCGCGGGCGGAACCGGAGCGAGTGCGCGCGGTCGTCACCTTGGGCTCGCCGGTGTGGGGCGACCGGCGCCGCTACACCAATGTCTGGCGGCTGTACGAGGCGGTCGCCCGCCATCCGGTCGACGATCCCCCGATCCCCGACAGGGAGGAAAAGCCGCCGGTGCCGACCCTGGCGCTGTGGTCGCGGCGCGATGGGATTGTCGGCGCGCCCTCGGCGCGCGGGACCGAGGCGACCCGCGACAAGGCGGTCGAGCTGAGGACGAGCCACATGGGCTTTGCCATGTCACCGACGGACGCTCGTGCCGCGGTCGCCGAGATCGTCAATTTTCTGAAGGAAGTGGACGGCGCCGAGTCGCGCGATTGACTCCGCGTCGCGACTCGCGAGATAAGAACAAAAGTAGAACAAAAGCGTTGTGAGTCCTGTGGCTGCGAACCTCTCCCTGGTTGCCGGCGGTGCTGTCGCGCCGACCGGGAATTGTGCTCCTGCGAAGGCAGGAGCCCAGACAGCGCGTGAGCGCTACTATCGCAGCGCGTCTGACCATGATGAAAACGCACCGTCCCC
>DATLGC010000156.1:0-11313 GCA_035540655.1 Sphingomicrobium sp. | reverse complement strand
TCGAGCAGGCCCTGGGTGACCTTGTAGGCGCCTTGATATTCGGCGACCTCCTCGCCCATCACGAACACCCGCTCGTCGGCGCGCATTTCCTCGGCCATGGCGTCGCGAAGCGCCTCGCGGACGGTGAGCTTCACCATCTTCGTGCCTTCCGGCACTTCCGGATCGGCGGCGACGCGCGGAGCTGATGGCGTCAGTTGCGCGGTGCCGGTGTCGGCATTCTGGGTTCCGCCGGTTTCGACCGGGCTCTGCTCGGTCTTCTGGTCGGACGGGGTCTCGGCTGGGCCCTTGTCCTTGGCGGGAGAATCGACCTGGGCGTCATCGACGCTCTCGCCGTCCTCGGTAAGAATCGCGATCGGAGTGCCGACCTTCACCCCGTCCGAGCCTTCGGCGACCAATATCCTGGCGATGGTCCCTTCGTCGACCGCCTCGAACTCCATCGTCGCCTTGTCGGTCTCGATCTCGGCCAGCAGATCGCCAGACTTCACCTCATCGCCTTCCTTGACCAGCCATTTGGCGAGCGTCCCCTCCTCCATGGTCGGCGACAGAGCGGGCATGGTGAGCTCCATCGCCATCAGTAGCTCTCCACCAGCACGTCGGTGTCGAGCTCGTCCGCTTCAGGCTCGGGCGCATCTTCGGCAAACTTCGCAGCTTCGACGACGATGTCCTTGATCTGCTTGTCGATTGCCTTGAGCTCATCCTCGGCCACGCCCATCGCCTCGAGGTCGCGTTTGGCATGCTCGATAGGGTCGCGGCCCTCGCGATACTGCTGGACCTCTTCCTTGGTCCTATATTTGGCCGGGTCGGACATGGAATGGCCGCGGTAGCGGTAGGTCATCAGCTCGAGGATGATCGGCCCCTTGCCGCCCCTCACCCATTCCAGGGCGACCTCGGCTGCTCCGCGCACTGCCAGCACGTCCATCCCGTCGACCTGAAGGCCCGGGATCCGGAAGCTCTCGCCGCGGCGGTAGAGCAAGGGCTCGCTATGCGAGCGGGCGACCGAGGTGCCCATCGCATATTGGTTGTTCTCGATCGCGTAGATCACCGGCAGGTTCCACAGCTTCGCCATGTTGAAGCTTTCGTACACCTGGCCCTGGTTGGCGGCGCCATCGCCCATGTAAGCGAGGCAGACCCCGCCATCGGCGCTATACTTGTGCTTGAGCGCGAGGCCGGTGCCGAGCGACACCTGCGCTCCGACGATTCCGTGGCCGCCGTAAAAGCCGTGCTCGACCGAAAACATGTGCATCGATCCGCCCTTGCCCTTGGAGATTCCGGCGGCACGGCCGGTCAGCTCGGCCATGATCACCTTGGGGTCGATCCCGTAGGCCAGCATGTGGCCGTGGTCGCGGTAGCCGGTGATCACGCTGTCCTTGCCGACGGTCATCGCCGACTGAAGCCCGACTCCGACCGCTTCCTGGCCGATGTAGAGGTGGCAGAAGCCGCCGATCAGCCCGAGGCCGTAGAGCTGCCCCGCGCGCTCCTCGAAGCGGCGGATGAGCAGCATCTGCCGGTAGAAGTCGAGCAGCTCGTCGCGGCTCGGCTCGTAGCGACTGGGCTCCGGCGGCCGCTCGAACTTGGCTTCGGGCGTTGCGGTCGATTTCCTGGTTTTGGCGGAAGGCGCCACGGACATTCTCTCGAGCGGTTGATGAGCGGCCGCGTCTATAGGAGGCGAGCGCCGGGGCGGCAACATCGCCGGCGGCCGGGCGGCTATTCGAGCGTGATGATCACCTCGTCGGGCCGAACCAGGCCGAGGTCGCGCCGGACGAGCTCGTCGGCCATGTCGGGGTCGGCCTTCCTGGGGTCGAGCAGAGCCGAGCGATGGCGCAATTGCTCGCGCTCGGCCTCGAGCCTGGCAAGCTCGGCGCGCCGCTCGTTGAGATCCTGGCGATATCCCCCCCAGGCGAGCAGGCCGTTCGGCCCGGCGATCGCATGGGCGGCGAAGGTGCCGACCACGAGCAGCGCCAGCGCCGGCATCGCCGCGCGGCGGATCAGTCCGAGGCTGCGTCTTGTTCCGCCCATGCCTCAAGAAGAATCACGAAGACGCCATGAAGGCAAGGAAAAAGGATGGTTCGGTGGATAAAGCTGTGGATGACTAGCAACCCTCCCCCTCGGGGGGAGGTGGCGCGCGAAGCGCGGCGGAGGGGGCCCTCGCCTCTTGCACGACGTACTGCACCACGCCTTCAAGGTTGGCGAGAACGTCGCGCGCGGCAATCCGTAGAGTGCGAACGCCGCGTTCGGCCAGCCAGCGATCTCGCTCTTTGTCGCGGCGCGCGGTGGAGTCATGAGAGGCCCCGTCGATCTCGATGCAGAGGCCGGCTGAGGGGCAATAGAAGTCTAGCACATAGCAGCCTGCTGGATGCTGCCGTCGAAAGCGCAGGCCGGTCTGCATGTTCCGGAGTTCCCGCCAAAGCAGTCGTTCCGGCAGGGACATTGACGCCCGTAGCTTACGAGCCCGGTCAATGGTGGGCTTTGGACCCGTAAGTTCCACCCGCCCCCCTCCGTCAGCCCTTCGGGCTGCCACCTCCCCCGGCGGGGGAGGAGCTATACCCCCTCAGCGCCGACCGTCCCGCATAGCGGGCGCAATCGCCAAGCTCCTCCTCGATGCGCAGCAGCTGGTTGTACTTGGCGGTCCGGTCGGAGCGCGCCAGGCTGCCGGTCTTGATCTGCCCGCACGACAGGGCGACGGCGAGGTCGGCGATGGTCGAATCCTCGGTCTCGCCCGACCGGTGGGACATCACTGCCGTATAGCCGCTCGACTGCGCAAGCCGCACCGCCGCCACCGTCTCGCTCAATGTCCCGATCTGGTTGACCTTGATCAGGATGGAATTGGCCAGCCCGTCGGCAATTCCCTGCGACAACCGATCGACATTGGTAACGAACAAATCGTCGCCGACCAGCTGCACTCGGTCGCCGATCCGCTCGGTGAGCAGCCTCCATCCCTCCATGTCGTCCTCGGCCATTCCGTCCTCGATCGAGGCGATCGGATAGTCGGCGGCGAGCTCGGTGAGATAATCGGCCATCTCGCCGGGCGAAAGGTTCCTGCCCTCCCCCTCCATCGCGTAGCGGCCGTCCCTGAAATATTCGGTCGCGGCGCAGTCGAGCGCGATCAGAACGTCCCCGCCCGGCCTGTAGCCCGCCGCCTCGACGCTGCGCAGGATGAAGTCGAGCGCTTGCCTCGGCGAGGCTATGTCGGGGGCAAAGCCGCCCTCGTCGCCGACCGAGGTCGACAGGCCGGCGGAGGAAAGCGCGCTTTTCAGCGAGTGGAATATCTCCGCCCCGCAGCGCAAGGCTTCCGAAAAGCTCTCCGCCCCGACCGGCATAACCATGAATTCCTGGAAATCGATCGGATTGTCGGCATGGGCGCCGCCGTTGAGGATGTTCATCATCGGCACGGGAAGGAGCGAGGCGTCGATTCCGCCGACATAGCGGTAGAGCGGCATTCCGGTCGCGTCGGCCGCCGCCCTGGCGGTCGCCAGGCTGACTCCGAGGATCGCATTGGCGCCGAGCCGGGCCTTGTTGGCGGTGCCATCGAGCAGCGTCATCGCCGCGTCGATATCGGCCTGGTCCTCGGCCTCGCGGCCGACGACCAGCTCGGCGATCTCGCCATTGACCGCCCGGACCGCCTTGCCGACCCCCTTGCCGAGCCAGCGGCTTTTGTCGCCATCGCGAAGCTCGACCGCTTCATGAGCCCCGGTCGAGGCTCCTGATGGAACCGCCGCGCGGCCCATGCTTCCGTCCTCCAGCGTGACGTCGACCTCGACTGTCGGATTGCCCCGGCTGTCGAGGATCTGGCGGGCGTGGACGTCGACGATCGCGGTCATGGAAATCTTTCTTGCGCAGGCGTAATGATTAGGCTTGGACGAGCGTCCTATAGGCCGAGCGGCAGGACGTGCAACTTTCGCCGCGACGGTGCGGAACGAACGCGCGAGCCTCCGGGTTTGATGAGGCAAAGGAGGAACTTATGGCCCAAGACAGATCCGATCTCCCTCAAGGCACCGACAAGGTTATTGCCGGCGCCTCCAGCAGCGCGTCGCCCAACAGCCCGCCGGGCGGAAACCGCGGCGGAAGCACCGGCGGAAGCATCAGCGGCACCGGTGCCGCCGGAATTGAAACCGGCGGATCCGACGTGCTTGTCGATACCGGCGCTGCGACCGCTCCCGAGGCGCTCGGCGGGGCCGGCACCCCGGCCGGCCGGGCATCGCAGCCTGCGGAGACGAGCGGCGGCGGACTGGTCGAGGACGACGGCGGCGATTCCAGCCTCGCGGACAAGCTTCGCACCGGCGGCGAGAAACTGACCGGCCAGGCCGCCGACAAGGCCCGCGACCTCGTCAGCCAGGGGCTCGAGCGCTCGGCCGAAGCCTTGTCGTCGGTCAGCCGGATGGTCGGCGGCACCGCCGAGGGGATCGACGAGCGGCTCGGCCAGGAATATGGCGACTATGCCCGGCGCGCCGCCGCGGCGATCGAGAATACCGCCAACAGCATCGCCTCCAAGGATCCCGAGGAGCTGATCGAGGACAGCCGCAACTTCGTCCGGCGAAGCCCGGGCGTGGCGATTGCCGGAGCGGCGATCGTCGGCTTCGCGCTTGCCCGGCTGGTCAAGTCGACCATGTCGAGCAACGACGACCGGAACGGCGGCGATGGCCGGCGTGACGGCAATTCGAGGAGCTGATGCTGAAACCGGCGTCGGAACAGGCTGGCGGCCCGCCTCATCCCGAGGATGAGCGGCCGGTCGGCGATCTCGTCAGCCAGCTGGTCGACGACGGCAAGGCCTATGTCCACGCCGAGGTCGAGCTGGCCAAGGCCAAGGCCAGGACCAAGGCCGATGTGCTGAAGCTGTCGGCGGTGATGTTCGGCGCCGCCTTGCTGTTCGGCCAGGCGGCGATCGTCGTCCTCGCCGTGGGCGTGGCGATGGCGCTCGCGCCCCACGTCGGCCCGCTGCTCGGCGGGCTGATCGCCGCCGCTTTGTTCGGCGGAATCGCCGGAGCGCTCGCACTGGTCGGAATCAACCGGATCAGGGAGGGCTTATGACCGACCGGAATGCCGACATCGTCGCCGCCGAAATCGAGGTCGAGAAGGCTCGCGGCCGGCTGATCGAGACAGCAAGGCTGCTCCAGGCCCGGCTCAGCCCCCGGACCCTCGCCCACAACGCCTGGGAAGGCGCCAAGACCAGGGGCGCCGACCTCGCCGAGGACGCGGTCGACGTGGTCCGCTCGCGGCCGCTCGCGGCGACGGGAATCGTTGCCGCTCTCGCTTTGTTTCTCGCCCGCGAGCCGGTCAGGGATCTGGCCTCGCGGTTCATCGACGGCGCCCGTTCGAGCGGCAATGGCGATTCCGACCCCGAATCATCCAGGAACAAGTCAGATACGGAGAAAGTGCAATGAGTGAGATCAGCAACAGCCCGCGCCACGACGAGCCCGGCGGTTTTGGCGGCGACGTCCGCCAGCGCGCCATCGAGGCCTATGACGAAGCCCGCGACCGGGTGTCCGAAGCCGGCCGACGGGCGGGCGATGCGCTCAACGAAGCGCCGTTGATCGCCCTTGCCGGCGGGCTTGCCGCGGGCGCCCTGATCGCCGCCCTGCTGCCCCGCACGCGCGGGGAGGAGGAGCTGTTTCGCGGGGTCGGTGACCGGCTGGGCGAGCGCGCAAAGGCCGCCGCCGAAGCCGCTCGGGAAGCGGGCAGGTCGCGCCTCGACGAGCTTGGCCTCAACCGCGACAAGGCGGCCGAAACGATCCGCTCCATAATCGAGGGCGCCGGCGACGCCGCTCGAACCTCCGCCCAGGCGGCGCTCGATGCCGCTCGCGGTCGCGATTGACCAGTCGCTTCAAGCCGGTTCGCAAGCGGCGCAATTCCTGCTAGCGAGCCGGCCATGAGCAAGCTTCACCTGGTGTTCGGCGGGCGCGTCAAGGACCCGCAGGGCCTCGAGTTCGTCGACCTCGACAAGATCGACCTCGTCGGCCTGTTCGACAGCTATGCCGCCGCCGAAGAGGCCTGGCGCGCCCGCGCCCAGCGGACGGTCGACGATGCCGAAATGAAATATGTCGTCGTCCACCTTCACCGGCTGCTCGAGCCCGAGAGCGAACCCGCCTCGGACCAGGCTCAGGCGTTGCGATAGCGCCAGAGCAGAAGCGGCCTCTGCAACAGCATTCCGGCGAGGAATCCGCCGACATGGGCCGGAGTCGCGAGCAGCACGCCCTGCATTCCCGCGGCCCAGGCGACCATGATCTGCATGACCACCCAGGCAGCCATCAGCCAGAGCGCGTTGATCAGGCGGTTGAGCCGGGTCGAGCGGACAATCTGCCGGGTCTGGCCGAAGCTCAGAGCGAAGGCGCCGATCACCGCGCTGACCGCGCCGCTCGCGCCGATCACCGGGATCAGCGAACCCGGAGCGCTCAGCCATTGGGCAAAAGCGGCGGCATAGGCGCCGACGACGTAGAGAATGACCAGCGCGCGCCATCCGAGGCCGCGCTCGATCGCTTTGCCGCACCATATGAAGATCAGCATGTTGAAAAGCAGGTGGACGAAGTCGCCGTGGACCAGGGTCGAGGTCAGCGGCGTCAGCAGCGCCGGCACCGGCGAGCCGATGTCGATCCCCGACAGGCGCGCTGGGATGATCCCCAGGTTGATTGCGGCCCAGCTGGCCACCCCGGACATCTCGACCAGAAGCCAGAGCAGCGCCGTGACCGCGGCGATCCAGACGGTAGCGCTGGTTGGCAGCCGCACTGTCCGGCCCGGGCCTATACGAACTCGATTTTCTTGATCGTGTAGTAGCGGTCGCCCGATGGGGTGGACACTTCGACTTCGTCGCCGGCTTGCCGGCCGATCAAGGCGCGGCCGAGCGGCGAGTTGTAGCTGATCCGGCCAACCTTCGCGTCCGCCTCGTTCTGGCCGACGAGCTGATAGCGAACCTTCTTGTCGTCCTCGTCGATCAGGGTGACGGTCGCCCCGAACACCACCTTGTCGCCCGACAGGGTGGTCGGGTCGATGACCAGCGCCCGGCTGAGCTGGTCGTCGATCTCGGCGATCGTCGCCTCGACCTGGCCCTGCCTTTCCTTGGCGGCATGATATTCGGCATTTTCGGACAGGTCGCCATGGGCTCGGGCGGCCTCGATCGCGTCGATCACCGCCGGGCGCTCGATCGTCTTGAGGTGCTTGACCTCGTCCGTCAGCTTGCGGTGGCCTTCGGCCAGCATCGGTACCTTGTCGGCACTCGCCATCACTGTTTGCCTTCCTTCAAAGCCCCGCTCCGGCGCGTCCCGCCCTTGGGTCGCGATCATGTCGGACGGATTGTAAGCTGGGATCAGTTCGCGGAGCCGGAATAATAGGATTGCAGCGAGCGAACTTCAAGCTTCCGGCCGCGAAGCGTCTCGATCGACTTGGCGGCCGCGATGCTCGCCGCGGCAGTGGTGAAATATGCGACCTTTCGAGCAACCACGGTCGCCCGGATCGAATGGCTGTCCTGGAGCGACTGCCACCCCTCGGTGGTGTTGAAAACCAGATGCACATCGCCGTCGAGCAGCCGGTCGACGATGTGCGGCCGCCCCTGCGCCACCTTGTTGACCGGCTCGACCGGCAATCCCCGGGCGGCAAGGTGCCTGGCCGTTCCGCCGGTGGCGATGACCTTGAAGCCGAGCTCGACCAGCTTTTCCACCGCCGGGACGATGATGTCCTTGTCGCTGTCCTTGACCGACACGAATGCCGTCCCCTCGTCGGGCAGGGAGACTCCGGCGCCGAGCAGCGCCTTGGCGAAGGCCATGTCGAAATCGCGATCGATTCCCATGACTTCGCCGGTGCTCTTCATTTCCGGTCCAAGCACCGGGTCGGTTCCCGGGAAGCGCGCGAAGGGGAACACCGATTCCTTGACCGCGGTATAGCGGTCGACCCGCTCGATCGTCCCGGCCTCGGCCAGAGTCTGCCCGGCCATGACCCGCGCGGCGATCTTGGCCACCGGGCTTCCGGTCGCCTTGGCGACGAACGGCACCGTCCGGCTGGCGCGCGGATTGACCTCGATCAGATAGACCTCGCCCTCCTTGACCGCATATTGGACGTTCATCAGGCCCTTGACCTTGAGCGCCAGGGCCAGCGCCTCCGTCTGCCGCTCGAGCTCGGCGATGATCTCCGCCGGCAGGCTGTGCGGCGGCAGGGCGCAGGCGCTGTCGCCCGAATGGACCCCGGCTTCCTCGATATGCTGCATCACCCCGGCGACGACGACATTCTCTCCGTCGCTGATGGCATCGACGTCGACCTCGACCGCGTCGCGCAGATAGCGATCGATCAGCACCGGCGAGCTGCCCGACACCGAAACCGCAGTGGCGATATAATGGTCGAGCTGCTCGGGCCCCTCGACGATCTCCATCGCCCGCCCGCCGAGCACATAGGATGGACGCAAGAGCACCGGATAGCCGATCCGCTGGGCGACGTTCAGCGCCTCGTCGCGGCTTCGCGCCATGCCGTTGGCCGGCTGCTTGAGGCCGAGCTTGTTGACCAGCCGGGCGAATCGCTCGCGGTCCTCGGCAAGGTCGATCGAATCCGGGCTGGTGCCGAGGATCGGCACTCCGCACGCCTGCAGCTCGGCGGCCAGCTTGAGCGGAGTCTGCCCGCCGAGCTGGACGATGACTCCGAGAAGCTCGCCCTTCTCGACCTCGCGGACGACGATCTCGAGCACGTCCTCGGCGGTCAGCGGCTCGAAATAGAGCCGGTCGGAAGTGTCGGGGTCGGTCGACACCGTCTCCGGGTTGCAATTGACCATGATCGTCTCGAACCCCGCCCCGTCGCGGCCGAGCGCGAAGGCGGCGTGGCAGCAGCAATAGTCGAACTCGATGCCCTGGCCGATCCGGTTTGGCCCTCCGCCGAGGATCATCACCTTGCGCCGGTCGGACACCTCGGCCTCGTCCTCGGGCTCGCCGAACAGCGGCGCCTCGTAGGTCGAATAGAGATAGGGCGTCGCCGCGTCGAACTCGGCCGCGACGCTGTCGATCCGCTTGAACACGGGCTTGACCCCGAGCCGAAGCCGGTGGGTCCGCACCTCGGCCTCGGTCACACCGCCGGTCATCGCCCGGAGCGTGTCGTGGATCAGCCCCGACCCGTGGGCGGCGAGCTCGCTCATCTCGCGGTTCACATGCGCCGAGCGAAGCGCGAGCTCGGCGAGCCTGGCGTCGGAAAAGCCCATCGCCTTCAATCGCCGCATGCCCGCCGCGTCGCGCGGCAGGCCATCGGAGCGGACCTCCTCCTCGGCCTCGACGATCTCCTTCAGCCGCTCGAGGAACCACGGGTCGAAGCCGGCGATCTGGTTGATCCGCTCGACGGTGAAATTCTGGCGGAGCGCCTCGGCGGCGACCAGCAGCCGGTCGGGCCGCGGCGAGGCAAGCGCGCTTTCGATCGCCGCCGGCTCGGCATTCTCGAGGTCGCGCACCCGGTCGAGGCCGGTCAGCCCGGTCTCCAGCCCGCGAAGCGCCTTCTGCAGGCTCTCGGCGAAGCAGCGGCCGATCACCATCACCTCGCCGACCGATTTCATCGACGTCGTCAGCACATTCTGCGCGCCGCGGAACTTCTCGAAGGCGAAGCGCGGGATCTTGGTGACGACATAATCGATGGTCGGCTCGAAGCTCGCCGGCGTCGCCCCGCCGGTGATGTCGTTGGCGATCTCATCAAGCGTGTAGCCGACGGCCAGCTTGGCCGCGACCCGGGCGATCGGGAAGCCGGTCGCCTTGGACGCCAGCGCCGATGACCGCGACACGCGCGGGTTCATCTCGATCACCACCATTCGCCCGGTCTTGGGATCGACTGCGAACTGGACGTTGGAACCACCTGTTTCGACACCGATTTCGCGCAAGACCGCGATCGATGCCGAGCGCATGCGCTGATATTCCTTGTCGGTCAGCGTCAGCGCCGGGGCAACGGTGATCGAATCGCCGGTATGGACCCCCATCGGATCGACATTCTCGATCGAGCAGACGATGATGGCATTGTCGTTCTTGTCGCGAACGACCTCCATCTCATATTCCTTCCACCCGACCAGGCTCTCGTCGATCAGAACCTCGGTCGTCGGGCTCGCCTCGAGCCCGGAGCGGACGATGTCGACATATTCGTCGCGGTTGTAGGCGATCCCGCCTCCCGTCCCGCCCAATGTGAAGCTCGGCCGGATCACCGCCGGCAAGCCGACCGTATCGAGCGCCGCAAGCGCTTCGGCGACGCTGTGGACGATCGCCGATCGCGGGCTCTCAAGCCCGATCCGGTCCATCGCGTCGCGGAATTTCTGCCTGTCCTCGGCCTTCTCGATCGCCTCGGCATTGGCGCCGATCAGCTCGACCCCGAGCCGCTCGAGCGTGCCGTTATGATGGAGCTTGAGCGCGGTGTTGAGCGCCGTCTGCCCGCCCATGGTCGGCAGGATCGCGTCGGGCCGCTCCTTCTCGATGATCGAGGCGAGGAAGCCGTGGGTGATCGGCTCGATGTAGGTGACGTCGGCCATCTCCGGGTCGGTCATGATCGTCGCCGGGTTGGAATTGACGACGATCACCCGATAGCCCTCTTCCTTCAGCGCCTTGACCGCCTGGCTCCCCGAATAATCGAACTCGGCCGCCTGGCCGATGACGATCGGCCCCGCGCCGATGACCAGGATGGACTGTATGTCGGTGCGCTTAGGCATGGAGCTCAAACACTCGCAGGTACGGACCCCCCTCACCCGCTCGGCTA
The DNA here is from genome assembly GCA_035540655.1 of Sphingomicrobium sp. Lineage (GTDB taxonomy): Bacteria > Pseudomonadota > Alphaproteobacteria > Sphingomonadales > Sphingomonadaceae > Sphingomicrobium. The sequence continues at coordinate 627 of DATLGC010000156.1, read as the reverse complement.
CGCCGAGTCGCCTCTCCCCTCAGGGGAGAGGTGATGCTACGACTGAGCTGTGCCGAACCAGCTCCCTCTCCCCGGCGGGGAGAGGGTTGGGGTGAGGGGGTGCGGCCTTGACGAACAAACGACTGACGCCCGTCGCCCGCAGATTGCGCCGCGGAAGCACCGATGCCGAGCGACGCCTCTGGCGCCATCTGCGGTCGCGTCAGCTCGAGGGCGCCAAATTCGTGCGCCAATTCCCGATTGGCCCGCACGTGGCGGACTTCGCTTGCCGCACCGCGCATCTCGTTATCGAACTCGACGGCGGCCAGCATTCCCCGGACGCGGACGCCGCCCGGACCGAGATCATCGAAGCGTTCGGCTATCGCGTGATTCGTTTCTGGAACAATGATGTGCTGCAGAACACCGACGGAGTGCTCGAAGCGATTCGGCAGGAGCTGCTGCTCGCCCGTAATGGCCCTTAAAGCCCTCTTCCCGACGGGGAGAGACTTGGGTGAGGCGGTACGACTTTTCCGAATAGGCTGCCCCCCCTCACCCGACGCGCTCCGCGCGCCACCCTCTCCACGCCGGGGAGAGGGAATTTCAAAGACGCCTGGGCCTTTCGCCTGATTTCCCCTCACCCTTCAGGCTCCA
>DATLGC010000155.1:0-13611 GCA_035540655.1 Sphingomicrobium sp. | reverse complement strand
CACAACATCAAGCGGGTCAGCGAAGCCGACATCGAGATCGGCATCGGCGGCGACGAAGATGCGCCCGAGACCCTGGAGTCGCGGCCGCCGGTGGTCACCATCATGGGCCACGTCGACCATGGCAAGACCTCGCTTCTCGACGCCATCCGCGGCGCCGATGTCGTCGCCCACGAGGCAGGCGGGATCACCCAGCATATCGGCGCCTATCAGGTCACCCTGCCCGATCAGGCGAAGGTCACCTTCCTCGACACTCCGGGCCACGAAGCCTTCACCGAAATGCGCGCCCGCGGCGCCAATGTCACCGACATCGTCATCCTGGTGGTTGCCGCCGACGACGGGCTCAAGCCCCAGACGATCGAGGCGATCAACCATACCAAGGCGGCCGGAGTGCCGATGATCGTCGCCATCAACAAGATCGACAAGCCCGACGCCAGGCCGCAGAAGGTCCGCGAGGAGCTTCTCCAGCACGAGGTGATCGTCGAGGCGATGGGCGGCGAGGTGCAGGACATCGAGGTGTCGGCGCTGCAGAAGACCAACCTCGACAAATTGCTCGAGGCGATCCAGCTCCAGTCGGAAATCCTCGAGCTCAAGGCCAACCCCGAACGCCAGGCCGAAGGCACGGTGGTCGAAGCCAAGCTCGACAAGGGCCGCGGCCCGCTGGCCACCGTCCTCGTCCAGCGCGGCACTCTGCGGGTCGGCGACGTGTTCGTCGCCGGCGCATCGTCGGGCAAGGTCCGGGCGATGATCGACGACAAGGGCCGCCAGGTGAAGGAAGCGGGGCCCTCGGTCCCGGTCGAGGTACTCGGCCTGTCGGCCGTCCCGTCGGCCGGCGATCCCTTCACCGTTGTCGAGAATGAGGCGCGCGCCCGCGAGGTCGCCGCCTACCGCCAGAGCGTGCTCGACCGCAAGCGCACCACCGCCGCCCCGGTCAGCCTCGAGAACATGTTCGCCACCCACGCCTCGACCACCATGGAATTCCCGATGGTCGTAAAGGCCGACGTCCACGGCTCGGTCGAGGCGATCGTCCATGCCCTGAACCGGTTGTCGACCAGCGAGATCAAGGTCCGCATTCTGCACTCGGGCGTCGGCGCCATCACCGAAAGCGACGTCACCCTGGCCAGCGCCAGCGGAGCGCCGATCATCGGCTTCAACGTCCGCCCCAACGCCAAGGCGCGCGAAGTCGCCGAGCGCAACAAGGTCGAGTTCCGCTATTACGACGTCATCTATCACCTCACCGATTGGGTGAAGGGCGCGATGGCCGGCGAGCTCGGCCCCGAGATCATCGAGACGGTCGTCGGCCGGGCCGAGGTGCGCGAGGTGTTCCCGGCCGGCAAGCGCGACAAGGCGGCCGGACTGCTGGTCACCGAAGGGGTCATCCGCAAGGGCCTCAACGCCCGTCTGACGCGCGAGGACGTGATCGTGTCGAAGACGACCATCTCGTCGCTGCGCCGCTTCAAGGATGACGTCGCCGAGGTCCGCGCCGGCCTCGAGTGCGGCGTGATGCTGGCCGACACCAACGACATCAAGGCGGGCGACATGCTCGAGGTGTTTGAAGTGGAAGAGCGTGCTCGCACCCTCTAAGCCGCCGAGCGTAACGAAAGCGGACCCCAAACTTGATCCGGGGGAGCGTCATTACGTCGAGAGACGGCGCCACTCGGACGGCCTGCCGCGCAGCGGACAGGACCGACGGCGCGGATTTACTCCGCGCCGGCGCAGTGGTTAGGGAGTGGGTCATGCGCCGCACCGAAACCCCCGAAGGCCGCTCGGTCCGGCTGCTCCGCGTCGGCGAGCAGGTGCGCCACGTGCTGAGCGAATTGCTGCAGCGCGGCGACGTCCATGACGAAGTCCTGCAGTCGCATCTCGTCAGCGTCACCGAGGTGCGCATGTCGCCCGACCTTCGCCACGCGACGGTGTTCGTGAAGCCCCTGCTCGGCCAGGACGAGGAAGCGGTTCTGAAGGCGCTTCGCCAGAACACCGCCTTCCTCCAGCGCGAGGTCGCGCAGCGCGTGCGCACAAAATATGCCGCGAAACTGAAATTCCTCGCCGACGAGAGCTTCGACGAGGGCAGCCACATCGAGAGGCTGCTGCGATCCGACAAGGTCGCCCAGGACCTCGATGACCAGTAGACGTCACCCCCGCGGAAGCGGGGGTCCCGCTACCTTTGCAGAACAGCGGGATTCCCGCTTTCGCGGGAATGACGAATTGGCGCGGCCCATGACCGGCGACAATTGCCGGGCCGAGCCGATGACCGAGACGCACCGCGACGCGCTTCGCGCCGCCTGCGCCGAGGACCGCGACATCTGGCAGCTTTACGCGCTCGACTTCGGCCCCGAGGGCTTCGATTCCAGCTTCGACCGCATCGCCTCGCTCCCCTGGCACCGCTTCGTCCTGTTCGCCAAAAATTCTCAGGGGGGCGGCGAGTTCGCCGGCATGAGCTGCTTCATCAATCCGGATCCGCAGCGCGGCTGCGTCGAGATCGGCAACACCTATTACCGCCCGTATTTGCGCGGCACCGGCTTCAACCGACGCGTCAAGGACATGATGCTGGAGCGCGCCTTCTCCTCCGGATTCCGCCGGGTCGAGTTCCGGGTCGATCGCCGCAATCTGCGTTCACAGGCGGCAATGAAGAAGCTCGGAGCGGTACGCGAGGGCGTGCTTCGCGCCGACCGGATCACCTGGACCGGCCACGTCCGCGACACCGTCCTGTTCGCCATCCTTAGGGACGAATGGCCGGTGCCCGGCGGCGGCTCCGCCTAGTTCGCCGGTTGCTGCGCCGCCCGCGTCGCCTCGAGCAGGGCCTGGGTGTCGAACTGCACGAACGCGCCCGGCCCGAGCGGCAGGTCGAGTGCCACCCAGCCGATCACCATCGCCGTTCCGACCGCGAGAAGCGCCATCGAATAGGGCAGCATCATCGCCGCCAGGCTGCCGATTCCGAAATCCTTCTGCCAGCGCTGGCAGAAGATCAGGATCAGCGGGAAATAGACCATCAGCGGGGTGATGATGTTGGTCGCGCTGTCGCCGACGCGATAGGCGGCGGTGCTCATCTCCGGGCTGATGCCGAGCAGTAGAAGCATCGGCACCAGCACCGGCGCCATCAGCGCCCATTTGGCGCTGGCCGAGCCGACGAACAGGTTGAGGAAGGCGCTGAACAGGACGATCATCGCCAACAGCAAGGGCGTCGGAAGCGCCAGCGTGCGAAGCCCGTCGGCGCCATGCACGGCAAGGATCAGCCCAAGGTTGGACCAGCCGAACATCGCGACGAAATGCGCCGCCGCGAAGGCCAGCACGAGATAATAAGCGAGGTCGCCCATCGCTCCGGTCATCATCTGCACCAGGTCGCGGTGGTTCTTGATCGTGCCGACCGCCGACCCATAGGCCCAGCCGGCGGCGAGGAAGAGCAGGAAGAAGCCTGCGACCAGCGAGCGGTAGAAGGGCGTCATGCTCGCATCGCCCGCTTCCTCGTCGATTAGCGGAGTGCCCGGGCCGACGGTGAACAGCAGCCACAGGATGACGATTCCGAGCACGGCGAGGCCGGCCCGGCCGAGCCCCTTGCGCTCCGGAGCGGTCAGCGGCTTGTCCTGCGCTTCGCCTTCGGCCGGCGCCTCGGGCTGGCCGGCGGCGATCCGGTCGGCATCGCTTGCCGGAACGTAGCGGCCGAGCCTCGGCTCGATGATCCGGTCGGTCACATACCAGATGACCGGCAGGAAGAGGAAAGTCATGAAGGCGATGAAGAACCAGTTGCCGGCGATGTTCGCCTGCCAGCCGGTGAACACCGTGTCGACCGCCGCTTGGGTGATCCCGAACAGCAAGGCGTCGAGCTGACCGGGCAGCAAATTGGCGGAAAAGCCGCCTGACACGCCGGCGAAAGCGGCGGCGATTCCGGCGATCGGGTGGCGGCCGGCTGCGGCGAAGATCACCCCGGCGAGCGGGATGAGGACGACATAGGCGGCGTCGGCGGCAAGGTTGCCCATCATCGCCACCAGCGCGACGATCGGCGTCAGGAGCATTTTGGGCGCGTTGCGCACCCCGGCGCGCATCGCCGTCCCGAACAGTCCGGAGCGCTCGGCGACTCCCGCGCCGAGCATTACCACCAGCACGTAGCCGAGCGGGTGGAAGTGGGTGAAGGTGGTCGGCATGTCGACCCACAGCCGCTGGATATTCTCGGCCGAAAGCAGGCTGGTCGCCGAGATCACCCGAGCTGCGCCGGTCTCCTCGTCGAGCTCGGCCGGGTGGAGCGCGGAGAGTCCGAAAAGCGAGGCGAGGATCGAAATGACGATCAGCGCGCCGATCAGCCAGACGAAGATGAAGACGGGATCGGGAAGCTTGTTGCCGCTTCGCTCGACCCAGCCGAGGAATCCGCGCTGCGTTCCGACCTGGTCGCTCGCCGTTGCCATGCCCTAACTCTCCCCTTCCGTTCAGCCGGTGGCCGATCCTGCGCTTTGCCGATACACGGCCGCGATGGCAAAGCTCTATTTCTACTTTGCGGCGATGAATGCCGGAAAGTCCACCACCCTCCTGCAGGCCGACTTCAATTATCGCGAGCGCGGCATGGAAACCATGCTGTGGACGGCCGCCCACGACGACCGCTCGGGCACCGGCACGATCGGCTCGCGGATCGCCTTGTCGGCGCCGGCGCACACCTATGACGAGAGCGTCGATCTGTTCGCCGCCATTACCGACGAGCGGAAGAAGCGCGAGCTTCACTGCGTGCTGGTCGACGAGGCGCAGTTCCTCACCCGCGCCCACGTCCTCCAGCTGTGCCGGCTCGCCGACGAGGTCAACCTGCCCGTGCTCTGCTACGGCCTTCGCACCGACTTCCTCGGCAATCTGTTCGAAGGCAGCGCCGCATTGCTCGCGCTCGCCGACGCCCTGGTCGAATTGAAGGCGGTTTGCGAATGCGGCCGCAAGGCGACGATGAACCTTCGAGTCGATGCCCAGGGCCATGCCGTCGCATCCGGCGAGCAGACCGAGATCGGCGGCAACGACCGCTACATCGCTTTGTGCCGCCGCCATTTCTTCGAGCGGCTGAAGGAAAGCGAGGAGCGCCAGCTCAGCCTCGGCCTGCCGCGCAAGCCATGATCCACGGCTGGATTGTCCTCGACAAGCCGGTCGGCCTCGGCTCGACCCAGGCGGTCTCCGCGGTCAAGCGCGCGCTTCGCGAAGCCGGCGAGCCCAGGACCAGGGTCGGCCACGGCGGAACCCTCGACCCGCTGGCCAGCGGAGTTCTCCCGATCGCGCTCGGCGAGGCGACCAAGCTCGCCGGCCGGATGCTCGACGCGACCAAGGCCTATGACTTCACGATTGCGTTCGGCGCGGAGACCGACACGCTCGATACCGAAGGAAAGCCGGTCGCGACCAGCGACGCCCGGCCGACGCTGGCTGACGTAGAGGCCGTGCTGGCGAGCTCCACCGGCGAAATCGAGCAGGTGCCGCCGGCTTATTCGGCGCTGAAGATCGCCGGCAAACCCGCCTACGCCCGCGCCCGGGCGGGCGAGGAGGTGGAGCTGCAGGCCCGGCGGGTGACGGTACATGCGCTCTCAATTCGTCACCCCCGCGAAAGCGGGGGTCCCGCTCCCTCAGAAGATCAGCGGGATTCCCGCACGCGCGGGAATGACTCGAAGTTGGATCAGGTGACCCTCTCCGCCACAGTCTCCAAGGGCACCTACATCCGCAGCCTCGCCCGCGACATCGCCCGGGCGCTCGGCACCGTCGGCCATGTCGCCATGCTGCGCCGCACGCGCGCCGGTCCCTTCCTCCTCGAACAGGCGATTTCGCTGGACTTTCTGGAGGCAGCCGCTAAGGCGCGCCAGCTGACGAGGACGGTATTGCCGCTTCAAGCGGCGCTGGACGACATCCCGGCCCTCCCCGTCACTCCCGGCCAGGCCCAGCTGCTCAGACATGGACAGCGCCTGTCCGGTTTCCCCGCGGCGCCGGGGCTGGCCCTTGCGATCGAGGATCAAACTCCGGTCGCGCTGGTCGAAGCCTCGGCCGACGGCCTTCGGGTCGTCCGGGGGTTCAACATCTAAGACAGGAGTAAGGACGATGTCGATTACCGCCGAGCGCAAGCAGAAGCTGATCAAGGAACATGGACGCGGCAAGGATGACACGGGTTCGCCCGAGGTCCAGGTCGCCATCCTCACCGACCGGATCCAGACGCTGACCGAGCATTTCAAGACCCACGCCAAGGACAATCATTCGCGGCGCGGGCTTTTGATGATGGTCAACAAGCGCCGGTCGCTGCTCGACTACCTCCGCCGCGAGGACGAGCAACGCTACACCGACCTCATCGCCAAGCTCGGCCTCCGCAAGTGACAAAAGGCGCCTTCGGGCGCCTTTTCGTCATCCCGGACTTGATCCGGGATCCATGAACACCGCGTTCGCAAACTGAATCAACGCCGTGTCCGTGGATTCCAGCTTTCGCTGGAATGACAGGAATTGTCCCGCAATCCGGCGGGGCGTTCAGGGGCAAAAAACAGGCCCCGACCGACCGCGAACCGGCTAGTTCGCGAAGCTGTCCCCGCCGGCATCCGGCCGCGGGGTGAAGGAAAGAAAATGTTCGATATCAAGACTGTGGAAATCGACTTGGGCGGCAAGACCCTCAAGCTCGAAACCGGCCGCGTTGCCCGCCAGGCCGACGGGGCGGTGATCGCCACGCTCGGCGAGACCGTGGTGCTGTGCGCCGTCACCGCCGCCAAGTCGGTCAAGCAGGGACAGGATTTCTTCCCGCTGACCGTCCATTATCAGGAGAAATTCTCCGCCGCCGGCCGGATCCCCGGCGGCTTCTTCAAGCGCGAGCGCGGGGCAACCGAGAAGGAAACGCTGACCAGCCGCCTGATCGACCGGCCGATCCGGCCCCTGTTCCCGGAAGGCTTCTACAACGAGGTCCTGGTGATCGCCCAGGTCCTGTCCTACGACGGCGAGAACGAGCCCGACATCCTTGCCATGATCGCCGCCTCGGCTGCGCTGACCATTTCCGGCGTTCCGTTCATGGGCCCGATCGGCGCCGCCCGCGTCGGTTTCAGCCAGGAGGGCGAATATGTCCTCAACCCGACTCAGACCCAGATCGCCGAAGGCAGGCTCGACCTCGTCGTCGCCGGCACGCCCGGCGCGGTGATGATGGTCGAATCCGAGGCCAAAGAGCTCAGCGAAGATCAGATGCTCGGCGCCGTCATGTTCGGCCACCAGGCGAGCCAGAAGGTCTGCCAGGCGATCATCAGCCTCGCCGAGAAGGCCGCCAAGGACCCGTGGGAGCTCGATCTCATCGACGACAAGTCGGCAACGCTCGAAAAGCTTCGCGACGTCATCGGCAAGGACCTCGAGGAAGCCTACAAGATCACCAACAAGCAGCAGCGCCAGACGGCGATCAACGAGGCCCGGACCAAGGCGCGCGAAGCCTTCGCCGATCTCGAGGAATCGGACCCGGCGCAATATCTCGCCACGCTGAAGCTGGTGAAGAAGCTCGAGGCCGAGGTCGTCCGCACCGCCATCCTCAAGGAAGGCCGCAGGATCGACGGGCGCGACACGAAAACCGTTCGCCCGATCGAGGCTATGGTCCACTTCCTTCCGCGCACCCACGGCTCGGCGATCTTCACCCGCGGCGAAACCCAGGCCATCGTCAGCACCACGCTCGGAACCAAGGAATCGGAGCAGATGATCGACGGGCTGGAGGGTCTCTCCTACTCGCGCTTCATGCTTCACTATAACTTCCCGCCTTACTCGGTCGGCGAAGTCGGCCGCTTCGGCGCCCCGTCGCGCCGCGAGACCGGCCACGGCAAGCTTGCCTGGCGCGCTCTCCACCCGATGCTCCCGAGCGCGGAGGAATTCCCCTACACGATCCGGGTCCTGTCCGACATCACCGAGTCCAACGGCTCCAGCTCGATGGCCACCGTGTGCGGTGGAAGCCTCGCGCTGATGGACGCCGGAGTTCCGTTGAAGGCGCCGGTCGCCGGAATCGCCATGGGCCTGATCCTCGAGGATGATGGCAAGGGCAACCGCGACTTCGCGGTGATCAGCGACATCCTCGGCGACGAGGACCACCTCGGCGACATGGACTTCAAGGTCGCCGGCACCAGCAACGGCATCACCGCGCTGCAGATGGACATCAAGGTCGCCGGCATCACCGAGGAGATCATGACGATCGCCCTCGACCAGGCCAAGGAGGGCGTCGCCCACATCCTTGGCGAAATGTCCAAGGCGCTCGGCGAAGTGACCGGCGAGCTTAGCGCCCACGCCCCGCGAATCGAGACCATGCAGGTGCCCAAGGACAAGATCCGCGAAGTCATCGGCACCGGCGGCAAGGTCATCCGCGAGATCGTCGCCGAGACCGGCGCCAAGGTCGACATCGACGACGACGGGACGATCAAGATCGCCTCGTCCGACCCGGCCAAGATCGAGGCCGCGCGCAACTGGATCCGCGGCATCGTCGCCGAGCCCGAGCCCGGCACCGTCTACACCGGCAAGGTGGCGAGCATCGTCGACTTCGGCGCCTTCGTCACCTTCATGCCCGGCAAGGACGGCCTGGTCCACGTCTCGGAAATCCGCAACGATCGGGTCGAGAATGTCCGCGATGTCCTCTCCGAAGGCCAGGAGGTCAAGGTCAAGCTGCTCGAGGTCGACAGCCGAGGCAAGGTCCGCCTGTCGATGCGCCTCGTCGACCAGGAAACCGGCGAGGAGCTCGAGGACACGAGGCCCCCGCGCGAGCCGCGCGGTGACCGCGAGGGCGGCGGCCGCGACCGCGGCGACCGTCATCGCGGCGGCGGCCGTGATCGCGGCCCGCGGCGTGATGGCGGCGGCGGACGCGGCGGTGACCGCGAACGTGGCCCACGCGGCGAAGGCCGCGGCGACCGCGACCGCGGCCCGCGCCGCGAGCGCGGCGAGGGCGGCGAGCGCCAGGGCGGGGACGACGGCCCAGCCCCCGAATTCGCCCCGGCCTTCCTCACCCGCGACGACGATTAATCCTCTTCGTCATCCCGGACTTGATCCGGGATCCACCTTCCCCATCCTCCCCCGGCCTGCCTGGGGAGGGGCCCGCTCGCCAAGGACGGAGCGGTGGAGGGGCCCATTCCTCCCTCTCCCTTGATGGGAGAGGGCCAGGGTAACACCAGGCCCCGCAGCGATGCGGGGCCTTTTTGTTAAAGCCGGCGCCGCCCCGCGAGCAATCCACCGACCGGCCCGAGCTGGCGCACGAAAAGCCGCGCCCGAAGAAGAAGCCGCGCCGCCCGAAACCCCCCTAGGCCGCCACCTTCTCGAGCTGTTCGCTGACCTCGAGCCAGCGCGCCTCGGCCGCTTCCAGCTCGGCGGCCAGCTTCGCCCGCCGCCGGCTGAGCTCGCTCATCGGCAGCGCCGCCAGCTCGGCCGGCGCGCTGGCCGGATCGAACATCGCCCGGTCGATCGCCGAGCATTGCGCCATCAGCCGGGCGCTTGCCGATTCCGCTTCCGCCGCCGCCTTCTTCAGCGCTCGCGCGTCCTCGCGCGCCTTGGCCGCGGCCTTGCGGTCCCGCTTCGGCTGCTTGGGCCTGGCCTCCGCCGGCGGCTGGTTCCTGCCCAGCACCAGGTCGATATAATCGTCGATGCTGCCGGCAAATTCCGCCGCTCCGCCATTTTCGACCAGCACTAGCCGGTCGGCCGTCAGCCCGATCATGTGGCGGTCGTGGCTGACGATGATCACCGCCCCGTCATAGCCACTCAGCGCCTGCACCAGGGCCTCGCGCGCATCGACGTCGAGGTGGTTGGTCGGCTCGTCGAGGATCAAAAGGTGCGGCGCGTCGCGGGTGATCAGCGCCAGCGCCAGCCGCGCCCGCTCGCCCCCCGACAGCTTGCCGACCAAAGTCGTCGCCTTGTCTCCGGAAAAGCCGAACCGCCCGAGCTGCGCCCGGACCGCTCCCGGCGTGGCCTTGCCCATCGCCCGGGTCATGTGCTGCAGCGGCGTGTCCTCGCCGTGCAATTCCTCGACCTGATATTGCGTGAAATAGCCGACTCGCATCTTGCCCGACGCGCTGATGCTGCCTTCCATCGGCGGCAGCTGCGCCGCCAGCAACCGCGCCAGGGTCGTCTTGCCGTTGCCGTTGCGGCCGAGCAGCGCGATCCGGTCGTCGGGGTCGATTCGCAGGTTCAGGCGGCTAAGCACCGGCTTGTCCGAATAGCCCACCGTCGCCATGTCGAGCGTGATGAGCGGCGGCTTCAATTCCGCCGGGCTGGGGAAGTCGAAGCTCAGGCTCGGGTCGTCGATCATCGCCGCGATCGGCTGCATCTTGGCCAGCATCTTGGCGCGCGACTGCGCCTGCTTGGCGGTCGAGGCGCGCGCGCTGTTGCGGGCGACATAATCCTGCAGCCGCGCGCGTTGCGCCTCCTGCGTCGCCTGCGCCGCGGCGATCTGGGCCGCCCGCTCGGCCCGCTGCCGCTCGAAGCTGTCGTAGCCGCCGGAGTAAAGCGTGACCTTGCCGCGCTCGAGATGGGCGATGGTGTCGACGACGTTGTTGAGAAGGTCGCGCTCGTGGCTGATCACCAGCAAGGTGCCGGGGTAGGATTTGAGGAAATTCTCGAGCCACAAGGTCGCTTCCAGGTCGAGATGGTTCGACGGCTCGTCGAGCAGCAGCAGGTCGGGCTCGGAAAACAATAGGGCGGCGAGCGCCACGCGCATCTTCCACCCGCCCGAATAGCTGTCCAGCGGCCGCGCCTGCATCTCCTGGTCGAAGCCGAGGCCGAGCAGGATCCGGGCCGCCCGCGCCGGCGCGCTATAGGCGTCGATCGCAATCAGCCGCTCGTGGATGTCGCCGAGCCGGTGCGGGTCGTCGCACCCGTCCGCCTCCGCCATCAGCCGCGCCCGCTCGACGTCGGCGGCAAGCACGGTCTCGAACGGGCTCGCTTCCCCCGCCGGCGCCTCCTGCGCGATATAGCCGAGCCGAGCGCGCCGAGGCAGCTCTATCGCCCCCTCGTCCGGCTCGATCTGGCCGATGATCGCCTTCATCAGGGTCGACTTGCCGGCGCCGTTGCGGCCGATCAGGCCGACCCGGCTGCCGGGCGGAATCGCGGCGCTCGCCCGATCGAGTATCGTCCGCCCGCCGAGGCGGACCGTAATTCCGTTGATGGTCAGCATGGCGGCCGCTTAGCAGGCAATTGTGGTGGCCGCGAGGCCGGCCGGTTTCTCGCCTCTGGAGGGGGCCGAGATCATCCTCCCCGAGATTTCTCGGGGAGGGGAACCAGCGTAGCTGGTGGAGGGGTGATACCCTCCCGCCCCGAATGCCCGGCGATCGCTCGCAGGCCTTTCCCTACAAGCCCACGAGCCAGTTTTTCGCCGCAATTGTCGGCACTTGCCTAAATTCCGAATGTCGCTCATGCTTTCCCCTTCAAGGGGGGAAATATGGACGACAATCTCAAGCAGCAGCTTCTGTTCGAAGCCAATCGCAAATCGACCGGTGCTGCTTATCTGCTCTGGTTCTTTCTCGGCGGGTTCGGAGCGCACAGATTCTATCTGGGCCGAACCGGAACCGCCGTCGGGCAGCTGGCCCTGCTCTTGCTCGGCTGGATTCCCCTCTTCCTCGGCTGGTTTGCGCTTGGGATCTGGTGGCTGGTCGATGCCTTCCTGATCCCCGACATCATCCGCGTGGAAAATCTCAAGACCATCGATCGGATTTCCGACGGGCGCCCCTATCGCATTTGAGCGGTCGCCGGCGAAGGTAAGGGGACGGACCCTGCGTTGCGGGGGCGACAACGCCCTTCTTCTGCCTGCCGCGGGGACAGCAACATAACGGCGGTCGATGGCCTTATCGTATGACGAGGATCTGTCGGGAACTAGCCCCTCGGACACGGTCCCGCTGATCATCCGGAAGCAACGGTCTGATGCGCCTTGGGGAACGCATTGCGATGCCCAAATTCCACAGCGAAATCGGAAAGCTGCCCCATGGCTTCCGGATTCCGCTGTCTTACAGTGACCCATCCACTTCCAGATCGCCAAGCCGGCGACAACCGCTCCGCCCCGGTCCCGCGATCTGGCGCACTTCACGAACTTCGCGCCGGTCGCATTGGGCGATCGAGGCGGTAATCGAGAACCCGGGGCTGGCGCTATACCGGCTGGATCGCGTCGATCTGGACAGTCATGTTGTCCATCCACGGCGAGACATGGTGGCTCCCGAAGGCCGCCGCGCCGTCCCATGGCGAGCCGGCCGTCATACTGGCGAGCGATTCCACCCCCGATCCTTCGCCGGCCGGAGAGGCTGACAGCGACGCCAGCACCGACCCGATGTCCAGTTCGCCGCCATCGCCGCCGTCCAGGGCGTCGACAAGCACGCGCGACACTTCCGCCGTGGCGCGGGCCTCGTCGGCCGCGGCCGCCATCGGCATCAGCCATTCGGCCGGCGGAATGTGGACCGAAGCGGCCATCGGCAAAGTCTCGCTGATCGCCGCATCCGTCGGCTGCAGGAGGTCTGCCGTCTCGGCCCGCTGTCCAAGGTTGATCGATGCGCCGTGATTGGCGTGCCCATCCGCATATTCGTCCTGGGCCAAACCCAATGCCGAGTCGGAGGCATCCCTGATGGCTTCCCGGGTTTCGTTACCAAGCATCGGGCGAAGCTGGTCTTCCGCCGCAACCGGCGCCTGCGGGCTTTCGCCACCGCTCGGCTGCGCTTCGTCGGTCCCGTCGTACAGCTCGCGACCGACGATCTGGGCCGCCGCCGCCGCGGGCGCCGCGGCAAGACCGGCCGCCGCGGCCGCGGCGATCGCCACCGTGTTGCTGTTGGCGGCGAGCGCCTTCTGCTGCTCGTCGGCGAGCGCCGCGCCGGTCGCGAACATGGCGTCGGCCAGCACTCCGGTCGACCCGTCGGTGCGGGTGTAGGTGCCGGTGCCGACCACCGTCACGTCGCCGCCCGCGGCGGAGTAGATGACTCCGTCGCTGGTCAGCGAGATGCCGCTGATGCCGAGGTCGATCAGCGAAACCATCTCGCCATCGTCGACCACGCCGTTGCTGTTGGCGTCGCGCCACACGGCGAACAGCTCGAAACCGTCGTCGTCGGCGGTCAGCCAGCCGTCGCCGTTGCTGTCGTAGATGCGCAGCCCGTCGAGGTCGCTTCCGGTCGTGGCGAAAACCAGTTCGTCATGCGTCACCTGGCCGTCGCGGTTCGTGTCACGCACCAATATGCCGTCGTTGCCGGCGACCCAGGCGGTGGCGACAAGGCCGCCGCCATAATCGAACGACACGCCCGCATCGACCGCGAGGAAGCTGACCACGCCGTCGCCGTCCAGGTCGATCCCCACCGGCGCCGCCGCCCGCGCGACCGTGACATCCTTGGCAACGCCATTTTCGAGGTAGCGGAAGGTCACACTGTTGTTGCCGCCGCTGTTGAGGTTGATGTTGGCGACCGTGACCCACTGGGCCCCGTTCGAGCTGCCGGTGATGTCGACCTGGATCTGCCCGGTCGAGGTCACCCGCACATAGCCGCCTGCGGCAATGTCGACGCCGGCCGCAACGTTGAGGAATGTGATGTCGACGATGTCCTCGCCTGTCGCATAGTCGGTGATCGTGTCGACATGGCCGGCACCAAGCGTAATCGCGTGATTGCTGAGGACGAATATGTCGTTGCCCGCACCGCCGGTCATCGTGTCGGCGCCTGCGCCGCC
>DATLGC010000154.1:0-12260 GCA_035540655.1 Sphingomicrobium sp. | reverse complement strand
AGTCCATCAGGACATCCCGCCCAAGGTGCTCGACAAGATCGGAGACTTTCTCGACAACCGCCTGCAATTGTTCGAGGATGCCATCAGCCTCGTCGCCGACAATCGCATCTTCAAGCAGCGCAACGTCGACATCGGCACGGTCAGCAAGGAGGACGCGATCGCCTGGGGCTTCTCCGGCCCGATGATCCGTGCTTCGGGTATCGCCTGGGACCTTCGCAGGTCGCAGCCCTACGAAGTCTATGACCGCATGGACTTCGAGGTGCCGGTCGGCACCAACGGCGACTGCTACGACCGCTTCATGGTCCGGGTCGAAGAGGTTCGGCAGAGTTGGCGAATCGTCCGCCAGTGTTTGAAGGAAATGCCGCCCGGACCCATCGGAACGCTCGACCGCAAGGTTTTCCCGCCGGCCAGAGCGGAGATGAAAACCTCGATGGAGGCGCTCATCCACCACTTCAAGCTCTACACCGAGGGCTATCACGTCCCCGCCGGCGAGGTTTATGTCGCGACCGAGAGCCCCAAGGGTGAGTTCGGCGTCTATCTCGTCGCCGACGGCACCAACCGGCCCTATCGCTGCAAGATCCGGCCGACTGCCTTTTCGCACCTGCAGGCGATGGACTTCATGATGAAGGGCCACATGCTGGCCGACGTCACCGCAGTCCTCTCGGCGATCGATGTCGTCTTCGGGGAGTGCGACCGATAATGGCTGGCCAGGCGAGTATTCTCGATGATCCCGAGCAGCGCGCCCGCTGGGAAGGCTTCCAGTGGACGCCCGCCAATGCGGCGCGCGCCAGGGAAATCATTGCCCGCTATCCGCCTGGCCGGCAGGTCTCCGCGGTTATCCCATTCCTCGATCTCGCCCAGCGCCAGGTCGGGGCCGAGACCAACACTCAGGGCTGGCTGCCGATCCCGGTGATGGAGTTCATCGCTCGCGAGCTTGAAACGACCTATATCCGGGTGCTCGAGGTCGCGACCTTCTACACTATGTTCAACCTCGCCCCGGTCGGCCGCTTCCACGTCCAGGTGTGCGGGACCACGCCGTGCATGTTGCGCGGCTCGGACGAGGTACTCGAAGCCTGCGCCAAGCGCGGGCTGAAGAAGGGCAAGACGACCGAGGACGGGCTGTTCACTCTCACCGAAGTCGAATGTCTCGGCGCCTGCGCCAACGCGCCGATGGTCCAGATCAACGACGACAATTACGAGGATTTGACCGGGGAGAGCATGACCGCGATCCTCGACGCGCTGGCTCGAGGCGAAACGCCCAGGCCCGGGCCTCAGGTCGACCGCCAGACCAGCTGCCCCGAGGGCGGCCCGACCACGCTCAAGAAGATGGCCGAGCGCAATTACGACTATCGGGGGCAGTGGTGACGGCGCTCCAGTTCGTCATTGCGAGGAGCCGCGATGCGGCGACGCGGCAATCCAGCCTGGATTGCTTCGCTTCGCTCGCAATGACGGTCGCGCAGGGGGAGCGCCAGTGAACGACGTCGTCAAGATCATCATCGCCATCGTCATTATCGTCGTTGTCTGGCGAATCCTTCAGGGGCTGATCGGGCTGCTGGTCGGAATCGCCGTGGCCGGCCTTCTCATATACGGTGCGGTCAAGCTGATCGGTGGGCCCCGTGGGTAGCACCGGGCCCCTTGCCGACAAGGACCGCATTTTCACCAACGTCTACGGATTCCAGGAGCCGTGGCTGAAGGCGGCGCGCCAGCGCGGCGACTGGGACGACACCAAGACGCTGATGGCCGCCGGGCAAGATTCGATCATCGAGACGATCAAGGAATCCGGGCTTCGCGGCCGCGGCGGGGCCGGCTTCCCGACCGGCATGAAGTGGAGCTTCATGCCCAAGGAACCCAAGCCCGGCCGGCCCAATTTCCTCGTCGTCAACGCCGACGAATCCGAGCCCGGGTCGTGCAAGGACCGCGAGATAATCCGCCACGACCCCCACAAATTGATCGAAGGCTCGCTTCTCGCCGGCTTCGCCATGCGAGCGCGCGCCGGCTACATCTACATCCGCGGCGAGTTCATCCGCGAGGCCGAGGCTCTCGAGCGGGCGATCGCCGAGGCCTATGAGGCCGGACTGCTCGGCAAAAATGCCGCCGGCTCGGGCTACGACTTCGACCTGTTCCTCCACCGCGGTGCCGGCGCCTACATCTGCGGCGAGGAAACGGCGATGCTTGAAAGCCTCGAAGGCAAACAGGGCAAGCCGCGCTTGAAGCCGCCGTTCCCCGCCGGTGCCGGCCTCTACGGCTGCCCGACGACGGTCAACAATGTCGAATCGATCGCCGTCGTGCCGACCATCCTCAGGCGCGGCGCGGCCTGGTTCGCGGGCATCGGGCGCGAGAAGAACGAAGGCACCAAGCTGTTCCAGCTGTCAGGCCACATCAACACGCCCTGTGTCGTCGAGGAGTCGATGTCGATCAGCTTCCGCGAGTTGGTCGACCGCCATGGCGGCGGAATTCGCGGGGGGTGGGACAATCTGCTCGCTGTCATCCCCGGGGGGTCGTCGGTGCCTTTGGTCCCGGCCCATGAGATCATCGATGCGCCGATGGATTTCGACGGATTGAAAGACCTCGGCTCCGGCCTCGGCACCGCGGCGGTGATCGTCATGGACAAGTCGACCGACATCGTCCGGGCGATCGAGCGAATCAGCTATTTCTACAAGCATGAAAGCTGCGGCCAGTGCACTCCGTGCCGCGAGGGCACCGGCTGGATGTGGCGGATCATGCAGAAACTGCGCAACGGTGACACCAATGTCGAGACGATCGACAAGCTTTACGACGTCACCAAGCAGGTCGAGGGCCACACCATCTGCGCATTGGGCGACGCCGCCGCCTGGCCGATCCAGGGGCTGATCAAGCATTTCCGGCCGGAGCTGGAGCGGCGGATTGCCGAACGGTCGGGCAAGCAGATGCTGGAGGCGGCGGAATGAGGATGGTTCTGATCATCGCGCTGGTCGCCGTGGCAGTCGTCGCGGTGCTGATGATGCTTCGCCCGTCCGGGCCGCGCGTCACGACCATCGAGCGCCGCCGGGTGAGCGAGGAGAGCGACGATCCGGAGGAGGGCGACCGTGCCTAAGGTCACCGTCGACGGCGTCGAGATCGAGGTCCCGCAGGGCGCGACCGTGCTCCAGGCGTGCGAGCTCGCCGGCAAGGAAATCCCGCGCTTCTGCTATCACGAGCGGCTGTCGATCGCCGGCAATTGCCGGATGTGCCTGGTCGAGGTTTCGCCCGGCCCGCCCAAGCCGCAGGCAAGCTGCGCGCTTCCCGCCGCCGACGGCCAGGCGATCCGCACCGACAGCGCCGTCGTCAAGAAGGCGCGCGAAGGGGTGATGGAGTTTCTCCTGATCAACCACCCGCTCGACTGCCCGATCTGCGACCAGGGCGGCGAATGCGACCTTCAGGACCAGGCGATGGCCTACGGCCGAAGCTTCTCCCGCTATGAGGAGAATAAGAGGGCGATCGACGACAAATATATGGGGCCGGTCATCAAGACGTCGATGACCCGCTGCATCCAGTGCACGCGCTGCGTCCGCTTTGCCGAGGAAGTCGCCGGGGTTCCGGAACTCGGAATGCTCTACCGCGGCGAGGATTCGCAGATCACTTCCTATCTCGAGCGGGCGGTGACCAGCGAAATGTCCGGCAACCTTGCCGACATCTGCCCGGTCGGGGCGCTTCTGCAGAAGCCGATCCTGTTCGAGCAGCGGCCTTGGGAGCTTCGTCGGGTGCCGGCCATCGACGTCATGGACGCGGTTGGCTCCAACATCCGGCTCGATGTCCGCCAGCGGCAGGTGATGCGCATCCTGCCGCGGGTCAACGAGGACGTGAATGAGGAGT
Organism: Sphingomicrobium sp.; assembly: GCA_035540655.1. Taxonomy (GTDB): domain Bacteria; phylum Pseudomonadota; class Alphaproteobacteria; order Sphingomonadales; family Sphingomonadaceae; genus Sphingomicrobium. The sequence continues at coordinate 8,429 of DATLGC010000154.1, read as the reverse complement.
GGATCCACGACAAAAGCCGCCATCATGTCGACGGCCTGGTCCGCAACCGGCTTGACCGGCCGTGGCTCCGCGAAAATGGCAAGCTGCGCGAAGCCAGCTGGAACGAGGCCCTCGACCTCTTTGCCAAAAAGCTAAAGAAGGCGGGTCCCAAGGTCGCGGCGATCGCCGGCGACCTGCTCGACGCCGAGACCATGTATGCGGCGAGGAAGCTGCTCGAAGGGCAGGGGTCGAGCCTGCTCGAAGGGCGGCAAACCGGCCTAGACTATGACGTCACCAGCCTCGCCGCCGTCGCATTCAACTCGACCATCGCCGGGATCGAGAGCGCTGATGCGGTGCTGCTGGTCGGCAGCAACCCGCGCTGGGAAGCGCCCTTGGTCAACACTCGGCTTTGCAAGGTCGAGCGCAAGGGCGGGCGGATTTTTGCCATCGGTCCCGAGGTCGACCTTGGAATGAAGGTGACCTGGCTGGGCGATGATCTCAAGTTGCTCGGAAAGCTCCCCAAGGAGGCAAAGGAAGCCTTCGCGAATGCAGAACGGCCAGCTGTGATCGTCGGTCCCGGCGCGCTCGCGGCAGGCGCGCAGGGGGCTGCTCTGGCGCTTGTCGAGCCACTGAAGCTTATCCGCGAGGGTTGGAACGGGTTCAACGTCCTGCATACCGCCGCCTCGCGAATGGCCGCGCTGATCCTTGGTTTCGCCCAGCCGGGCGGGATCCAGGACATCGAGGTCGCTTCGCCGGAGGTCGTGATTCTGCTTGGCGCCGACGAGCTGGCTCCCGACCGGTTCGAGGGAGCGTTCAAGATCTACATCGGCCACCATGGCGGCAATGGCGCGCGCATGGCCGACCTGGTGCTGCCGGGCGCTTCCTATGCCGAAAAGCACGGTACCTACGTCAATATCGAAGGCCGGGTTCAGCGCAGCGAACCGGGGGCGTTCCCGCCGGGCGAGGCGCGCAAGGACTGGACCATTTTCCGCGCGGTCAGCGACCTTTTGCAGCAGCCCTTGCCGTTCGACACCGCCGAACAGCTGCATGAGGCGATGATCGCCGAATATCCCCAGCTCGGCCGCGACGGGTTGATCGACCTGCCCTGGTCGCCGCCGGACCTCGGCAACAAGGCCGAGGGGCCGGTGCGCTACCCGATTTCCGACTTCTACCTGACCAACGCCATCTGCCGGTCGAGCCCGACCATGCAGCGCTGCTCGGATGAGCTGGTCCGCGGCGTCACCTTCCAGGAGGCGGCGGAATGAGGGGACACGACGCAAACTTCATCGTTCGTGCTGAGCGGAGCGCGAAGCGCGCAGTCGAAGCGCGCCTCGCACAGCCGTCGGGTCAGCGCCCTTCGACTTCGCTCAGGACGAACGAAGCTGGGCGTCTTGCAGGGGCGTGGGCATGACCGCCTGGTTCGAAGGATGGGGCCTCACCTACGAATGGTCGTGGTTCCTTGCGACAATGACCGGAATCCTCGTCATCGCCTTCCCGCTGATGCTGGCGGTGGCGATGATCATCTACACCGAGCGCAAGATCTGGGCGGCGATCGCCCTTCGCCGCGGCCCGAACGTGGTCGGCCCGTGGGGCCTGCTGCAGAGCTTCGCCGACGGCCTCAAGGTCTTCCTCAAGGAAACCATCGTCCCGACCGCGGCCAATCGCGGACTGTTCCTGATCGCGCCCATCATCAGCTTCACCGTCGCCCTGATCGTCTGGGCGGTGATCCCCTTCGATTATGGCGTCGTGCTCGCCGACCTCAATGTCGGCCTGCTCTACGTGCTCGCAGCATCGTCGCTCGGCGTCTACGGCGTGATCATTGCCGGCTGGGCGTCCAACTCCAAATACCCCTTCTATTCGGCGATGCGTGCGGCGGCGCAGATGGTCAGTTACGAGGTCTCGATCGGTTTCGTCCTGATCTGCGTCGTCCTCTACGCCAACAGCTTCAACCTGACCGAAATCATCCTCCAGCAGCAGGGCCATATTTTCGGCATCCTCAATGGCTTCGGCTTCAATCCCCTGCTGTTCCCGATGGCGGTAGTGTTTTTGATCAGCACCATGGCCGAGACCTTCCGAACGCCGTTCGACCTGACCGAGGCGGAAAGCGAGCTCGTCGCCGGCTTCCAGACCGAATATTCGTCGATGAGCTTCGCCCTCTTCTGGCTCGGCGAATATGGCAATGTAATCCTGATGTGTGCGCTAAACGCCATCCTCTTCTGGGGTGGATGGCTGCCGCCGATCGACTGGGCGCCGCTCTACGCGGTTCCGGGAATCATCTGGCTGCTTTTGAAGATGATGCTGTTCTTCTTCATCTTCGGCTGGGTCCGTGCCTCGGTGCCGCGTTACCGCTACGACCAGCTGATGCGGCTCGGCTGGAAGGTCTTCCTGCCGCTGTCGCTGGTCTTCATCTTCATCGTCTCCGGTTGGCTGATGCTGACCCGCTATGGATCCGGCGCATGATCGCCCACTGGATCAAGTCCTTCACCCTGTGGGAGATCGTCCGCGCCCATGCGCTGACCCTGCGCTATTTCTTCAAGCCCAAGGCGACCATCGACTATCCGTTCGAAAAGGTGCCGCAGTCGCCACGTTTCCGCGGCGAGCATGCGCTTCGCCGCTATCCGAACGGCGAGGAGCGTTGCATCGCCTGCAAATTGTGCGAGGCGATCTGTCCGGCGCTGGCGATCACCATCGAGGCCGAGCCGCGCGAGGACGGCAGCCGCCGGACCACCCGCTACGACATCGACATGGTCAAGTGCATCTATTGCGGGCTGTGCGAGGAGGCGTGCCCGGTCGATGCGATCGTCGAGGGGCCGAACCTCGAATTCGCCACTGAGACGCGCGAGGAACTGCTCTACGACAAGGCGAAATTGCTCGCCAACGGCGACCGCTGGGAACAGGCGATCGCCGCCAACCTTGCCGCCGACGCACCGTATAAGTAGGGGCGCTGCAAGTTCGTGGAACAGGGCTCCAACGTGACCGCATTTTCGTCATCCCCGCGCAAGCGGGGACCCAGTTCTTTTGTCGGGCTAGGTTCCCGCTTTCGCGGGAATGACGAGACCTGTTCATGATCGGCCTGATCGCCTTTTACCTGTTCTCGGGTGTCCTGATCGCTTCGGCGATCGCGGTGATCTTCGCCCGCAACCCGGTGCACAGCGTGCTGTGGCTGATCCTTGCATTCTTCAACGCGGCGGGACTGTTCCTGCTTGCCGGTGCCGAGTTCATCGCCATGGTTCTGATCATTGTCTACGTCGGGGCGGTGGCGGTGCTGTTCCTGTTCATCGTCATGATGCTCAACATCGATTTTGCGACATTGCGGTCGGGCTTCACCCGTCATCTGCCGCTGGGCCTGATCATCGCTTTGGTGCTTCTCGCCGAACTGGTGATCGCAATTAGCGCCTGGCAGGCGGGGCCAGCGCTTTCGGGAGCGCGGCCGGTCGACATGCCGCAATCCAACATCGTCGCCATCGGCGAGCTTCTCTACAGCCGCTATCTGCTGCCGTTCCTGATCTCCAGCATCATCCTTCTCGTGGCGATGGTCGGGGCAATCGTCCTTACCCATCGCGGTCGAACCGACCGGCGCCCGCAGAATGTTTCGAAGCAGATCCGCCGCAGGCCCGACGAAGCGGTCCGGATGACCAATCCGGGCAGCGGCGAAGGGGTGGAGCTGTGATCACCCTTGTTCATTATCTGACAGTCGCCGCCATCTTGTTCGTGCTCGGCGTGCTCGGAATCTTCCTCAACCGCCGCAACGTCATTCTGATGCTGATGGCGATCGAGCTCATCCTGCTCGCGGTGAACATCAACCTCGTCGCTTTCTCGGCCTTCCTCGGTGACCTTGCCGGCCAGGTGATGGCGATGTTCGTCCTGACCGTCGCCGCCGCCGAAGCGGCGATCGGGCTTGCCATTCTCGTCATCTTCTTCCGCCGCCGCGGCTCGATCGCGGTCGACGACGTCAACCGGATGCGCGGCTGATGGCGATCAAGCTCATTGTCTTCCTGCCGCTGCTCGCGGCGATCATCGCCGGCCTGGGCGGCCGCTGGATCGGCAATTTCGCCGCCAAGGTGATTACGACCGGCGCCCTGTTCGTCGGCATGGCCTTGTCCTGGCCGATCTTCATCGGCTTCCTCACCGGCGGCTACGATGGTGGCTGGGTTGAGCCAGTCCTGCTTTGGATCGCCAGCGGCGACCTTACGGTCGAATGGGGCCTGCGGGTCGACACCTTGACCGCCGTCATGCTGGTCGTGGTGACGACCGTCTCGGCGCTCGTCCACCTCTACAGCTGGGGCTACATGGCCGAAGACCCGAGCCAGCCCCGCTTCTTCGCTTATCTGTCGCTGTTCACCTTCGCCATGCTTATGTTGGTGACGGCCGACAACCTCGTGCAGATGTTCTTCGGTTGGGAGGGGGTGGGGCTCGCATCCTATTTGCTGATCGGCTTTTGGTACCACAAGCCGTCGGCCAACGCGGCGGCATTGAAGGCATTCGTTGTCAACCGCGTCGGCGACTTCGGCTTCAGCCTCGGCATCTTCGCGACCTTCCTGGTGTTCGGCACCGTGTCGATCCCGGCGATCCTCGAGGCTGCGCCGGCAATGGCGGGATCGACCATCGGCTTTGCCGGGATGCGCTTCGACACGATGACTCTGATCTGCATCCTCCTGTTCATCGGAGCGATGGGCAAATCGGCGCAGCTCGGTTTGCACACCTGGCTTCCCGACGCGATGGAGGGCCCGACCCCGGTCAGCGCGCTGATCCACGCCGCGACCATGGTCACCGCCGGCGTGTTCATGGTCTGCCGGCTGTCGCCGATGTTCGAGACGAGCGCGACGGCGCTTGCGCTGGTCACCTTCGTCGGCGCCGCGACCGCCTTCTTCGCCGCGACGATCGGCACTGCCCAGAACGACATCAAGCGGGTGATCGCTTATTCGACCTGCTCGCAATTGGGCTTCATGTTCTTCGCCGCCGGAGTCGGCGCCTATGGCGCGGCGATGTTCCACCTGTTCACCCACGCCTTCTTCAAGGCCTTGCTGTTCCTTGGCGCGGGATCGGTGATCCACGCCATGCACCATGAGCAGGACATGCGCTTCTACGGGGGCCTGAGGAAAGATATCCCGGTCACCTTCTGGATCATGCTGATCGGCACTCTGGCGATTACCGGCGTCGGAATCGCCGGGGTGGGGTTGGCCGGTTACCATTCCAAGGACGCGATCCTCGAGGCGGCCTATGCTAGCGGGTCGGTGCACGGTGGAGTCGCCTTCTTCATGGGCGCGATCGCCGCCCTTCTCACCAGCTTCTATTCGTGGCGGCTGATGTTCCTGACTTTCTGGGGCAAGCCGCGCTGGGAACAGTCCGAGCATATCCAGCATGCCCTGCACGGCGACCATGAGGACCCGGCTCACGAGCATGGCGACAGCCCGAAGAGCAAGCATATGCCGCCCGAAGGCACCGGCGGGTATCACCCGCACGAAAGCCCGCTGACGATGCTGGTGCCGCTTGGCCTCCTGGCGCTGGGCTCAGTCGTCGCCGGCTTCGCGTTCAGCCATTTCTTCCTGGATTCGGCCGGCTTCTGGAACGGCAGCATATCCTTCGACGAGCATCTCGCCCACGCGATGCACGAAGTGCCCTGGTGGGTGAAATATACCGCCACCTTCGTCATGCTGATCGGCCTTGCGATCGCCTGGAACAATTACATTCGGCGGCCGGAAGCGGCGGCGGGCTTCGTCGGTTATTTCCCGGGAATCCATCGCTTCGTTCTCAACAAATGGTATTTCGACGAGGCCTACGACATCATTTTCGTCCGCCCCTCGATCTGGCTCGGCCGTTTGTTCTGGAAGCGCGGCGATGAAGGCACGATCGACCGGTTCGGACCGCACGGCGCGGCTTTCGCGGTCGGCATCGGCAACCGCCTGACCGCTCGCCTGCAGTCGGGCTACCTTTACAGTTACGCGCTGGTGATGCTGCTCGGCCTTGTCGCCGCGGCGAGCTGGGCAATCTGGTGGTCCCGATGACCGGATTGCCGTTTCTGACATTGCTGATCGCCATTCCGCTGATCGCCGGCATTGCCTGCCTGTTCGTCAGCGCCAGGGCCGCGCGCTGGGTCGCATTCCTCGCCACCCTCGCCAATCTCGGCATCGGCGCCTGGATGTGGGGGCTTTACGATCCCGACGGCGCCCAGTGGCAGTTCGTCGAACGCTTGGTTCTCGCCAGCAACCTGCCCGGCGGAAACCAGCTTGCCTGGGCGCTCGGCATCGACGGCATCGCCCTGATGCTGATCATGCTGTCGGTATTCCTGATGCCGATCTGCATCGGTGCCTCGTGGCGGGCGATCGACCGCCGGGTCCCGGAATATATGGCGTCCTTCATGTTGATGGAGGCGCTGATCATCGGCGTCTTCAGCGCTCAGGACCTGTTCCTGTTCTACATGTTCTTCGAAGGCGGCCTCATCCCGATGTATCTGATCATCGGCATCTGGGGCGGGGCCGAGCGGATCAAGGCCAGCTACAAATTCTTCCTCTATACCTTGCTCGGTTCGGTGCTGATGCTGATCGCCATGCTGTACATGGTGAGCGAGGCCGGAACGACCTCGATCCCCGAGCTGATGGCGCATGATTTCCCCGCCGAGGCCCAGCGATGGCTGTGGCTCGCCTTCTTCGCCAGCTTCGCGGTCAAGCTGCCGATGTGGCCGGTCCACACCTGGCTTCCCGACGCCCACGTGCAGGCGCCCACCGCCGGTTCGGTCATCCTCGCCGGCGTTCTGCTGAAGCTCGGCGGCTACGGCTTCATCCGCTTCTCGCTGCCGATGTTCCCCGAAGGCTCGGCGATGTTCATGCCCTTCGTCTTCATCCTGTCGGGGATCGCCGTCGTTTACACGTCGCTGGTCGCCCTGGTGCAGCGCGACATGAAGAAGCTGATCGCTTATTCGTCGGTCGCCCACATGGCCTTCGTCACCTTCGGACTGTTCGCCTTCAACCGGCAGGGCATTGAAGGGGCGGTGATCGTCATGCTCAGCCACGGACTGGTTTCGGGCGCGTTGTTCCTGTGCGTCGGAGTCATCTACGACCGGATGCACAGCCGCGAGATCGAGCGCTACGGCGGCGTGTCGAACAACATGCCCGGCTACGCATTGCTGTTCATGCTCTTCACCATGGCCAGCGTCGGGCTGCCCGCCACCAGCGGTTTCGTCGGCGAATTCCTCAGCCTGATCGGCACTTACCAGGCCTCGTCCTGGGCGGCGGTCGTCGCGACGACGGGCATCATCCTCGGCCCCGTTTACATGCTGTGGCTCTATTGGCGGATCGCGTTCGGCGTCGCTCGGACCAAGGAAGCCGCGGCGATGCACGACTTGTCGGCGCGCGAATGGTGGCTGCTCGCGCCGATCGGAGCTGTGGTGCTGTGGATGGGCGTCTATCCCGAAAGCTTCATGCGGCCGATCCGAAGCGACGTCGGCAGGATAGTCGAGCGGATCGAGCGCGCCGCGCCTCAGGGCGACGCGCATCTCGCCGCCGGCTCGCCAGAGGCCGCGGCAGCCGCTGAAGCCGATCATGCGACGGAAGGGGCGCATTGATGAGCCTGTGGGAAATTGCCCTGGCGATCGCTCCCGAGCTGATCATCGCGCTCGGCGCTACGGAGCTGCTGCTGCAGGCGGCCTGGGGCAAGGACCGGGCGCGGACCGCCCGCACCGTATCAATTCTGGCGGTGGTGCTGCTTGCCCTCGCCACCCTCTCTCTGCTCGGACCGGCGCATCACGCCGGACCTATCCTCGACGGCCATTATCGAGCCGATATGTTCGCGGCCTTCGCCAAGGCGATCATCTTCCCCGCGGCGGCAGTGGCAATCCTCGCCGCATATAATTGGTTCGACCGCGGCGCCGAGCACGGAGCCGAATATCCGGTGCTGATCCTGTTCAGCGCTATCGGCATGGGGATCATGGTCTCGTCGACCAATCTGGTGACGCTCTACGTCGGCCTCGAGCTGCAGAGCCTGTCCGCTTATGTGCTCGCATCCTACCGCCGGAGCGACGACCGCTCGGCCGAGGCGGGGCTCAAATATTTCGTGCTCGGAGCGCTGGCCAGCGGCATCCTCCTCTACGGCATTTCCCTGCTCTACGGCTTTACCGGCACGATGAGCTTCGCCGGCATCGCCGCCGCCTTTGCCCGCGAAGGGGTGCAGTCGCTGGGCCTGCTGTTCGGCCTAGTCTTCCTGCTGTCGGGCATCGCCTTCAAGGTAAGCGCGGTGCCATTCCACATGTGGACACCCGACGTCTACGAGGGCGCACCGACTCCGGTCACCGCCTTCTTTGCTTCGGCGCCCAAGGTGGCCGCGGTCCTTCTCGGCACTCGAGTCTGCTTGGAGGCGCTTGGACCTGCGATAGACGCCTGGCGGCAGATCATCATCTTCGCCGCGCTCGCGTCCATTTTCCTCGGCGCCATCGCTGCCTACGGCCAGACTAACAT
>DATLGC010000153.1:0-2223 GCA_035540655.1 Sphingomicrobium sp. | reverse complement strand
CACGGCCGAAAAGACGATCGACTGCATCACATCCTGGGCGGCTCTGGTCATGGCGCTTCCAAATCGCGGCTGGTGGACTTGCGCTTAGCCGCTGCCTAAGTGCGCCGCCAGCATGAAGCGCCAGTTTCACAAGATGCACGGTCTCGGCAACGATTTCGCGATCTTCGACGCGCGAGAGGCGCCGCTGGCGATGAGCGAGCCGCTGGCGCGGGCGCTGGCTGACCGGCGGACCGGCATCGGCTGCGACCAATTGATCCTGCTCGAGCAGTCCGCCACCGCCGATTTGCGCATGCGTATCTGGAACCATGACGGCGGCGAGGTCGAAAGCTGCGGCAATGCCTCGCGCTGCGTCGTTGCTTTGACCGGGGCCAGGTCGATCGAGACCGGCGGCGGGCTGGTCTGCGGCTCCGAGCATGGCGGCGAGGTCGAGGTGACGATCGGCGAGCCGAAATTCGCCTGGGACGAAATTCCCGTCGCTTACGCGGTCGACACGGCCTCGCTGCCGTTCGAATGGGGCGAGCTGGCTAACGGCTATGCGGTCAATGTCGGCAATCCGCACATCATCTTCTTCGTCGACGAAGCGGACAAGGTCGACCTTGGCCTGCGCGGCCCGGAGATCGAGAACGACCCGGCCTTCCCGAAGCGGGTCAACGTCAGCGTCGCCGAGCTGCGCGACGATGGTCTCCACCTGCGCACCTGGGAGCGTGGCGCCGGCCTGACCCGTGCCTGCGGCACCGGCGCCTGCGCGGCGGCGGCTGCGGCGATCCGATCGAAGCGGGCGGCCTCGCCGGTCCGGGTGACCATGCCGGGCGGCACTCTGACCATCGCCTGGGCGCCGGGCGAGCCGATCCGGATGCGGGGGGCCGCGACCTACGTCTATTCCGGCGAGATCGACCTCGAGGCGTTCGCAATATGATCGCCGAGACCGTCACGCTGGGCTGCCGCCTCAACTTCGCCGAAAGCGAGACGCTGGCCGCGCTCGCGCCCGCCGGCGAGCCGTGGGTGATCGTCAACAGCTGCGCCGTGACCAACGAGGCCGTGCGCCAGACCCGCCAGGCCATCCGCCGTGCCCGCCGTCAGCGCCCGGAAGCTCGGATCCTCGTGACCGGCTGCGCGGCCGAGCTCGACCCCGCCGCCTTCCGGGCGATGCCAGAGGTCGACCGCGTGGTCGGCAATGCGGACAAGTTGAACGCCCAAGCATTCGCCCAGTCTTCGTTCGTCCTGAGCGAAGTCGAAGGGCGAGGCGAGACGGCCGTGCCGGCGCCCTTCGACTACGCCCCCGTGGGGCTCCGTTCAGGACGAACGGCTCGCGAGGCCGATTTCAAGGCAGGTGACGTCAAGACGCCGGTCCCCGCCGGCCTCCTCCACCGGGTCAAGAGCTTCGTCGCCGTCCAGACCGGCTGCGACCATCGCTGCACCTTCTGCTCGATCTGGCAGGCACGCGGCCCGAGCCGTTCGCTTCCGTTCGAAGCGATCCGCGACGCTTGCCAGCGCGAGCTCGATCGCGGGGCGAGAGAGATTGTCCTCACTGGGGTCGACATCACAAGCTATGAAGGAGGGCTCGGGCAGCTTTGCCAGCGCCTGCTCGCGGCCTTGCCGCATCTCCAGCGCCTGCGCCTGTCGTCGCTCGACAGCATCGAGATCGACGACGCCCTGTTCGAGCTGATCACCGGCGAGCCGCGGCTGATGCCGCATTTCCACCTGTCGCTGCAGGCCGGCGACGACATGATTTTGAAGCGCATGAAGCGCCGCCACAGCCGAGCCGAGGCGGTGGGCATCGTCGAGCGAATCAAGGCCGCCCGCGGCAATGCCACCATCGGCGCCGACCTCATCGCCGGATTTCCCACCGAAACTGAAGACATGGCAAGCAACAGCCTGGAACTGCTCGATGATTGCGACGTGGTTTCGGCCCACATCTTCCCCTTCTCGCCCCGCCCCGGCACTCCGGCGGCGCGCATGCCGCAGCTTCCCGCCGGCACCGTCAGGGCGCGCGCCGGCCGGCTTCGCGAGGCCGCTTCCGCCCGCCGCTCGCGCTGGCTCGACAGCCTCGCCGGCACTCGCCAGCGGGTGCTGGTCGAAGGCGGCGGCAAGGGCCACAGCGACGGCTTCGCGCCGGTGCGGATCGACGGCGCGGAGCGCGGCGAGATCGTCGATGCTCGCATCGCCCGCCGCGACGGCAATCTGCTTATCGGCAGGCGCGCATGAGCTGGCTCGACCGCCTGC
>DATLGC010000152.1:0-20935 GCA_035540655.1 Sphingomicrobium sp. | reverse complement strand
ACCGTGCCGATGTCGACGTTGCGCTGCTTGAAGATGCGATTGTCGGCGACGAGGCTGATGGCATCCTCGAACAATTGCAGGCGGTTGTCGAGAAAGTCTCCGATCTTGTCGAGCACCTTGGGCGGGATGTCCTGATGGACTCCGCCGACCCGGAAGTAGTTGGCGTGCATGCGCGCGCCCGAGACATGCTCGTAGATCTGCATGAGATCCTCGCGCAGCTCGAACAGCCACAGGTTCGGGGTCATCGCCCCGACGTCCATGATGTGGGCGCCAAGGTTGAGCATGTGGTTCTTGATGCGGGTCAGCTCCGCCATCATCGTCCGGATGTACTGGGCGCGGATCGGCACTTCGCAGCCCATCAGTTTCTCTATGGCGAGCACGAAGCTGTGCTCCATGCACATCGGAGAGCAGTAATCGAGCCGGTCGAAATAGGGGATCGACTGGGCGTAGGTCTTGTATTCGATCAGCTTCTCGGTGCCACGGTGGAGAAGTCCGACATGCGGGTCGACGCGCTCGACGATCTCGCCGTCGAGCTCCATGATCAGCCGAAGCACACCGTGCGCGGCGGGGTGCTGCGGACCGAAGTTGATCGTGTAGTTGCCAGGGCCAGTCTCGCTGCTGCCGGGCTGGTCGAAGCCGGCGCCGACATTGACCTCGAGCGTTCGGGTGTCGGTCATGCAGTCCCTCCGCCCGGCCGCCTTCGGTCGGAGCTCTTCGGGCCTTTGGGCGCTGGGACATCGCTGTCCTTGCTGACCTCCTGCTCGGCTTTCTCGGCGGCGGGCTTGCGCGCCTGGCGCCTTGCCTCCTTATCCGCGGGTGCGCCGCCTCCAGTTTCCGCCGGCGTATCGGTCGTCTTGGGGGTGAACCCACCCGGCTTGGGTTCGACCTTGATCGGTCCCGAGGGCGCCGGAGCGCCGGTGGGGCCGCCAACCGCCTGCGGCTCGGCCTTTTGGTCGCCCGGGAGTCGATATTCAGGACCCTGCCAGGGCATCAGGAAGTCGAAGGTGCGGAAGTCCTGCGGAAGCGCCACGGGTTCGTAAATGACCCGCTTTTCAGCTTCGGAATAGCGCATCTCGACATGGCCGGTCAGAGGGAAGTCCTTACGGAAAGGATGCCCTTCGAACCCATAGTCGGTGAGGATACGGCGAAGGTCCGGATTACCGGCGAAGGCAACGCCGTACATGTCGAACACCTCACGCTCGAGCCAACCGGCGACGGGCCACAGCGAGGTGACACTAGGAACCGGCGTTTTTTCGTCGGTGGATAGTTTAACCCGGATTCGGCGATTCCTGGTCAGCGACAGCAGGTGGTAATTGACCTCGAACCGCTCCGGTCGGTCGGGATAGTCGACCCCGGCGATTTCCATCAGCTGCTGATATTCGAGCCCAGGAGTGCCGCGCAGTGCCTTGAGCACGCTGACGATTTCCTCGCGCACGATGGTCAGTGTGATTTCGGCGACCTGTTCACTGACATCGAGCAGTGATGGGCCAAGCGCGGCCCGAACCGCGTCGATCACCCCCTCGTCGGGGGCCATCCGTGGAACATGCCCGATCACGACCGTCATCGCTCGATCGTCCCTTCGCGACGGATTTTCCGCTGCAGCTGCAGGATTCCATAGAGCAAGGCTTCGGCCGTCGGCGGGCAGCCGGGGACGTAGATATCGACCGGGACGATCCGGTCGCAGCCGCGCACCACCGAATAGCTGTAGTGATAATAGCCGCCGCCGTTGGCGCAGCTGCCCATCGAGATGACGTAGCGCGGCTCGCTCATCTGGTCGTAGACCCGCCGAAGCGCCGGAGCCATCTTGTTGCACAGGGTCCCGGCGACGATCATCACGTCCGACTGACGCGGACTCGCGCGCGGAGCAACGCCAAATCTTTCAAGGTCATAGCGCGGCATGTTCACATGGATCATCTCGACCGCGCAGCAGGCGAGGCCGAAGGTCATCCACCATAGCGAGCCGGTCCGCGCCCAGGTGAACAGATCCTCGGTGCTGGCGACGAGAAAGCCCTTGCGGTCGAGCTCGGCGCGCATCTCCTCGAACTGCTTCATGTCGACGCCGCCAGGGACGAGGCCGGCGGCGCGCGCCAGCTCCTCCTCGGTCGGCTGCCGGTTCTCGTGGGGGTCGAGGATCACTCCCATTCGAGTGCTCCCTTCTTCCACGCATAGGCAAGGCCGAACGCCAGCTCGGCGAGGAACACCATCATGACAGCCCAGCCGACAATCCCGACCGTCCCCAGGGACACCGCCCAAGGGAAGAGGAAGGCGGCTTCGAGGTCGAAGACGATGAATAGGATTGCGACGAGATAGAAGCGCACGTCGAACTGCGATCTCGTATCCTCGAAGGCGGGAAAGCCGCACTCATATTCGGCGAGCTTGTTCGGGTCCGGCCGGTGCGCGCCGGTCAGCCGCGCGACCAGCATCGGCAACACGACAAACCCAAACGACAAAGCAAGGGCTACGCCGAGGAACAGCAGGATTGGCAGATAGTCGGCAGCGACGCTGGCCAAGGGGAACTCCGGGACACGAGATTTGGCGGCGCTTTAGGCCAGCCTCCCTTCGCCCGCAAGCGGCAGAGCCGTCATCTCAATGCCCCGGCGACAAGCTTTTGCAGGCGACTGTGGATGGCGCCGGACGCGGCGACATATTCGCGCCGCTCGAACGAACGGTCGGAGCCGCGATAATCAGTGACGAACCCGCCCGCTTCCCTGACCAGGAGCACGCCCGCCGCCGTGTCCCACGGGTCGAGATCGTCTTCCCAAAAGCCGTCCATCCGCCCGGCCGCAACCCAGGCAAGGTCGAGCGCGGCCGAGCCGAAGCGGCGGATGCCCGACACGTGCGGGGCGACGGCGGAGTAGATCTTCGCCCAGTTTTCGGGAACGCCGCGGCCGCAATGCGGGATGCCGGTGCCGATGAGGCTCTCGGACAGGTCGCGGCGGGCCGACACGCGAAGGCGGCGGTCCTGGAGCCAGGCCCCCCTGCCCTTTTCCGCCCAGAAGCTTTCGTCGGTCAGCGGCTGGTAGACAAGGCCGTGGGTGATCTCGGCTCGGCCGCCCCCGCCATTGGGGTCCTCGACCGCTATCGAGATTGCGAAATGCGGCACACCGTGAAGGAAGTTGGCGGTGCCATCGAGAGGATCGACGATCCATCGCGGCTTGTCGGGATTGCCCTCGATCGCGCCCGCTTCCTCGACCAGCATTCCCCAGTCGGGCCGGGCGATGCGAAGCTCCTCGATCAGCGTCTCCTCGGCCCGCTTGTCGGCCATCGACACGAAGTCGGCTGGGCCCTTGCGGCTGACCTGCAGCTGCTCGACCTCGCCAAAGTCGCGGCGAAGTCGCGGCGCCGCCTTGCGCGCGGCGCGGGTCATGACGGTGATAAGGCCGGAATGGGAGACCACGTATCAGCTGGCCCTAATCGGCGCGACGGACATATTCGCGGTTGTAAACATCGACGACGATGCGCGTTCCCGAGCTGATGTGCGGTGGCACCATCACCCGAACGCCATTGTCCAGGACCGCCGGCTTGTAGCTCGACGATGCGGTCTGGCCCTTCACCACCGCGTCGGCCTCGACGATGGTCGCCTCGATCTGGTCGGGCAGCTGCACCGAGATCGGCCGCTCGTTGTACAGCTCCATGACCACGTCCATGCCGTCCTGGAGGAAGGCGGCGGCATCGCCGAGCAGGTCTTCGGGCAGCGACACTTGCTCGTAACTGTCCTTGTCCATGAACACGAGCATGTCGCCGTCGTGGTAGAGGAACTGGAAGTCCTTGGTGTCGAGCCGGACGCGTTCGACCGTCTCGGCGCTTCGAAAGCGGACGTTGGTTTTCCGCCCGTCGACGAGGTTCTTCATCTCGACCTGCATGTAGGCACCACCCTTGCCGGGCTGGGTGTGCTGGATCTTCACCGCGCGCCAGATGCCGCCTTCATATTCGATGATGTTGCCGGGACGGATGTCCACGCCGCTGATCTTCATGGATCGCCTGCTTGACTTATGGGAAGGAGTGCCGCGGCCTTAGCCGCTGACCCTTCGACCGGCAAGCAGCGGGTAAGGATTGACCGGGGTGCCCTGGTGCCAGCGATCGTCCGGGTTCATCCGGTTGATCGCGAAATGGAGGTGGGGCCCATCCGGGCTGGCATTGCCGCTGTGCCCGACATAGCCGAGCGGAGTCCCACGACGCACCCGCTGGCCTTCGCGAAGGCCCGGCGCGTAGGCGCTTAGGTGGGCGTAATAATAGCTCCAGCGGCCATCATCCGAGCGGACATAGACCGTGTTCCCGCCGCCGCCCTCGCTGTAGAAGATTCGCTCCACAACGCCGGGCGCGGCGGCAATCACCGGAGTTCCAACCGGCGCCATGATGTCGATGGCGTTGTGAACGCGCGCGCCGCCAGCTCGGGACTGGGTGTAGGTGTCTACCAGATCCTGCGGCTTGACGCCGGCGACCGGGATCGCAAGCCCCGCCGGACCGACCACCACAGCCTCGGCGACCGCGACCGGCGGCGCTCCGGGCGGATCGACCACCGCGATATCGCCCGCGGGAGTGATTTGCGCTCCAGGCGAGCCCATAAGATTGTAGGCGGCGATCCAGAAGGCGCTGGTCAGCGCCGCGGTGACGATCGCGGTGCCTGCAATGGCCAGCGACTGCCGCATTCGATCCGCCTCCCTGCGACCCCACGAAACTCTCGGCCGTGGGAAAGGTTGTTCCCCAACTGGAACGATGCAGCCTGAAACTGTTTCCCGCGAGCAATCTCCCGATGGCATCCATGTCGGCTGCTCGGGCTGGGTCTACCGCCATTGGAAGGGCCTCTACTATCCCGAGGGTCTGCCGCAGAAGCGCTGGTTCGACCATTATTCCAGCGAGTTCGACACGGTCGAGATCAACGCCAGCTTCTACCGCCTTCCGCTCCCCTCGACCTTCGAGGGCTGGCGGGAAAAGGCGCCGCCCGGCTTCCGCTACGCTCTCAAGGCCAACCGCTTCCTCACTCACATGAAGAAGCTGGCCGGAATCGACGAGGCGCTGGCCGAGTTCATCGGCCTGGCCAGACGGCTCGGCCCGGCGCTCGGGCCGATCCTCTACCAGCTTCCGCCGAGCCTTCACAAAGACTCCGGCCGGCTGTCCGCTTTCCTCGAGCAACTGCCGCGCGACCTCGAGCATGTCGTCGAGTTCCGCCACGCAAGCTGGTACGACGAGGAGGTGCCCGAAACTCTCGACGCCCACGGCGCCGGCTTCGTTGCCCACGACCTCCAGGGTCTGGTCTCGCCTCGCTGGGCAAGCGGCCGAACCGCTTACGTCCGCTTCCATGGCACCGGCGGCAAATATTGGGGACGCTATTCCGACGCGCAGATGGAGGAGTGGGCCTCTTGGCTGGCAGGACAGCGCGCCACAGGGCGCAGCTGCTGGGCCTATTTCAACAATGACATTCACGGCCACGCACTGGAGGACGCGAAAGCGTTGCAAGCCCGCCTATGCCTCCTCGCCGGAAAATAGCGCTGCGAAGCGCGCGACCGCGGCCGCTTCATCGTCCGCGCTCCACACCGCCTGGCACACGGCGATGAAATCGGCGCCGGCATCGACCAGCGGCTTGGCATTGTCGGGCGTGATCCCGCCAATCGCGACGCAGGGAATTTCGAACACTGCCGACCACCAGCTGAGGATCGATGGATGGGGTCGATAATTGGAAGGCTTGGTGGTCGTCGGGTGGAAGGCGCCGAAAGCGACATAGTCGGCACCCGCCTCGCCCGCTTCCATCGCCAGATGGCGGCTGTCGTGGCAGGTCTTGCCGATCTGCGCCGAAGGCCCGAGCAGCGCCCGAGCTTCGCGGATATCGCCGTCCGACTGGCCGAGATGAACTCCGTCGGCGCCGAGCCGCTTGGCGAGCGCCATGCTGTCATTGACGATGAAGGCGACACCCGAATCGCCGCAGATGCGCTGCAGCGGCTCGGCAAGGCGCGCGAGCTCGTCTTCCGGAACGCCCTTCACCCTTAGCTGGAAAGCGGCGACGATGTCGTTCCCGACTGCCGCGCGAAGCCGCTCGGGGAAGCTTCCGCCAACCTCCTGGGGCGAGATCAGGTAGAGCTTGCATGGTTCCGCCCGCTGCGGCTGCGGCAAAAGCGATGGGTCGAAGTCTTCCTCCACCTTTATGCCGCCACCTTCTCGGTCGAGGCCTCGTAAATCTCGTCGATCGCCTCGCCGAGCGCGCGGTCGAACTCGTCGTCACTCATGTCGTGGCGAAGATCGGCGAGCAGAGCGCGGCTGAAACTGGCGATCATCCCCGGGTTCTTGGCAAGCTCGCGGCAGGCGTCCTCGCGGCTGAAACCGCCGGACAGCGCCACCACCCGAAGCACCTTAGGGTGGCGCACCAGCGGGTCGAACAGTCCCGGCTCGGCCGGTATCGACAGCTTGAGCATGACCTGCTGGCCTTCTGGAACTTGATCGAGCTGATTGGCGATTTCGTCGAGCAGGATGCGGTCGGCCTCGGCCCGCTCAGGGCTCTTGATCGACACCTCGGGCTCGATGATCGGCACCATTTCGTGGGCGAGCACCTGGCGCGCCACCTCGAACTGCTGGGCGACGACCGCAGCGATGCCTTCGCGGTTGGCAAGGTTGATCACCGACCGTTCCTTGGTCCCGAAAACGCCCAGGGCCTTTGCCCGGCTCAGCAGCGAGTCGAGTTCCGGCATCGGCTTCATCATCTGGACACCGTTCGCTTCGTCTTCGAGGCCCTGGTCGATCTTGATGAAGGGGACAACGCCCTTGTCGATCAGCGCCTGCGGCGTCGGCTTGCCGTCTATCTCGCCGTCCATCGTCCGCTCGAACAGGATGGCGCCGATCACCTTGCCCGATCCAAACGCCGGCGACGAGATGATCCGCGCGCGCATCTGGTGAATGAGGCCGAACATCTCATGGTCGTTCGACCAGGCGCCTTCCTCGATGCCATAGCCCTTCAGCGCCTTGGGCGTGGAGCCGCCCGACTGATCGAGCGCGGCAATGAAGCCGTCGCCCTCGCGGATTCTGCTACGCATCTTCGAATGATCGAAGGAGGCCATCGAAGCTATCCTTTCTTTATCTTCCTATCGGTTGCCAAAAGCCGGTCACGAGAAGCTCACGGGCTTGCGGCCGGCGGTGAGATTCATGGCGACCGAAATTCTGAGGCCCTTCCCTATCCAGGGAGTGACGGAATGGCTCAGCCACGACGGAAAGAGCACGATCAGTCCGGCTGCGGGCGCAACTGAATATTGCTGTTCAGGCTCCGCTACTCGCATTCGCAGTGCCGGCGCATGCATATCGAGGGCGGGCAGCCGCGGATCATGCAAGACAAGCTCGCCGCCTTCGCCGTCATCGACACGCACGTAATAGACCGCCGACCAATAGCAGCCGCCGTGGGTATGGGCGGCGTTGGCTGCCCCCGACTGGCTGACGTTGGCCCAGGCTTCGAGGAGCCAGCCCCGGCGCTGGCCAGACGCCGCCTGGGTGTCGAGCGTTGCCCTATCGGCAAGCTCGACGATTCGCTGGACGACAGGCGCGATCGGCTGGCGCGCCCAATCGAGCAATTTGAGGTCGGAATGCCAGCCCTTCACGTTGGATCGCTGAATTCCGGCGTTATTGGCCCGCTTCTCAAGAATGAGCTTTTCGAGCTCCGCATTGATGGCGGAGGCATCATCGAGCTGATCTGCGATCAACGGCGTTGGAAATAGAAGCTCTACTCGTTCTGCCATCAGCGAAATTCTTCAAGAGCGGCGACGCCCGGCAGGGTGCGCCCTTCCATCCATTCCAGAAACGCTCCACCGGCTGTGGAGACGAACGAAAAATCTTGCGCGACCCCAGCCTGGTTGAGTGCCGCGACGGTGTCGCCCCCGCCGGCCACCGAGACCAGTGAGCCCTCCTTGGTCAGCGCCGCCGCTGTCTTCGCCAGCGCGACCGTGGCCTGTTCGAACGGCGGCGTCTCGAAGGCCCCAAGCGGCCCGTTCCAGACCAAAGTCCGGCAGGTCTTGAGAACGTCGGCGAGCGCCTCGACCGCGGCCGGGCCGATATCGAGGATCATCTCGTCGGCCGTGACTTCATGGACGTTGCAGGTGCGCATGCTCGGCGGGTTGGGCGCGAACTCGCTTGCCACCACCACGTCATAGGGGAGGTGGATTGTGCAGCCGGCTTCGTCGGCGCGATCGAATATCGCGTTCGCCTCACCCGTCAGGTCATGCTCGCAAAGCGACTTGCCTACGTCTACCCCGCGGGCGGCGAGGAACGTGTTGGCCATGCCGCCACCGATGATCAGATGATCGACTTTGCCGATGAGATGAGCGAGCACGGCGAGCTTGGTCGACACCTTGGCTCCGCCGACGACGGCCGCGACCGGCCGCTCCGGCGAGCCGAGTGCCTTCTCCAGCGCTTTCAGCTCTGCTTCCATCGCCCGGCCGGCGAAGCTCGGCAGCAGGTGCGCGATGCCTTCGGTCGAAGCATGGGCGCGGTGGGCGGCGGAGAAAGCATCGTTGACGTAAAAGTCGCCGAGCGCCGCCATGCCTTGCGCCAGCTCGGGATCGTTTTTCTCCTCGCCGGCATGAAAGCGGGTGTTTTCGAGAATGCCGACATTGCCCGGAAGCATTGTGCGGATCGCCCGCTCCGCCTCAGGCCCATGGCAATCCTCAACGAAGCGCACCGAGCGGCCGAGGAGGTTGGCCAGCGGCTTGACCAGCAGAGCGGTCGACATGTCGGGCCTTTTCTGCCCCTTCGGGCGACCGAAGTGCGACAGCAGAAGGACGATCGCGCCGCGGTCGGAAAGCTTGGCAATCGTCGGCACCGCCGCCCGCAGCCTGGTGTCGTCGCTGACCGCGCCGTCCTGCACCGGCACGTTGAGATCGACCCGGACCAGCACGCGTTTCCCGGTCAGATCCTCAGGCAAGTCGTCGAGAGTTTTGAACTTCGTCACCGTGTCAAAACTCCGTTCGTCCTGAGCGTAGCGCCAAGCGCGAAGTCGAAGGGCGATCGGCACAACCGTCGAGCGGACGCCCTTCGACAGGCTCAGGACGAACGAACGTTGTGCCTGGCATCCTAGCTACCCCAACCGCGCCATCGCGCGGGCGGTGTCGACCATTCGGTTGGAAAAGCCCCATTCGTTGTCATACCAGCTGACCACCCGGACCAGCTTGCCTTCGAGAACCGCAGTTTCGAGGCTGTCGACCGTCGAGCTTGCCGGATTGTGGTTGAGGTCGATCGAGACGAGCGGCTCGTCGGTGTAGGCGAGGATGCCCTTCAATGCCCCCCCCTCGCTCGCCGACTTGAGCGCCGAGTTCACTTCCTCCTTCGACGTTTCGCGCGACGGCGTGAAGGTGAGGTCGACGAGGCTGACGTTGGGCACCGGCACGCGTACCGCCGAGCCGTCCAGCTTCCCCTTGAGCTCGGGCAGGACCTCGCCGACGGCGCGGGCGGCACCGGTGGTGGTCGGGATCATCGACATTCCGGCGGCGCGCGCCCGGCGCATGTCGCTGTGGATCTGGTCGAGGATCTTCTGGTCGTTGGTGTAGGCATGGATGGTGGTCATCAGTCCGCGCTCGATGCCGACCGTCTCGTGCATCACCTTGGCGACCGGAGCGAGGCAGTTGGTCGTGCATGAGGCGTTGGAGACGATTCGGTGATCGGCGGTCAGCTTGTCGTGGTTGACGCCATAGACGACGGTCAGGTCGGCGCCCTTGGCCGGGGCCGAGATCAGCACCCTTTTGGCGCCCGCCTCGATATGCTTCTCGCCCCCGGCCCGGTCGGTGAAGAAGCCCGTGCATTCCAGCGCGATCTCGACGCCATTGTCCCGGTGCGGAAGATTGGCCGGGTCACGCTCGGCGGTCACGGCGATCCGCTTGCCGTCGACGATGATTGCCCCCTCCTCGTGGCCGACCTCGCCCGGGAATGGTCCGTGAACGCTGTCGCGCTTGAACAGCAGGGCATTGGCCTTGGCGTCGGCGAGGTCGTTGATCGCCACGAGCTCGAGCCCGCAGTCGGGCCGCTCGAGGATCGCCCGCGCGACCAGCCGGCCAATTCGGCCGAAGCCGTTGATTGCAACTTTGGTCATTCCATTCCCTTTCGATCGAGATGGGCGAGCACGCGGTCAGTGATCGCCACGGGCGTCAGCCCGAAATATTCGTAGGCGTCCTTGTAGGGGGCCGAGACACCGTAGCGGTCGATGCCGATGCGAAGGCCGTGCAGGCCGGTATAGCGTTCCCAGCCGAAGGTCGTGCCCGCCTCGATCGACACGCGCAGGATTTCGCGGTTGGACACGTCCGGAAGAATGTCGGCGCGATAGGCCGGCGGCTGCGCGTCGAACCGCTCGGCGCAGGGCATGGATACGACATCGGCGCCGATCCCCTGCTCCTCCAGCCGCTCTGCGACGCCAAGGGCGATCTCCACTTCCGAGCCGGTGGCGATGAGGATCACCTGGCGCTCGCTCGCCGCGGCTTTCAGCCGGTATGCGCCCCGGGCGCAAAGGTTTTCCTGCGCCGAATGAGTACGAAGCAGCGGCAAATTCTGGCGGGTCAGGGCGAGGATCGACGGGCCGTCGCTCGCCAGCGCCAGCGCCCAGCATTCGGCGGTCTCGACCGAGTCGGCCGGGCGGTAGACCTCGATTCCCGGCATCGCCCGGAGCGACTGCAGGTGCTCGATCGGCTGGTGCGTCGGCCCGTCCTCGCCGAGTCCGATCGAATCGTGGGTCATCACATAGATGACCTTCGCCCCCTGCAGCGCCGAGAGGCGAATCGCCGGGCGGGCATAATCGGTGAAGACGAGGAAGGTGCCGCCATAGGGAATGACGCCGCCATGCAGCGCCATGCCATTCATCGCCGCGGCCATGCCGAACTCGCGGATTCCGTAATAGATGTAGCGGCCGGCATAATTGTCCGCGGTCAGCGGCTCGAGCCCCCTGGTCTTGGTGTTGTTCGACCCGGTGAGGTCGGCCGAGCCGCCGATCGTCGAGGTCACGACCGGATTGACCGCTTCCAGCGCCATTTCCGATGCCTTGCGGGTAGCGACCGGCTTGGCCTCGGCCAGCAGGCTGTCGATGTGAGGCTTCAGCCAGCTTTCGTCGGCCCTGCCCGAAAGGCGGTCGAGCAGCTCGTTCCGCCGGTCGCTTCCCTCGAGCCGACGCCGCCATTCGGAATGCTCGGCTGCACCCCGCCCGCCAACTTCGCGCCAGGCGGCGAGCACGTCGTCGGGAATGGTGAACTCCTTCGGCTCGAGCCCGAGCCCGGCCCGTGCCGCCTCGACCTCGGCCTGGCCGAGCGCCGCTCCATGGGTCGCGGCCGTCCCCTGCAAATTGGGGGCGCCGTAACCGATCACCGTCTTGCAGCGGACCAGGCTCGGGCGAGCATCCGCCTTCGCCTCATCGAGCGCCCGGCTGACGCTTCCCGAATCGAGCCCGTCGCAGTCAATCGTTTGCCAGCCCGCGGCGGCGTGGCGGGCGACCACGTCCTCGCTGCGCGACAGGTCGGTCGAGCCGTCGATGGTGATTCGATTGTCGTCCCACATCACGATCAGCCGGCCGAGCTTCAAATGACCGGCCAGGCCGACGGCCTCATGATTGACGCCGTCCATCAAATCGCCGTCGCCGGCGATCACATAGGTGCGGTGATCGACCAGATCGTCACCATAGATGGCGTTCAGATGCCGCTCGGCGATCGCCATCCCGACCGCCATCGCCAGTCCCTGGCCGAGCGGACCGGTGGTGACCTCGATTCCGGGAAGCTCGAAATTCTCCGGGTGCCCGGCGCATGGGCTGTGGAGCTGGCGGAAATTCTTGATGTCGTCGAGCGTCGGCCGGGCGTAGCCGGTCAGGTAGAGCAAAGCGTAGATCAGCATCGAGCCGTGGCCGGCCGACAGTACGAATCGGTCGCGGTCGGGCCAGTGCGGATCGGCAGGGTCGAACTTCAGGTGCCGGGTGAAAAGAGCCGTCGCCGCGTCCGCCATCCCCATCGGCATTCCAGGGTGGCCGCTGTTGGCGGCCTCGACCGCATCCATCGCCAGGGCGCGAATGGCGTTGGCGAGGCGGCGTTGGGTCGGCTGCATCGGATCTCCATCGCTGGGAACAGGCCGCGGCCGGTTTCCCGCGGCGCCGTCGCACGGCCATTTGGTCGGTGCGTTCGGCCCCGTCAATGCTTGCCCGAAGTCACTATCTTGCGTAGCGAGGATGCGATGGAAGACGGGGCCCTTTCCTCAGCCTTGAACCGTGCCGAACAGGCGCTTGGCCGCATTGAGCGGTCGCTGGCCGATCGCCGGCACGGCGGCGGCCGCGACGACCAGCTGCGCCAACGGGTCGGCGAGGTGGTCGCCGAACTCGACGAGCTCATTCGGGAAGCAGGCCGTGGCTGAGGTCGAGCTGTGGATCGCCGGCCGTAGCTACCAGGTCGCCTGCCGCGACGGCGAAGAGGAAGCGCTTCGCGCCGCCGGCCGGCTGGTCGACACGAAGAGCCGCGAAGCGCTCGCCGGACTTGGCACATTGTCCGAAGCGCGGCAGCTGCTGTTCGCGGCGCTTCTGCTCGCCGACCAGATGATGGACGATGGCAAGGGACCGGCGCCCGCGGCTCCGTTCGCAACCGACCCGGAGCTGGCGCGACGCGCCGAAGCGCTCGCCGATCGGCTCGAATCGCTGGCCGATGGTCTTGAGAAGGCGCTCGCGGACGCCTAGATAGAGGGCGACGGGAACTGCCCGGTACGAAGCCACGAAAATCCCTGAGGCGATTAAATATCCTAGGGGACTGTCCCTGTCCGGACCCTGGTCCGGTGCACATGGTTCCCACCTGACGTTTGTGGCGTCAGAGGATTTCCGGCAAACGGCCATGGTGGTCCCGTCACTCCCTCCCGGCCCGAGCGGCCCTGGCGCAGAGCCCCGGATGCCGCCGCTTACCAAGGAATCGCTTCGCCGAACCGCGCTCGAGGCGCGCAAGGCCTATGTCCGCACCCTGTCCGATGCCGACCGCGCGCTGCTCGAACGCCGGCTCGCCGAGCAGCTGACGTCGCTTTACGCCGGAGCCTCGGTGGTAGCCGGCTATGCTCCGCTGGGAAGCGAGATCAGCCCGCTCGCGGCGATGGAAGAAGCGCGCGCGGTCGGCACGATCGTCGCCTTCCCGAGCTTCGACCATCCGGCCAAGCCGTTCCGGTTCCGGGCCGGCGATCCGCTCGAGCCGGGCCCCTTCGGCATCATGCAGCCCGCCCGCCGCCACCCGCCGGTCGAACCCGACCTGGTCCTCGTTCCGCTGATCGCGGTTGACCGCGAGGGCACCCGGCTTGGCCGCGGCAAGGGCCATTATGACCGGGCTCTGGCCAGGTTGAGGAAAAGCGGCGCTCGGCTGATCGGCGTCGGATGGGTGCTTCAGCTGCTCGATCAGCCGATCCCGACCGACCCCTGGGACATTCCCCTGGACGGCTTCGCCTCGCCCGACCGGCTCGAGTGGTTTTCGGCGAAGCGCTAACCCCTGCGTTCGCTGATGTAAGCGTCAACCAGCTCCTCGAGCACATCGAGGGGGACCGAGCCATTCTCCAGCACCGCGGCATGGAAGTCGCGGATGTCGAATCGGCTGCCGAGCGACTGCCGGGCCCGCTCGCGCAGCTCGAGGATCTTCAGCTGCCCGATCATGTAGCTGGTCGCCTGTCCCGGCCAGTTGAAATAGCGCTCGACCTCCTTGGTCGCATCGCGCTCGGACAGCAGGGCATTGTCGAGAAAATATTGGATGGCCTGCTCGCGGCTCCACCTTTTCGAATGGATTCCGGTGTCCACCACCAGCCGAACCGCGCGCCACAGCTGCGTCGACAGCATCCCGAACTCGGACATCGGGTCCCGGTAGAATCCCATCTCCTTGCCGAGGCCTTCGGCATAGAGCCCCCAGCCCTCCGAATAGACGGTGTGGCCGCCTCCGAAGCGCCGGAACATCGGCACATCGGGAAGCTCCTGCGCAAGAGCGATCTGGAAATGATGGCCCGGCGCGCCTTCGTGATAGCTGATCGCTTCGATCTGCGGCCTGAGCACCTGGGTCATGTCGGCGAGGTTCACATAATAGATGCCCGGGCGCGAACCGTCTTCGGAGGGGCGGTTGTAAAAGGCGATGGGCGCCGTTTCCTGCCGCCATGCCTCGACCGCCCGCACTTCGAGCGCCGCCTTCGGCAGGCGCCGGAACCATTGCGGCGAAGCGGCCATCGCCTGGTCGCTGTAGCGCCGGGCGTCGGCGAGATATTGCTGCCGGCCGGCTTCGGTGTTCGGATATTTGTATTGCGGGCTGGCGACGATGTGGCGGAAGAATTGCTGAAGCGTTCCCCGATAGCCGACCTGGGCCTTGATCCGCTCCATCTCGCCGTGAATCCGGGCGACCTGCTCCAGGCCGATGTCATGAATTTGGTCAGCGCTGAGGTCGGTCGTGGTCGATTGGCGAAGCCGATGCGCGTAAAATGCCTCGCCTTCCGGCAGTCCCCAGGCGCCGCGATTGCCTGTCGCCTGGCGCTCCAGCGAATCCCAGGTGGCAAGGAAGGTCCGATATCCCCGCTGGAACGGTCCGGTCAGTGCCTCCCGCCCCTGGGCGACAAGGCGCTCTTTCTCGGCGGCGGGAATGTCGAGCTTCTCAACCTTCGACTTGAAATCGGCATAGACCGGCGTGTCTGCCCCGCTCGTGAAGGGCGCGCCTGCAAGCACACGCCGCGCGTCGGCGCGGACTGGAGCAAAGTTGAAGCGCGGTGGGACGATGCCCTGCTGAGCCTGGTAACGCATGTTGGCGGTGATCTCGTTCATCGCCCGCTCGACTTCGCGAAGCCGGGAAACGTAAGCCTGGGCATCCGCGAGCGTGTCGACCCGATGCTGATTGATCAGGAAGGCGGGGAAGGCTCCGGCCGGACTGCCGTTGGTGCTGGCCGGAAAACCGTGCCGGCGCCATCGGAATTCCGCGATCTCCTGCTCTACCCGCTCCTCGAACAAGCGGTAGGTCAGCCTTCCAGCGGGACTTAGATGCTCCGGATTGAACTTTGCCCGGAGCTCCGCGAGGCGCCGTTGCCCAAGCGCCAGGCTCTCCTGGTTGAACTCATCGGTGTAATTGTTGAGCTCACCATATCTTTCCTTGCGGCCAAGCGCCGTCAGGGCCTGCGGGCTTCTCGAGAGGTGCTCGGCAAAGGCGAGGTCGACAAAGGAATTGAGACGCCGGTCTTCGGCCGCCGGATCGAGTCCATTCGCCGGCGAATTGAGAACCGGCGTGATTACGGGCGAAGGAGATGGGGCCTGAGGCGCGGTAGTGCAGGCGGCCGTCGTTGCAAGAAAGGCGGCAGTCAGGGGCAGAGAAAACTTCACGGACGGGACCTTTCGAATCATGAAGATCGATTTCGCGCGTCTTAGCGGCTCGACCAAGCAGGAAGAACTATTCCACCGATGGCCCCGCGTCATCGATGAACTATGGCTGCCACGCCGATTTGGCTGGTATGGCCCGCCCCAATGCAGCCCCAGAGCACTCACCCTTCGGCCCGCAAGCTTGCCGCGATAGGAATCATCCTGCTGCTCATCGCAGTCTGGGCAGCGCTCATCGCATCGCTTGCCGGCCCGGTCGGTACTCTACCGGTTCTCGTTCAGCCGCTGTTTTACCTCGTAATGGGAATGGCTTGGATCCTGCCACTAAGGCCGCTGGTGCGCTGGTCGGAAACCGGCCGGTGGACCAGGAGTTCAGGCTCCAGCGATTGAACCCTCCGTATTAGAGGAATATAGCACCGCCCTTCATGCCCGAGTCCCTTGCCTTGATTTCCGCGCTTGACCGCGCCGGTCGCTTGTGGGTGTCGGCTCGAAGCCGATCGACGCGCCTGTGGCGAGCCTACCCGCGTGAGACGCTCGGTTTCGGCATTCTCGCGCTTACCGGCGCAGCCGCGCTTGCCGGTTCCGCCTGGTCGAGCCCAACGCTCGACGGGCTGCCGAGAGGTTCCGCAACGTCGGTCAGCACCCCGATCCCTCCCGCGCCTCCGCCGCTTCTGGTGCGCGACATCAAGCCCGAAGATGCGGCGGCGATCAATGCCGCGATCCCGATCGATGGCGGGGCAAACCCCGCTGCTCGGCCATTCGCGCTTCGCGGCGCCGATTCCGCCTCCCAGGCGCGCGCCCTCGAATGCCTGACCAGTGCGGTCTATTACGAAGCCGGAAACGAGAGTGGCGACGGCCTTCGGGCAGTGGCTCAGGTCGTGCTCAACCGAGTTCGCCATCCGGCCTTCCCGGCAAGCGTCTGCGAGGTGGTCTATCAGGGGTCGACACGATCGACCGGCTGCCAGTTCACCTTCACCTGCGACGGATCGCTTGCCCGCCGACCGGGCGCGGCAGGTTGGGCCCGGTCTCGCGCCGTCGCCGAGGCGGCGCTTGCCGGATTCGTCCACAAGCCGGTCGGCTGGGCAACCCATTATCACGCCAATTATGTGGTTCCCTACTGGGCATCGAGCCTGGTCAAGAATGCGGTGATCGGCACCCACATCTTCTATCGCTGGACCGGCGGCTGGGGCCGACCGCCCGCATTCACCCAGCGCTATTCGGGGCGCGAGCCGGACGCCGACGCGCTTCGCGCCGCGGCGGCGCTTGCCGAGCAACAGAAGCTCGAGGTGACCGCGGCGGAGGCAGCCGCCGCAATCCCGGGCGCGGAGCTGGTCGCGGCCAGCAAGGGCGAGACCCGGCCCGGCATCCGCTTCAACCTCGCAAGCGCTCGAAAAGCGGTCGAAGCGGCTCCGCAGGTCGCTTATGTCGAGAAGCATTCGGTTTCCGACAATCTGCGCTGGACGCTTAGCGGCGGAGTCGTCGCAGAGCAGGAAAAGCCGCTCGGCAGGCCGGCGCCGGTGATTGGCGAACGCGGTGGCGGCGGCCCCTCCGGAGCCAAAGAGGCGCTAGAAAACTAGAGACCCCGAGCGCAGATCATGCGGCACGGCTGCTGTCGCCTTATTTGAAGAAATGGCGCGAGTGACGGGGCTCGAACCCGCGACCTCCGGCGTGACAGGCCGGCGCTCTAACCAACTGAGCTACACCCGCGTTCTGATGTGGCGCGGCACCTAGGTGACGCTCAATTGAGTGTCAACACGACGGCAGCCGAGCCGTCTATTTGGGGCGCTCGCCCGCGGGTTCAACATCGTCGTCGTCGCTTTCCTCATGCTCGCCGGCATGGGTCAACGTTCCCTGTTCGAACAGGAATCCGGCGATGTCCGGAGTCCCGGCCGCGGCGAATACGGTCTTGATGATGATCAGCAGCGGCACCGCCAGAAGCGCCCCGGTGGTCCCCCACACCCAGGTCCAGAATGCCAAGGAGATGAGGATCGCCAGCGGGTTGATGGTCAGCCTTTTGCCGACCACCATCGGAGTGACGACATTGGCTTCGACCAGGTGAAGCGCGGTAAAGATCGCCGGCGGCAGGAGCGCCGACCAGGCGTCCGGGAAGGTCATGAGCCCACCGACGAACAACAATAGCGCGGAGGCGATCGGGCCGAGGTAGGGGATGTAGTTGAGAACGGCGACGATCCCGCCCCACATGATCGGCGAGTCCATGCCGAGCTGCCACAGCGCCAGGGCGGTGAGCGCTCCAAGGCTGACGTTGATGATGGTGATGGTGCCGATGTAGGTCGAAGTCGCGTCGACCACCTGCTGAATCACACGCGCCGTCGTCAGCGCGCCTTCGAAGCTTCCACGGCTGACGATGGTCTGCTTGCGCATCCGGGTCCAGCCGGAGAGGAAGAAGAAGATGACCAGCAAGGCAAAGAACAGCTGGATGAGGAGATGCGGCGCCGATGTCGTCAGCAGCCCCCACAGGGAGTTGGGCGTTTCGATCCGCACCGTGCTCCCCTGGTCTTCGCCGATCGCGATCTGCGACAGCGACCGGTCGATGAACCGTTCGAACTCATTGTAGAGATCGAGCACCGGCTCGAGCGCCTGGCGCGCACGGCCGATCCGCTCGGGGAACAAGGCCACCCAGTCGATCGCCGGAAGGACGATCGAAGCGATGGCGAAGACGGCTATGGTCAGGAAGATCAGCACCGACAGCAAGGCCGCCAGCCACGAAGGCGCGCCGCGCCGCTCGAGCCATTCCAGGAGCGGCACGAGCGTGATCGCGATAACCAGCGCGGCGGTGACCGGAAGGAAAAATTCCGCTCCGGCCCGGAGCGCGAACGGCAAGGCGATGATCAGCCCGATGCCGCCAATCAGGGTCAGCGAGGCAAGCAGCCGGTCGCGCTTGACCGAAATGGCTTCCGCGAGGACGTTCGGGTCCTCGGCGGCTTCGACCGTTTTCTTGCTCGGGCGCGCGTCCATTGCTCCGCAGCATATCCCCGCCCTCTCGGCGCCGCCAGCGGCGAAACGCAACCAAGGCTATGCCGCCTCGTTAATTGTCCGAGAGGAGAATTGGCTTGAAGTTTCATAATATCGCCGCGCTAGCGGCCACGGTCGCACTTGTTTCTGCCTGCGAGGTCAACGTGCGCAACGACACGGCGGCCGAAACCAATCAGCCCACCGCGCAGCAGCAGCGCGACGCCCAGCTTGCCCAGATGCGCGACCAGGCCCGGCAGGAGCTCAACCAGCTTCGAATCGTCGTCGACAAGAGCGACCGCCAGGTCCAGCTCTTCAATGGCGATCAGCTGCTGCGCACCGAACAGGTGGCGATCGGCCAGGAGGAGCATGCGACCCCGACCGGCTCGTGGAGGATCGAGCAGGTCGACCTGAATCCCGAATGGATTCCGCCCGACAGCGACTGGGCTCGCAACGAAACGCGCAAGGCGCCAGGGGATCCGGAAAATCCGATGGGACGGGCTCGGCTGATCTACAACCCGCCTTATTCGATCCACGGCACCGACGAGCAGGATTCGCTCGGGAGGAAGGCCTCGCACGGGTCAATCCGGGTGGCCAATTCGGTCGTCCTCGAACTTGCGCAGATGGTGATCAAGGCCGGAGGCGCCTGGGAAGGCGATCAATGGTTTCAGGAGAGGATCAACAACCGCAGCCGGGAATTTCAGATCCGGCTCGACAATCCGATCCCGATCGAGGTTCGCGACTAGCAGGCGGCTCGGACGCGGTCGATTGGTGGTGCCCCTGGTCCGACTCGAACGGACACTCCGGTTAGGAACTCGATTTTGAGTCGAGCGCGTCTACCATTCCGCCACAGGGGCCCTCCCCTTAGCTAGCGACGCCGCCTCTCCGTCGCAATGGCGGCGACAGAACCTAATGCTGTTTAAGCCGTTCCCTAAGGGTAGCCCGGCAGATACGGGCCTTGGAGGAGAAAATTCGTGGCAAAAGGACTGCTTCTTTGGATTCTTGGAGTCCCCGGCCTGCTGATCATCGCCCTGCTTCTGTTCGGGATACTCTGATCACGGGCTGGGTCAGTTGCGCGGCGCCTGGCGCCGATAGCTCAGTGCCTCGGCAACGTGGATCCTGCCAACCTGCTCGGCGCCGGCGAGATCGGCGATCGTTCTCGCCACGCGAAGCACCCGGTGAAATCCGCGCGCCGACAGGCGCATCGCCGCCGCCGCATCGGCGAGAAGCTTGCGCCCCGGCTCGTCCGGGGTCGCCACGCTGTCGAGAAGCTCGCCGTCCGCCTCCGCATTGGTCCGCACTCCAGCGCCATCGTAGCGTTTTGACTGAATGCTCCGTGCCGCGGCGACCCGCCTGGCGATTTCGCCACTGCCTTCGGCCGGCGGCGGAAGCGTAAGGTCAGCTGCCGATACCGCCTGCACCTCGACGTGAAGATCGATCCGGTCGAGAAAAGGTCCCGAAACCTTGGCCTGATAGTCGGCGGCGCAGCGTGGCGCTCGGCTGCAGGCGAGTGCCGGATCGCCGAGATGACCGCAGCGGCACGGATTCATCGCCGCGACCAGCTGTACCCGGGCCGGGAAGGTGACGTGGGTATTGGCCCGGGCGACACTGACATTGCCGGTCTCCAGTGGCTGGCGGAGCGAATCGAGCACGGCGCGCTGGAATTCCGGAAGCTCGTCGAGGAACAATACGCCCAGGTGGGCGAGGCTGACTTCGCCGGGCCGGACCTTCAGCCCGCCGCCGACAAGCGCAGGCATCGATGCCGAATGGTGGGGCGCCCGGAATGGGCGGCTGCGCTTGATTCGTCCTCCGTTCAACTCACCGGCGACCGAAGCGACCATCGACACTTCCAGCGCTTCGGACGGTTCGAGGGGCGGCAGGATTCCCGGCAGACAGGCGGCGAGCAAAGATTTGCCGGCGCCCGGCGGGCCGCTCATCAGCAGGTTATGACCGCCGGCCGCGGCGATCTCCAGCGCGCGCTTGGCGACCTCCTGCCCCTTGACCTGGGCCAGGTCCGGGCCGGAAGCGGCCGGCTCTGCCTGGACATCGGGGATTGGCGGAAGCAGCGACGAACCCTTGAGATGGGCGAGCAACGCCAGCAGATCGGGGGCGGCTATTACTTCGAGCTCGCCAGCCCACGCGGCCTCGCTGCCCTGCGCCGCCGGGCAGATCAGCCCCTTGTCCTGGCTGGAAGCATGCAGCGCTGCCAGGAGCACGCCCGGCGATGCAGCGATTCGGCCGTCGAGGCACAGCTCGCCGACCGCAACATAGTGGGACAAAGCCTCGGCATCGGCGGCGCCAATCGCCGACAGCAGGCAAAGCGCGATCGGCAGGTCGTAATGCGAGCCTTCCTTCGGCAAGTCGGCCGGCGACAGGTTGACCGTGATCCGTTTGGGCGGGAGCGCAAGGCCGATCGCAGCGAGCGCCGCCCGGACGCGCTCCCGGCTCTCCGCCACTGCTTTGTCGGGAAGGCCGACGATGACGAAGGCGGGCAGGCCCGAGGACAGCTGCACCTGCACTTCGACGGAACGCGCCTCGAGGCCCAGATATGCGACGGTGGCGACGGTCGCGGCCATTCAGCGCGCTTCCGGAGCCGGACAGGCAAATGCGGTCAGACGTCCCCCTAGCTCGGCCCGCCGATGCTAGCGCAGTTGCGCCCCGGCGCAAACC
>DATLGC010000151.1:0-15089 GCA_035540655.1 Sphingomicrobium sp. | reverse complement strand
CGGCTCGCGGATCAACGAGATCAACGGGGTCGACTATGGCGCCTTCATCGTCCCCGGGCTGATGATGCTGTCCTTGTTCACCGAAAGCATCTTCAACGCCTCGTTCGGAATCCACATGCCGCGCTTCACCGGCACCATCTATGAAATCCTCTCGGCGCCCTTGTCGGCGCTGGAAACCGTGCTTGGCTATGTCGGTGCCGCCGCGACCAAGTCCATGGTCGTCGCCCTCGTCATTCTCGCCACCGCCCATCTATTCGTCGACGTCCGGCTCGAGCACCCCTTGTGGATGCTGCTCTATCTGACCCTCGTCGCGGTCACCTTCTGCCTGTTCGGCTTCATTGTCGGCATCTGGGCCAAGGGCTTCGAGCAGCTGCAGGTCATCCCCTTGCTGATCGTCACTCCGCTGACCTTCCTCGGCGGCACTTTCTATTCGATCGACATGCTCGGCGAGCCTTGGCAGACGCTGACCATGTTCAACCCGATCGTCTATCTGATCAACGGCTTCCGCTGGACCTTTTTCGGCACCGCCGAGGTCGCGCTCGGGGTGAGCGTCGGCGCGACCTTCGGCTTCTTCCTTTTGTGCCTGGCGGCGATCGCCTGGATCTTCCGAACCGGCTACCGGCTCAAGTCCTAGACCGAAACGAGGAGTTCGTCCCTCGCGGCGGCAGCCAGCCGCTCCGACGCCTTGTTCCAGTCAACCACCTGCCACCAGGCCTTGAGATAGTCGGCGCGCCGGTTCTGGTAGGTCAGGTAATAGGCATGTTCCCACACGTCGTTGCCGAGGATCGGAGTTCCGCGGAGGTCAGCAACGTCCATCAACGGGTTGTCCTGGTTCGGCGTCGACGTGATTTCGAGCCCGCCGCCGTCGGTCGCGACCAGCCATACCCAGCCGGACCCGAACCGGCCTGTGCCGGCGGCGTTGAATTCCTCCTGAAACTTGTCGAGCGACCCCCATTTCGAGTTGATCGCGTCCCGAAGCTCGCCTTGCGGCTCGCTTCGGCCCGGCTGGGTCATCGCTTCCCAGAAAAAGCTGTGGTTCCAGTGGCCGCCGCCATTGTTGCGGACGGCGGACGGAAGCTCGGAAGCTTTTCGCAGCAGGTCGGCAAGATCGCGGCCCTGCAACGACGAATCCGAATCCACGGCCTTGTTGAGATTGTCGACATAGGTCTGGTGATGCTTGTCGTGGTGCAGCTTCATCGTCTGCTCGTCGATCACCGGGGCGAGCGCGGAATAATCATAGTGCAGATCGGGTAGCTGAAAGGGCATGGATTGATCCTCGCGTGTGGATGGGCTGCCCATCCAACGAGCGGGAACCGATCAGGCTCCAGAAGGGGAGTGCTCATCCATGATCGTATCCATCGCTTCGCCCATTGCTTCCCGGAAGTCGTGGCGATTGTAGATGTCGTTATGACCGGCGCCGGCGATGGTGCGATCGAAAACCACATTGGCGACCCGGCCGCGGAGCGCCTCGGTGCGCCGTGGCGGGATGATGTCGTCGCGCTGGGCCGCGATGATGGCCACCGGGACTGCGCTTCCACGCAGGGAAGCGGCGGTATCGATCTCGTGCTGGAACAAGGGGCCGACAGGGAGCCAGGGATACAGGGTCTGAGCGACGGCCTTGAGCGAATCGAACGGCGTCACCAGGATCAGCCCGTCGACCGCGCCGGTCTTGGCTAGGCTGGCCGCGATACCGCTGCCGATCGAGAAGCCGACCGCGACCGTCCTGTCAGGCCGGACTCGCTGGATGGCGTAGTCGAGCACCAGCGGCGCGTCGGCCAACAGGGCTTCGGCCGACGGGCTTCCGGTCGACGGCCGATAGCCGCGATAATGGAAGGTTATGACATCGGCCTGCGGGTAAAGCTCCGCGAGATAGGCCGCGACATTTGCCCCGTTCCAGGCATTGCCGCCGAAGCCGAGCACAAGGGTGCGGGGCCCCTGGCCTGCCGTTCGCGGTGGAACGTGGACGCCGTGCAGCCGATCGCCGCCCGGGGTGTCGAATGCGATCCGCTCGGCACCCGGCGGCAACGGACCGGCGGGACCGACCATGTCGGTCGGGAAGATCATTCGGGTCTGCGACAGGAACATGACGACCACCAACGCGGCAAAGGCGAAGATCGCTGCGGCGAGAAAGCGCGGCAGCAAGAGCCTAGCCGGCGAGCGCCTCATTGAGCGCCGGAGTCACGCGCTCGATCGTATAAGGCTTCTCCAGCATCGGAACGCTCGCGAACTCGGTCGGCGGCGGATCGACATGGCCGCCGGAAGCGATGACGAACGGAATCCCGAGCTCCTTCAGCTTCGAAGCGACCGGCCAGGCATTTTCGCCCTTCAAATTGACGTCGAGAATGGCGAGGTCGAACCCGCCCTTCTCGGTCTCGGCCAAGGCTTCGGCCACCGATTCGCAGGTCCCCTGCACCTTGTGACCGAGCGATTCGAGGAAATCCTCAAGCATCATCGCGATCAGCGGCTCGTCTTCGACGATCAGGATGGAACGCCCCTCACTCATGCACAGGCAAATATGCGGGCAACGCACTGCTGAAAAGATTTATTTTGGGCCGAGAGTGCGCCGAGCCGCTTCCGCCAGTTCCTGCACGGAGAATGGCTTGGGTAGAAAAGCGACATTGTCGAGGTCGATCGACTGGCGCAATTGCTCCTCGGCATAGCCGGACATGAACAAAATCTTGAGCTCGGGACGGGTCTTGCGCGCCTCGGCGACGGTCGCCGGGCCGTCCATTCCGGGCATGACCACGTCGCTGATCATGAGGTGGATTTCGTCGCCGCGACCGATGATCTCGAGCGCCTCCTCGCCGCTGCTGGCGGCGACGACCTTGTAGCCATGACGGGTCAGGGCGCGCTCGGCGACGGTTCGAACCATCGGTTCGTCCTCGACCAGCAGAACGGTCTCGGTACCCCACAGCTCATTGTCCCTGGGTAGAGCGCCCCGGCGCGCCTTCTTCGCCTCGGCTTCTTCGCGATAGGCCGGCAGATAAATGACGAACCGGGTGCCCTTGCCGACCTTAGAATCGGCGAAGATGAAGCCACCCGATTGCTTGACGATGCCGTAGACCGTCGACAGCCCAAGGCCGGTGCCCTTGCCGACTTCCTTGGTGGTGAAAAAGGGCTCGAATACCTTGCCCAGGATGTTTGCCGGGATTCCGCAACCTGTGTCGCTGACCGACAGCGCGCTATAGTCGGCGACAGGCAGGATCTCGGAGCCTAGCTCGGCGACCTGGTCGGCCTTCACCGCATAGGTCTGGATTGTCAGTGTTCCTCCGCCCTGGGTAGCCATTGCGTCGCGGGCATTGACCGCGAGATTGACGATCACCTGTTCGAGCTGGCCCGGGTCGGCTCGTATCGGCCCGAGATTGCGGCCGTGCTTGACCACCAGCTGAACCGTCTCGCCGAGCAGCCGCTTGAGCAGGTGCGACACTTCCGACACGACATCGGGCAGCTGCAAGACCTGGGGGCGAAGCGTCTGCTGGCGCGAGAAAGCGAGCAGCTGGCGAGTGAGGCCGGCGGCACGGTTGGAGTTCGACTTGATCTGCTGGATGTCGTCATAGTCGCTGTCGCCCGGCGTATGGCGCATTAGCATCAGGTCGCAATGGCCGATGATCGCGGTCAGAATGTTGTTGAAGTCGTGGGCGACGCCGCCGGCGAGCTGGCCGACCGCCTGCATCTTGGTCGCCTGGGCGATCTGCTGCTTGAGCTTGGCCTCCTCGCTATTGTCCTTGAGCAGGAGCAGCACAGCCGCGTCGCCGAGGCCGCGAAGCCCGGCAATCGTCAGCGCCACCGGCTCGGAAGACTTGCGGGCAAGGCGAACGGCGAGGTCACCGGAAATCGCGGGTCCGCGGGCATTGCGGCGTACCGCATCGGCGACCGCGCCCTTGTCCTCCTTGACCACCAGGTCGCCTGGATAGGAGGGGACCGCGTTCGAATCGATTCCGGCCGCGTCCCGGAACGCGTCGTTCATCATCAGGAATCGGCCGTCGCGGTCGACCAGTGCCAGCCCGATCGGGAGGATGTCGAGCAAGGTCTGGAGATTGCTCGAATGGGCGAGCGAGGCCGATTCGACGCTATCGAACAACAGGAAAGTCGCGGCGCCGTTTTCCTCGGCGGGATCGACCGGTATGTGCACGACTCGAAGCTGACGCCCGTGCTCGCCTTCCGACCGCAATCGCAAAAGCCCGTCCTCGCCAAGCTCGACAAGCTCGGCGAAACGCTGCTCCTTCTCGCCTTCGCCTGGCGCAATTGCGCGAGCGACGAAGGCACGATTGGCGGCAACAAGCCGACCATCGGAATCGACCAGTGCGGCGAGAATGCCGATGCTGCCCAAGCGATCACCGGCCGTTCCGCTCAGCCGTTTGGCCTGAACCAGCAGCGGATCCGGCTCGGAAGGACGGGGAAAACGCCAGAGCAACAGATCGGAACGGCTGCCGACGCGCTCGACCTCAACCGAGATCGGCCCGATTGCACAGCTTACGCCGCCCACGCACCCTGCCCCGTCGCGGACGGCCATGGTCCGGGCGATTTCGAGCGACTGCCGCCCCTCGTCCCCGTCGGCCAGATCGAGGGGCGGCCGGTAGTCACCAAATCGCTCCCGGTAGGCCGCGTTCGCGATCAGCAGGCTGCCCTCGCTGCTGGTGATCGCGGCTGCATCTCCGCACAGGCCCAGGGCCGAACCCAGAAGCGAGAAATCCGGGACGACCGAAAGCGGCTCGACGGCAAGGGACGGCGCGCGTCGTTCAATTCCCAGCACAATCCCGAACGTCGCGACGATAATCGCGGCCGCGGCAATGCCGGCAAGCGGCAAGCCGAGCAGCCAGAAGCAAACCGCCGCGCTTGCCGCCGCCGCACCGACAAGACCCGGCACCAGATAGCGGGTCGCTCCCGCCGGAGCTGTGTCGAGGTCGGTCAGCTCGCGGTGAAGCATCCTACCAGATACGCACGCGCTGTTCGGGTGGCAGATAGAGCGACTGGCCCGGCTGGACGGCGAATGCCGGATACCAGGGATCGAGGTTGCGGACGATCCAGGTCCGCTGGATCGAAGGCGCGTGCGGGCCGGTCATCAGCCGCTGGCGCAGATTTTCCTCCCGGTAATTGCGCCGCCAGATCTGGGCCCAGCCGAGGTAGAAGCGCTGGTCGCCCGTCGTTCCGTCGATCACCGGAGGCTCACGCCCGCCAAGCGAAGTGCGATAGGCGTCGTAGGCGACCGTGAGGCCGGCGAGGTCGCCGATATTCTCGCCGAGTGCCAGCTGCCCGTTGACGAACATGCCGGGCAGCGCCTCATATTTATTATACTGCTCGATCAGCGCCTTGCCGGCTTCCTCGAACGCTTTGACGTCCGCCGGAGTCCACCAGTCCGAAAGCCGGCCGTGCTCGTCATATTTGGCGCCCTGGTCGTCGAAATGGTGGCTGATCTCATGGCCGATCACCGCGCCGATGCCACCATAGTTGATCGCCGGATCGGCATTGGGGTCGAAGAAAGGCGGCTGCAGGATCGACGCCGGGAAGACGATCTCGCTCATGCTGAAATTGGCATAAGCGTTGACCGTCATCGGGGTCATGAACCATTCCCAGCGCCGGACCGGGCCGCCGAGCTTGCCGAGCTGATATTCATGCTCGAACTCGGCCGAGCGCATCGCATTGCCGAGCGCTTCGCCGGGGCGCATCTCGAGCCCGGAATAATCGCGCCACTGGTCGGGGTAGCCGATCTTGGTGGTGAAATTGGCGAGCTTGGCCCTCGCCCGAACCTTGGTCTGCGGCGCCATCCAGCTCAAATTGTCGATCCGGCGGCCCATGGCCTCGACGACATTGCGGACCAGCTCGTCGGCCGCTGCCTTGGTCTCGGGCGGGAAGTGGCGCTGGACATAGACCTGGCTGACCTCATCGCCGAGCGATCGGGTCACGAAGTCGACTCCGCGCTTCCAGCGCTCCTCCTGCTCGGGCGTGCCGGACAGAGCGGTCCCGTAGAAAGCGAAGTTCGTCCGGTCGA
Source organism: Sphingomicrobium sp. (assembly GCA_035540655.1). GTDB lineage: Bacteria > Pseudomonadota > Alphaproteobacteria > Sphingomonadales > Sphingomonadaceae > Sphingomicrobium. Next base: position 9,100 of record DATLGC010000151.1, on the reverse strand, counting down.
TTTCGCCGGGAAGATAAGCGGCGTAGGCGCTGAGCGAACGGACGATCAGCTGGTCCTTGAGCACCTGAAGCGGCGCCCGCTGAACGGCCTGGGCGATACCGGTGAACGCGCTCGGCTGGGCAACCAGCAGCTGCTCCTGGCCGACGCCGATGCCGCGCAGGTAGGCCAGCATGTCGAAGCCCGGCGTTCGGCGCTGAAGCTCGGCCGCGGTCATCTTGTTATAGGTTTTGGTCGCATCGCGGCTGTCGACCCGGGTCCAGTGAGCGCGCGCGATGCGGGTTTCGTGATCGAGTATCGCTCGCGCCCTGGCGGCGGCATTCGTCTCGCCGGCCAGGGTCAGCATTCGGGTCAGATAGTCGACATATTTCCCGCGCGTCTCGACGATCTTGGCGTCGCTGGACAGGTAATAGTCCCGGTCGGGCATGCCGAGGCCGCCCTGGAACAGGTTGAGGATATATTGGTCGTTCTGCTTGTCGTCGACGCCGACGTAGGATCCGTACGGACCGCCGATGCCCAGCCGATCGGCGCGGGCGACGAGCGCCGGATAGGCGGCCTTTCCGGAAAGCGCGCGAATCTCGCCCAGCCACGGCTGGATCGGCGCAAGACCTCTCGATTCGATCCCCGCCATGTCGAGGAAGGCCGAATAAGCCAGCCCGACCTTGTTCGACGTGTCGCGAGCCGCTTCCTCGATGATTGCGCGGGTGCGCTCGCGCGACAGATCGTCGAGCATGGTGAACATGCCATAGTTCGACTTGTCCGCCGGGATTGCGGTGGTTCGGGCCCAGGTTCCGTTGGCGAATTCATAGAAATCCTCGCCCGGCGGTACCGCCCGGTTCATTCCGGCGGTGTCGAAACCGAAGGTTCCGATCTCGGCGCCGCGAGGCGGCTCGGGCGCGGCCTGTTCAGCCGCCATCGGGGCAGCAGGGGCGACGGTCGGGACCGACTGCGCCGCGCAAGAGGCGAGCGCCGTTCCGGCGGCCAGAGCTGCAATCAAACGCACCATATAATACCTCCAAAACTGGTCGCGGCCGAGCCGCGGCTTAAACTTCGCCGGCTCGACGTTGGCGCCATTTGCGCCCCACCCACCAGCGCCATCCGACGAGCGACACCCAATATCCTGCGAATGCGAAGACCGCGCCGATGACAGCCAGCCCGGTCACCACGGCCGGAGCTGCGTCGGACAGCAGCCAGCGGACCCATTCGCTGGCTCCGGCGCCGCTCGCCCACAAAGCCTGGAACGCAGCCAGATCCGCCGAGAAGCCGAGCCTGTTGCCGACGGTGATCGCGGCAACCAGAAAGAAAGGAGTCGTTGCCGGGTTGGACAGGAATGTCATTGCCGCGGCGATCGGGATATTGGCTCGGAACGGCGCGGAGAACAGCGCCGCGCCGATGATCTGAAGTCCGGGCACCATCAGGAAGATGCCGACGAACAGGCCGACCGCGACTCCGCGCGGCACCGAACGTCGGGTGAACCGCCACAGGTCGGAGCGGCGGATTCGTTCGCCGAACGGCTTCAGCCAGCGGCTTTGCAGCACTTCGTCGCGCGACGGCGCGTGCCGATGGACGAGCCGGCCGAAGAAGCCGCCGATGTCAGCCATGCCGCCTCAACAGCCGCGCCTGGTCGCGCTTCCAGTCGCGCTCCTTGATGGTCTCCCGCTTGTCGTGCACCTTCTTGCCTCTCGCCAGCGCCAGCTCGACCTTCGCCCGCCCCCTGCCGTTGAAATAGATCGACAGCGGAACCAGCGTCAGGCCGAGCCTTGTGACCGCTCCCTGCAGCTTGGCGATTTCGCGGCCTTTCAGCAACAACTTCCGGGGCCGCCGGGGCGCGTGGTTGAGCCGGTTGCCATGACTATATTCGGGAATGTGGCTGTTGATCAGCCATACTTCCTCGCCCTCGACGGTCGCGTAGCTTTCGGCGATCGACCCTTCGCCGTGGCGAAGCGACTTCACTTCGGTTCCGGTCAGGGCGATGCCTGTCTCGAACCTTTCCTCGACGAAATAGTCGAATCGCGCCCGCCGATTTTCGGCGACGACCTTCTGCTTGTCGAACGGCGGGGGAAGCTCCTTGGCCATGGGATCTGCGGGTAGGCGACCGGAGCCCGTGCGCGCAAGCCGGAGAGCCGGGCAAGGGTGCACCAACTCCGAAGGAATGAGTGCGTTGGCAATCGGACATTTTATTGTTTTGTCAGGCGTGGTGATCTGTGCCGCTAGAGTCCGCTTTCGACCCATTGCGGACGCTATCGCCGGTGTTCGCGTTCGTCGGCGGAACATCCAGTCAGATGCGGCGCAGCCGGTGCATCGGTCGATCGCCTCCCCCGGGACCAACTGCTCTTGCTGTACCTCTCCCGAGTTCAGCCTCTAACGTCAGCAGCGCCGAAACCCTGTTCTCCGTCGCCGGGTGCGTGGAAAACAGGCTGTCGCCGTTGCTCAGCGCGGGCACGATGTAGAGCGATGCGGCCGCTGGATTGCGCTCGGCCACCGCGTTCGGGATCCGCTTGGCTGCTAGGTCAAGTTTTGCAAGCGCGGAGGCGAGCGCACGCGGTCGTCCGCATATCTCTGCGCCACGACGGTCGGCGCCGTATTCCCGAGCGCGGCTAAGCGCCAGCTGCAAGAGCATCGCCGCGAAGGGCGCGACGATTACTGACAGCAGCCCGGCCAGTGCATTGCCACGACTGTCATTGCCACGGAAGAACAATCCGAAATTGGCGATCATCGAAATGGCACCGGCAAGCGTCGCCGCCAACGTCATCACGAGCGTGTCGCCGTTTTTCACGTGCGCAAGCTCATGCGCCGTAACCGCCTCCACCTCATCAAGGTCGAGGATGCGCAGCAGCCCCGTAGTGACCGCAACGGCGGCATTCTTGGGGCTTCGGCCGGTGGCGAAGGCGTTCGGATGCTCTGAGTCAATCAGGAACACCTTCGGCATTGGCAGGCCAGCTCGTGTGGCAAGCCGCTGGACGATCGCGTAGAGTTCGGGCGCTGTACGTGCATCGACGGGACGGGCCTCGTGCATCCCCAGCACGATCTTGTCGGCGTTCCAGTAGGTGAAGGCATTCATCGCGGCTGCTAAGACGAGTGCGACTATCGCTCCGCTCGCGCCGGCGAAGGCGTAACCTAGGGCCATGAACAGCGCAGTGAGCGCTGCCAACAGCATCATCGTCTTCAGATGGTTCAGCGTCCTCATCGTTGATCCCCTCCCTCTACCGCGTCATCTGCTCCGCCGTTCCTCTGAGTGCCGGGTGAGCAGCTCATGGCCGGCAAGGCCAGCCAGGACCCACGCAAAGCCGGCCGCCATGTGCGTCCAGAATGCCTCACCGCCGTCGTAAAAACCGAAAGCGACGGGGAGCGACGAGAGTCCAGGCGCCGCCACCAAGGACGAGCGCGGACCACAGCGCAAGGCTGCCGTACGCAATTCCAGCGGCACTGAGAATCATTATGGCGCCCACCACGTTACTGCTGATCGCGCCGATTGACGGCAGCTCAAATCCGAGCAGCACCGGCATCAAGAGCACCGCTGCACCGGCCGCGGCAAGACCTGCCGCGATGCCTTTCCTGTTCAGACTGTTCCACATTGCTGGTCCTCCTCCTCAGCCAAAGAAAATAGCCCCGGGACTGCCGCCCGGGGCTTCGTCATCAGTGCCTGGTCTCGACATTGATCGGGATACGCTTGCGGTCCTCCGCTTCAGCGCTCTTCGGCAGGTGGATGGTCAGCACGCCATTGCGGAAGTCGGCCTTACACTTCTCCTGCTCGACTGAGGCGGGAAGCGGGATCTGTCGTTCGAAGCGGCCGTACCAGCGCTCCGAATAGCCGCGTTCGTCCCTCTCACCCTTCTTTTCTCCGCGGATCGTCAACATGCCGCTGTCGAGAAGCAGTTCGACGTCGTTCTCGCTCATGCCAGGCACCTCTGCGGTGACGACAATCTCTCTGTCCTCGTCCTTTACCTCGATGCTCGGCCAGCTAGTCATCATGCCGCCACCGAAGCTGCCGAGGCCGGGCGTGCGGAACATGTCGTCAAACAACCGGTCGATCTCGCGGCGGAAGCTCGAAAGCGGGCTCCAGTCGCGGTCGCCCAGCATGGTGGGAGCCGTGTTCTGCTGCTGGCGGCTCCAGGGAATGAGATCACGCATAGCCATGACAATTCCTCCTTTCCGTCTGCAACGAATTGAGATGGGCCGTTGCCGGCCCCTGAAGGACCGGCTCCGGCTTCAAGCTAACGAGCCGATCAGGCTGCGGCCTTCTCGTGCTCGTTCCGGTTGGCGGAATCCTGCCGATCCGTCAGCCGCGGCTGGCGATCGCGGTCCGAGGAGGTGCCGATTTTAATCTTCTTCGGCTTCATTTCCTCGGGGATCTCGCGCGCCAGCTCCAGCGTCAGCAGGCCGTCCTTCATGTCGGCGCCCTTCACCTGGACATAATCGCCCAGAACGAAGCGCCGCTCGAACGATCGAGCCGCGATGCCGCGATGGACGTAGGTGCGGCGATCGTCCTGCTCGGCCTTGCGGCCGGAAACAATCAGCAGGTTCTGCTGCGCGGTGACGTCGATCTCGTCCGGCCTGAAACCGGCAACAGCGAGGGTGATCCGATAACGGTCCTCGCCGTCCTGCTCGAGGTCGAACGGGGGATAGTTCTCACCGCTAATCATGGAAGTGCCGTTCTCGAGAAGATCGAACAGCCGGTCAAAGCCGACAGTCGCGCGGCGGAACGGCGCTAGGTCAAGATTGGTCCTCATAACAAGTCCTCCTTTGAGCAACTGTTTACGAGGAGCGTCCGAGAGAGCGGACGCCCTCTTCGAAAACCAGGCCCGTAGGGGGCACCTGGCGCCAGCCTATATGGTTATTGATGATCCTTTTTCAAGAACCGCAGGCCGTCGGCTAATGTCCGCTTTCCACCCAAAGCAGACGCTAGACCAATCCGGCATGCTCGAGCGCACCGTCGACGGCTCGCTTGGAGGCGGGGGAAGGCTCCGTCAGTGGCAGGCGAAGCTCGACCGGGAAGCCGGGCCGGACCCGCGCCAGCGCATATTTGGCTGGCCCGGGGGACGCATCGGAGAACAGGGCTGCATGCAGCGGGTAAAGCCGGTCCTGAAGCTCGAGCGCTTTGTCCCAATCGCGCTCCAGCGTCGCCTTCTGGAATTCGGCGCAAAGACGCGGCGCGACATTGGCGGTGACCGAAATGCACCCTACCCCGCCCATCGCGTTGAAACCAAGGGCCATGTCGTCATTGCCGGAAAGCTGGACGAATTCCTTGCCGCAGGCGAGGCGCTGGGCGGTCACCCGGGCGAGATTTCCCGTGGCGTCCTTGATTCCGACGATGGTCGGCAGCTTGGCGATCTCGGCCAGGGTCTCGACGGAGATGTCGGCGACGGTGCGCGAGGGCACGTTGTAGACAATAATCGGCAGGTCCGAGCTTTCGGCGCAGGCGCGGAAATGGGCGGCAAGCCCGGCCTGGCTCGGCTTGTTGTAATAAGGAACGACGACCAGAGCCGCGTCGGCGCCGGCCTCTTTCGCGACCCGCATCCGCTCGATCGTCGCCGCGGTCGAATAGCTTCCGCAGCCGGCGATTACCGGCACCCGGCCGGAAGCGGTGTCGACCACCGTCTCGATCACCAGCCGGTGCTCGTCGGCATCGAGCGTCGCGACTTCGCCGGTGGTGCCGCACGGCACCAAAGCAGTTGAGCCCTCGCCGATCTGCCATTCGACGAGCTCTCGGATCGTCGCAGGATCGACTCGTCCTGCCGCAAAAGGAGTCACAAGGGCCGGAATCGAGCCGGAAAACATGCGGTTACTCCTTCACGGATAATGACTTGGCCGATAGGCTCGGCGTTCGTTCAGCGATTGATAAGGAGCCGCCGACCATTATGTCCAGCATGCGGAGGGCAGCTCTTTTCATCATCCCCGCCCTGTTGGGCACAGCGGCATTGGCGTCGACCAAGCCGCTCAATCGCAATTCGGCGCCGGCGACCCCGGCCGCAGCGGCTCCGGCGGCATTGGCCGCTTCGGCTACCGCGGCCGCCGCACTCCAGGCTCCGGCACAGGCGCAAGCCAATATCGACTGGGCGCTTGCCGACTGGCGCCGGCTTCGCGGCACCGGCAATTTCAGCTTCGCCGATTATGCCCGTTTCCTGATCAACAATCCGGGCTGGCCCGGGGAAAGCACGATGCGGCGCAACGCCGAGCGTGCGATGCAGCCCGGCGAGAACCCGTCCTGGGTGTTGATGTTCTTCCAGAAAGAGCAGCCCGCGACCGGCAACGGTTTTGCCCGGCTGGCCGATGCGCTGGCGGCGACCGGACGGACGGCCGAGGCGGTCCAGGCGGCTCGCCGGTCCTGGGCGTCGGCCGATCTCAACGCTTCCAACGAAAGCTCCGTCTACAATCGGTTCGGCAGCTATTTCACCGCCGCCGACCACGACCGCCGCGCCGACGCTCTTTTGTTCGCTCGCAGGTCCGCGGACGCCCAGCGCATCCTTGGGCTGGTAAGCCCGCAGCGCCGGGCCGCCTTCATGGCCCGAATCGCGATGCAGACAAGGGACCCCAACACCGAAGCGCTAATGGATTCCGTAGCGCCGCAGATGACGACCGATGCCGGCCTGCTGATGGATCGCCTGCGCTATTATCGCGACGGCGGCGGTGATGGCGGCGCGCGCCAGCTGGCTGCCCGTCCGCACAATTTCACGCACCGCCCGGCCGATCCCGAAAGGTGGCTGGAAATGCTACTCGCGCTCGCCCAGGGCGCGGCCAACGACCGCCAGCATTTGCTTGCCTACAATATCGCCAGCCAGGTCGACGACATATTCGATCCGGGCACCGATCTTACCGAGCAGTCCTTCGGGATTCGCGACAAATATACCTCGCTGACCTGGCTTGCCGGGACCGCTGCCTCGTCGGCCGGGCGGCCGGCAGGCGCGGTTGCGATGTTCGAGCGCTATTCGCGCGGCGGGCGATCGGCGCAGGTGACGACCAAGGGCTATTATTGGGCCGGCCGGTCGGCGATCGCCGCCGGGAGGCTGGCGGAGGCGAGCGCTTACTTCCAGCGCGCCGCCGCCTTCCCCGAGACCTTCTACGGCCAGCTCGCGCTCGAGCGCATGGGTCGGCCGGTTCCGGCCCCAGGCGCCCTGCCGACATTCGCGGTGACTCCGCAGCAGCGCGCCGAATTCGCCAGCCGCTCGGTGGTTCGCGCCGTTCGCCATCTCGGCCAGCAGGGCCGCCGGGACGAGCAGGCCCTGTTCGTCCGCTCGCTTGCCGAATCGCTGACCAACGACGCCGAGCGGGTCATGGCCGTCGAGCTAAGCCAGCATATCGGCCGGCAGGATCTGGCCGTCTGGGTAGGCCGGGCAGCGCGCAACAACGGCTCGGCATTCTATGTCCAGGACGTCTTCCCGCGGCTCAATGCCCAGGTTCCCCGCGGCCAGGTCTGGTCGCTCGTCCACGGCATCGCCCGGCAGGAAAGCTCGTTCGACCGGACGGCGGTCAGCCATGCCGGGGCCCGCGGGATCCTGCAGCTGATGCCTGCAACGGCGCGCGAGCAGGCCGGGAAGATGGGCTACGGCTACGACCAGGCGCGGCTGATGTCCGACCCGGCCTACAACGTCATGCTCGGCTCGGCCTATTTCCAGCGGATGCTCAACACGTGGGGCGGCAATGTCCCGCTCGCGGTGGCCAGCTACAATGCCGGCGCCGGCAACGTCCGCCGCTGGGTCAACAACCATGGCGACCCGCGCCAGGCCAATGTCGACATCCTCAACTGGATCGAGCGCATCCCGTTCAGCGAGACTCGAGGCTACGTCCAGCGGGTGATCGAGAATAGCGTCGTCTATGACCAGATGAACCCGGACACGCCGAGCACGGCGGTGCACGTGTCGCACTTCCTCGGAAAGACCCCGCCGGGCTGATGAACCCGCAACGGGGGCGCTACATCACTCCGCAGGGGCTGGCGCGAATCCGCGCCGAATATGACGCGCTGTTCGGCGTCGAACGGCCCAGGCTGGTCGAGACGGTCAGCTGGGCGGCCTCGCTCGGCGACCGGTCGGAAAACGCCGATTACCTCTATGGCAAGAAAAGGCTGCGCGAGATCGATCGCCGGCTCCGCCACCTGTCGCGCGTGATGAAAGCGGCCAAGGTCGTCGACCCGGCCGGGCAGTCGAACCGCGGCGAAGTCCGGTTCGGGGCGACGGTCGAACTTGCCGACGAAGACGATAATCGACGAACTATCACGATCGTCGGGGACGACGAGAGCGATGCGTCCGATGGGCGAATCGGCTGGAGCGCGCCGCTCGCCCGGGCGCTGATCGGCGCGAAGGTCGGCGACGAGCGCATAGTCCGCCTTCCGGCCGGCGAGAAAAGCTACGAAATCCTCGCAATCCGTTACCCGGATCCGGCGTCGGGCTAGCGGCCCCTCCCCTACTGCGGGTCGACGACCTTTATCCCGAGCTCGCGAAGCTGCTTCGAAGTGACCGGCGCCGGGGCGTTCATCATCAGATCCTCGGCCTTCTGGTTCATCGGGAAGAGGATCACCTCGCGGATGTTGGGCTCGTCGGCGAGGAGCATGACGATCCGGTCGATGCCGGGAGCGGAGCCGCCGTGCGGCGGCGCCCCGAACTTGAACGCGTTGATCATGCCGGAGAAATTCTCGTCGACCTCGTCGCGCGAATAGCCGGCGATTTCGAACGCCTTGTACATGATGTCCGGGCGGTGGTTGCGGATCGCGCCCGAGCTCAGCTCGACGCCGTTGCAGACGATGTCATATTGCCAGGCGAGGATGTCGAGCGGGTCCTTGCTCTCGAGCGCTTCCAGCCCGCCCTGCGGCATCGAGAAGGGATTATGCGAGAAATCGACCTTCTTCGCCTCATCGTCATATTCGTACATCGGAAAGTCGACGATCCAGCAGAAGCGGAGCGCGCCCTTCTCGAGAAGATCGAGCTGCTCGCCGACCCGGGTTCGCGCCAAGCCGGCCAGCTTCGCGGCTTCCATTTCCTTGCCGGCAGCGAAGAAGATGCCGTCGTCGGGACCGAGGCCCAACGCATCCGCGAGTTTGTCCATTCCTTCGCTGCCGTGGTTCTTGGCGATCGGCCCGCCCCATTCGCCGCCCTTGCGAGTCGCATAGCCG
>DATLGC010000150.1:0-2635 GCA_035540655.1 Sphingomicrobium sp. | reverse complement strand
TTCGAGGGCGGCGATGGCTGAGGTGACCGAGGGGAATACGAGCGAAACCGGTGCCGGGGATGGCCGGCCGGCCGGCCATCCCCGGCACCGGTTTCGCTCGTATTCCCCTCGGTCACCTCAGCCATCGCCGCCCTCGAACCTCCGAGACGAGCAGAACAACCGGCATGGCGAAAAGTGCATTTCGCCGCCTCGGACGGCCCATTTCAAAGCCGAGTACGGATCTGCGATCAGCGGCTGCCGATCTGGATCCCGACGAACGCTTCGGGGGCATTGCCGCGCTTGACCAGCAGCAGGACGCTGGTCCGGCCGGCGCGCCGCGCCGCCTCGACCGCCTGCTGCACTTGAGCGGGGGTGGTCACCGGCTGACGATTGACCGACATGATGAGGTCGCCACGGCGAATTCCACGTTCCGCAGCGTCGCTGTTCGGGTCGACTGCCGTGACGATCACGCCGCGCACGTCGGCGGGCAAGTTGACCGAACGGGCGATCGCCGGGGTCAGCGCCTGAAGCGATAGCCCCAGCGACTGCTGGGCCGGGGTGGCCGGCGCCGATTCCTCCGGCATGCCCTGCTCGTTGTCGGCGCCGAGTTGCCGCGCCAGCTCTTCCTCGGTCGGGCGCTGCCCGACGGTGACTTGGATCGTCTGGCGGCGACCGTCGCGGATGATCTCGACGGGAATGCGCGATCCGACCGGAGTGTTGGCGATGAGGAACGACACGGTCTCGTCCGGCGTGACTTCGCGGCCGTTCACCCGGAGAATGACGTCGCCTTGCCGGATCCCGGCGCGGGCGGCGGGCTCGTTCGGCTGCACCGAGCGCACCAGTTCGCCGCGGTCCTTGGGAAGGCCGAGCGCACCCGCGATATTCTCGTCGAGCGGCTGAAGGCCGACGCCGAGGTAGCCGCGCTGCGGCCGCTGGCCGCGCCGAAGCGATTCGATGACCGGCCGGGCAAGTTCGACCGGGATGGCGAGGCCGATACCGACCGAGGCCCCGGTCGGCGAAATGAGCGCCGTATTGATGCCGATGACGTTGCCGTTGAGATCGAACATCGGGCCGCCCGAGTTGCCCATGTTGATGCTGGCGTCAGTCTGGATGTAGCGGTCGTAGGCGCCGACGCCAGTGATCCCGCGGTGAAGCGCCGAGATGATCCCGGCGGTCACCGTCCCGCCGAGGCCGTAGGGGTTGCCGATCGCAAGCACCCAGTCGCCGACGCGGGCGCGGGTCGAATCGCCCCACTGGACGAAGGGAAGGTTCTGGCCCTCGATCTTGAGCAAGGCCAGGTCCGAAGTCGGATCGCGGCCGACGACTCGCGCCGGATATTCGCGGCGGTCGACGGTGGTCACGGTGATGCTGTCGACCACTCCGCTGCCGCCGGCGGCCTGGATCAAATGGTTGTTGGTGACGATGTAGCCGTCGGCCGAGATGATGAAGCCCGAGCCGAGCGAGCCGGTCTCACGAGTCCGCGGGCTCGGGGCGCCCGGAGCCGATTCGGGAAAGCCGAAGCGGCGGAGGAATTCCTCGAGCGGGTCGGCCTGGGTGCGGACCGGCACTCGCTGACGGGTCGAGATGTTGACCACCGCGGGCTGCAGACGCGCAGCCAGCTCGGCGAAGGACATCGGCGCGCCAGGCCGCGGTGCCAAGGCCGCCGGTGCATTCTGAGCGACCTGGGCCCCGGCCTGGCCGGTGGCGAGGGAAAAAGCCGTACCACCCAATAGCAGGGCCGTCGCGACCCCATAGGCATAGCGCACTTTGCCGGACTCCTTCGATGAACTCATCGATACCTCTTCAGCTGGACGGACCATTCCGTGGGAAACGTCCGACACCATGAACCCGATTTGAACGAGGCGTCAGCGCCCCCGTCCAGTGAATTCGCGCAGATACTCATTCTGCGGAGACATGACGATGCTCGACGGGGCGGCCCGATCGTTGGCGTCGCCGACGAAGGTCGCCTCGTACGACTGCATCGCCCGGTAGAACTCATAGAATTGCGGGTCTTTCCCGAACGCCGCCGCATAAGTGCGGGCGGCCTCGGCGTCGGCCTCGGCGCGGATGATCTGCGCCTGCTTGGCGCCCTGGGCGCGGATCGAGCGCGCCTCCTGCAGCCTCGCCGTGCGCATCCGGTCATAGGCCGACTGCAGCGGGGTGCCGCTCGGCAGGTCCGCCTTCTTGATCCGGACGTCGATGATCTGCGCCCCATATTGGCGCGCGACCCGGTCGAGCTCCCGCCGGACGTTCTCCATCACGCCCTGCCGCTCGGGCGACAAAAGGGCCGCGAACGGGCGCTTGCCGAGCTCGTTCCTCAGCTCCGAGCCGAGGATCGGGCGAAGCGCGTCGCGGACACGGTCCTCGCTCCTCGCGCTAATGTACATCTGCAGCGGGTCGACGATCCTGAAGCGGGCGAAGGCATCGACCTCGAGCCGCAGCTGGTCGGTGGAAAGGACCTGCTGCCGCTCCATGTCGACGTCGAGAACCCGCTTGTCGATCCGGACGATGTTCTCGATGAACGGCAGGCGCCATGAGATACCCGCGCCGGTCTGGCCAATCGGCTGGTTCGGACTGTAGCGGTTGATGATCCGCTCCGCTTTGCCCATGCGCACGACGACGGCCTGCTGGGTTTCGGGGATGATCGGAAAACTGC
>DATLGC010000149.1:0-2146 GCA_035540655.1 Sphingomicrobium sp. | reverse complement strand
CAGGTCCATCTCCGAAATCGGCGCGATCAGGTTGCGCTGGACGTCGACGGCAAGCGCCTTCAGCGGCGAAACATAAAGAGTATGAAGCCCTTCGCCGGGTTGCTCGATCAGCTCGCAAATGGTCGGAAGAAAGCCGGCGAGGGTCTTGCCGGCGCCGGTCGCCGCGACCAGCAGGGCATGGCGGCCGGTGCGTGCCGCGGCGAGCATGTCGAGCTGGTGGCGGCGAGGCGCCCAGCCGCGGTTCTCGAACCAGCGCTCGACGACGTCCGGGATCAGAGGTCGTCGGTCCGCTCGCGGCGGCGGGTCTCCTCCTCCTCGTAGAGATCGTGAGTCGCCTGCTCGGTGCGCGGAATGTCCGTCGGTCGAGTCCGTCGCCACGACCGCAATGCTGCCCACAGGAGAACGATGAACAGGATCGCCGCGCCGACGATGGTGATCAAAGTCCACATTGCCTGGTCCATTTCGCTCTCCTCCTTCGCGGGAACCCAGCCCGGCCTTGCTCACTATAGCTCTCGATGCCCCGTCTCGGTTCCTGGATAGAGCCGTTTCCCGACGGCATCTATGTGCGCCCGGCCGACGCGTGGGTCGACCCCTCGCAGCCCAAGGCGCGGGCGCTCGTCACCCACGGTCACGGCGACCATGCCCGCGGCGGCCACGGCGAAGTGTGGGCGACTCCCGAAACCCTGGCGATCATGGCGACCCGCTACGGCGAGCAGCAGGGGCGGCCTGTCGATTATGCCGCATCGGTGCGGATCGGCGAGGTGGATGTGAGCTTCGTACCCGCCGGCCATGTCCTTGGCTCGGCCCAGATCGTCCTCGAACATTCGGGCGAGAAGGTGGTGGTGTCGGGCGACTACAAGCGCCGCGAGGATCCGACCTGCGAGCCGTTCGTGCCGGTGCCGTGCGACGTCTTCATCACCGAGGCGACTTTCGGGCTGCCGGTGTTCCGCCATCCCGACACCGGCGCCGAGATCGACCGGCTGTTGCATCGGCTCCGCGCCGAGCCCGATCGCTGCGTGCTGGTCGGCGCTTATGCGCTCGGCAAGGCGCAGCGAGTGATCGCCGAGCTTCGCCGGCGCGGGCAACACCAGCCAATCTATTATCACGGTGCAATCGAGCGATTGTGCCGCCTGTACGAGGAGCTAGGCGTGCCGCTCGGCGAGCTTCGCCACTGCGGCGGGGCAAGCAAGGACGAGATGCGCGGCCACATCGTCCTCTGCCCGCCGGGCGCGCTCAACGACCGCTGGTCGCGGCGGCTTCCCGACCCGATCACCGCCATGGCCTCGGGCTGGATGCGAATCCGCCAGCGGGCGCGGCAGCGCAACGTGGAGCTGCCTTTGGTCATCTCCGACCATGCCGACTGGGACGAGCTGACCTGCACCATCCGCGAGGTCGCGCCGCGTGAAGTCTGGATCACTCACGGCCGCGAGGAAGCGCTCAAGCATTGGTGCATGACCCACCAGATCAAGGCGCGCGAGCTGAACCTGGTCGGCTATGAGGATGAGGACGATTAGCCGCTTCCGAAAAAACCAGAGGCTAGTGTGCCGCCTCGGTCCGGGCGACGCCTGACCTCACCAACTGGTCGTCGATCTGGGCGACCAGGCGATCGAGCCCGGCTTCATCCCTCGCCTCGGCCCTCGCCACCAACACGTCCTGCGTGTTGGACGCGCGCAGCAGCCACCAGCCGTCGTCGGTGCTGACCCGCACGCCGTCGGTCGCATCGACGCTCGCGCCGTCGGCGGCAAGGCGCTCGCGCACTTCCTCGACGATGGCGAACTTGCGGGGCTCGTCGACCTGGAAGCGCATTTCGGGCGTGGCCGTGGTTTTGGGCATCGCATCCATGATCTTGGTCAGGCTTCGGCCGGACTGTCCGACCGCCTCGATCAGCCGGACGGCGGCGTACAGCGCGTCGTCGAAGCCGTACCAGCGATGCTTGAAGAAGATGTGGCCGCTCATCTCGCCTGCAAGCGGCGCTCCGGTCTCCTTCATCTTCGACTTGATCAGGCTGTGGCCGGTCTTCCACATCACAGGCTTGCCGCCGAGCTCGGCGATTCGGTCGAACAGCGTCTGGCTGGCCTTGACGTCGGCGATGATGGTCGCTCCGGGGCAATCGCGGAGCACGGCCTCGGCGAGGATCATCACCAGC
>DATLGC010000148.1:0-10320 GCA_035540655.1 Sphingomicrobium sp. | reverse complement strand
TCGTATTTACCGCCCCAACCGTTGAATCGAAAGCAGGCCGCGCGTCGGTTCGGACCGCTGCCGGTGACGATCGGGCCGGTGTCGCGGAGCCAGATGTCGCCGAACTTTTCGACAATCACCTCGGCGAAGGGGGCAAGTTCGCGCGCCGTCTCGGCCGCGTCTTTATGAGCAGCGACGAGGATGACCTTCTCGCCCTCGCCCCCCGCATGAATGGCCTTTGCGAAAGCGGCGACCTCGCGTTCGGCCAGCTTGAGATCGGCCAGCCATAGCTCGGGGTCGCTTGGAAAGCCGATCCAGACTGCCTCGTGCGGCGACCATTCGGGAAGCGGCGGGGTCATCATCGGCGAGCGCGTAAAGCATCGCCACTTCTGCGCCAACCCGCTCGGCCGCTCCCTGACCGGGTTTGTCGGTCCCTAGCCGAACCTGGCCGGCGAGAAGATTTCGGGATCGATGGCCTGGACGCATTCGTCCGGCTTGTCGCCAAGGAGGAGCGCGGCGGCCAGCTTCGCCGCCGCCGGAGCGGTCTGGATGCCAAAGCCCCCCTGCCCCGCGCACCAGTAGAAAGCGGGCTCGCGGGGATCGAATCCATAGACCGGAAGCCGGTCGGAAGCGAAGCTGCGAAGACCAGCCCATTTTCGCTCGACCGCCTCGACAGGCCAGTCGACGACTTGCTCGAAGCGGTCGATGGCTAGGGCGACATCGATCTCCTCGGGCGCGGCGTCGCACGGATCGGTGTCGATCTCGTCATGCGGGCTCAGCCAGATGCTCCGGTCGCCCTCGCCCCTGAAATAGAAAGTACCTTCGGAATCGCTGACGAGAGGCAGCTCCTTGAGGCCGCTTCGGCCGACCCGAAGCTGGACCATCGTCCTTCGCTTGGGCGCGATTCCCAGCGGCTGGACCCCGCAAGCCTCGGCCACCGGGTCAGCCCAGGCACCGGCGGCATCGACGATGATTCCTGCCGCGAACATCGAGCCGTCCTCGAGCGTCACGTGCCAGCAGCCGCCGCTCCGCCGCGCGCGGGCGAATCGGGCGCCCGTTCGGATTTCGCCCCCCGCCTTTCGCGCCCCAGCCAGATAAAAGGCATGAAGACCGGCGACGTCGATGTCGGCGCAGCCCGGCTCGAATAGGCCATTGCGCCACTCCGCGCGGATCCCCGGCACTATCCGTTCGAGCTCTTCGCGGTCGACGGGCCGCGAATCGACCGAATCCGGTAGCTCAGCGGGTCCTTGCCGGGAAATGTGGACCGCCCCGCGCGGCGACAGGAAGCCACCTTCGTCGAGTTGCTTGCGCGACGCGCTGGTCAGCATGGCAACCTGCGGACCGCCGTAGCTTTCGAGCCAGAAGGCCGCCGACCGGCCGGTCGAATGATAGCCGCAAGCCGGCTCGGCATCGATCAGCAGCACCCGCGCGCTTCTCGCGAGTTCGGCACCCAGGCTCGCGCCGGCGATGCCGCCGCCGACGATCAAAATGTCGCAATTCGCCACTTGGCTCGGTTACGGTTTTGAAAGCCGCGGCGTCTAGGGGTCCCGTCATGTTGACCGCGGCTTCCTTCGAAATGGCGTTGCTCGCGCTCCTTGCGCTCCTGCTGCTCGCGGCGGCGGCAATCGACGTGCGCACCTTCACGATTTCGAATCGGTTGAACTTGGCGGTCGCGCTGCTCGCGCCGCTCTACTGGTGGTCGGTCGCACTGCCTTTGTGGCCCGATGCCGCAATTCAGGTGGCGGTGGCGATCGCCGTGTTCGCCTTGCTCGCAGCGGCGTTTTTCGCCGGCATGATGGGCGGCGGCGACGTCAAGCTAGCGGCGGCCTTGGCGCTGTGGTTTTCGCCGCCCTCGACACTGAGGTTCCTCGTGATCATGTCGATCGCCGGCGGACTGCTGACCGTGGCCCTGCTAATCGCTCACCGGCTTCGCGGCCGTCCCGGCCGGCCGGAAATCCCATATGGCGTTGCGATCGCAATCGGCGGTCTCGCCATTCTCGCCCAACGGTTTCTTAACCAATTTGCCTGATGTGTGAGGACATAGACCGGGGCCCTCAAGGGGAGGCGTTTGCGCCATGGATGTGAAGAAACTCGCTCTGCTGATCGGAGCGCTGGTGATTGCGGTGGTTACCGCGGTCATGGCCAAGAACATGTTTGCCGGGGCCGGGGCGGCCGAAGCGCAGGCAGCGCCGGCGGTCCCGCTTGGGCCGAAGGTGCTTATTGCGCGCAAGGCGCTCCCAGTCGGCACCATCATCGAGGCCGACAGCTTCACCTACCAGCCGTGGCCAAAGGAGCTCATGCAGAGCGCCTATTACACGGAAGGCTCCTCCGACGGCGACGTATCGAAGCTGCTCGGCACGGTGGTTCGCCATCCGATCACCGCCGGCCAGCCGGTTACTCGCGGTGCATTGGTAGGGCCCAAGGATCGCGGCTTCCTCGCCGCGGCGCTCGGGCCGGGAATGCGGGCGATCACCGTTCCGGTGAATGCCTCGACCGGTGTTGCCGGATTTGTCTTCCCGGGCGACCGGATCGACCTGGTGTTGACCCAGGACGTTCAAGGCGGCGGCGACGGACCGGCGCTCAAAGTGTCCGAAACCATCGTCCGCAATCTGCGCGTGCTCGCAACCGACCAGCGAATTAGCGAAAAGGGCGAGGATGGCCAGACCGAGGTCAAGACCTTCTCCAACGTCACGCTCGAGGTCACTCCGCGAATCGCCGAGAAGATCGCCGTTTCGCAGAACATGGGCACGCTATCGCTGTCGCTGCGAGCGATCGCTGACTCGTCGGCGGAGCTCGAGCGCGCCGTCGCCTCGGGGGACGTCAAACTGCCCCAGAACGCCAATCCGGCGGACGAACGGCGGCTTCTGCTCGCCATCGCCAATCGGCCGGCTGACAGCAATACGACCTTCACCACGGGCGGCGACGTGTCGCGCTTTCAGCGCCGCACGGTTCCGGCCAAGCCGGCCGACAAGTCGTCCGAGGCGGCCGCTGCTCTGGGCAATTTTACCAAGGCGCTGACGGGCGCGACCAACAGGGACGGGACCCCGGTTCATACCGGACCGGTCGTTCGTGTCGCCCGCGGCAATGAAGTCACCGTCGTTCCGGTGGGAGCTCGCTAACATGACCAGTCGTAAAATCTTCAGCCGGGCACGGCTCGGCACTGCGCTCTCCGCGCTTGCCCTTGGGCTAAGCACGGTCGCGCTGTCCGTGCCGGTCGCGGCCCAGTCGATGGCGGCACGCCCGTCGGAAACGCTGAACCTCAGCCAGGGCACCGGCACGCTCGTTCGCCTGCCCTCGCCGATGAGCGACGTGTTCGTCGCCAATGACTCGATCGCCGACGTCCAGGTACGCTCGGCATCGCAGCTCTACATCTTCGGCAAGGGACCGGGCGAGACCACCGTCTATGCGACCGGCCGCGATGGCCGGGTGGTCTACGCCGCCAATGTTCGGGTCGGCGCCAACTTCGGCACGGTTGACGAGATGCTGCGCCTGGCGATGCCGGACGCCGGCATTCAGGCGACGCCGATGAACAATATGGTGCTGCTCACCGGCACCGTCGCCCAGCCTTCCGACATCGAGGAGGCGCAGCGCCTGGTCCAGGCCTATGTCGGCGAAGGCACCCAGGTGGTGAGCCGGCTGCGATCGGCCACCCCGCTCCAGGTCAACCTGCGGGTCAAGATCGCCGAAGTGAACCGGTCGCTGCTCAAGCAGATCGGCGTCAACCTGCTTGCCGACACCAGCGGCGGCTTCACATTCGGGATCGCGCAGGGCCAGGGCATTCACCTTCCGCCGGTCGGCTGCACGGGCACCAGCTGCACGCCTCCGCGCGTGATCCGCAGCCCGGTCGGTTCCACGCTTTCGGGCATCGGCAACCTGCTTGGCCTCGACATCATGGCCTCGCTCGACCTCGCCGAAGTGGACGGCCTAGCGACGACGCTCGCCGAGCCGAACCTGACCGCGCTTTCGGGCGAGACCGCGAGCTTCCTTGCCGGCGGCGAATTCCCGATCCCCGTGTCGCAGTCGCTCGGCTCGATCTCGATCGAATATAAGCAGTTCGGAGTCGGACTCGCCTTCACTCCGATCGTCCTTGCCGACGGCCGGATCTCGATGCGCGTGCGGCCTGAAGTCAGCGAGCTTTCGACCGAAGGGTCGATCCGGCTCAACAACTTCGAGGTTCCCGCGCTGACCACGCGCCGGGCGGAGACCACGGTCGAGCTCGGCTCCGGCCAGAGCTTCATGATTGCCGGACTGTTGCGCAATACGAACACCAACAGCATCGACAAGGCGCCGTTCCTCGGCGACCTGCCGGTTCTGGGCGCACTGTTCCGCTCGACCCGCTTCCGGCGTCAGGAGACCGAGCTGGTCATCATCGTGACGCCATATCTGGTTCGGCCGACGTCCGGTCAGCTCCCGCTTCCGACCGACGGTTACCGGGCTCCGACCGACGCCCAGCGGATCCTTGGCGGCCAGTCCTATTCGGGCCGCAGCGGCGCCCAGGTCCAGCCGGCCGCTCCGGCACCCGGAATTGGCGCCGGCACCGCTGGAGCGGTTCCCGCCCCGGGCTTCAGCCTGTGACCCGCCGAGCAATGAGGAAGGATGCCATGATGCGTACCAAGCTCTCTCTCCTGGCTCTTGCGACGGCGTTGGCCGGTTGCCAGCATGCCGACATGCCCGACCGAGGCCTGTCTCCGGTCAACGTGCCGACCGTCACGCGCTCGGAATATGCGTTTGATGTTGCAGCGCCCTACGGCGCGATCGGTCCGGTCGAGACGGCTCGCCTCGACTCCTGGTTCCGCGGCCTCGCTCTTGGCTATGGCGACATGATCTACCTTGACGGCCCGAACGCGGCTTCGGCCCGCTGGGACGTCGCGCGGATCGCCGGCCGCTACGGAATGCTCGTAAGCAGCGGCGCGCCGATGACCGCGGGTCAGGTCGGACCGGACGTCGTCCGGGTGATCGTCAGCCGCAGCGCGGCTGCGGTTTCTGGCTGCCCGAACTGGAGCGCGTCTTCGCAACCCAATTATCACAATCGCACCATGCCGAGCTTCGGCTGTTCGGTGAACGGCAGCTTGGCGGCGATGGTCGCCAACCCGCAGGACCTGGTCCACGGGCGCGAGGACACCGGGGCCAGCGACTCCGTCGCGGCAGCGAAGGCGATCGACATGTATCGCAACTGGCCGCTTACGGGGATCGTCGACGGGCAGCAGAAGCGACCGCTTAAGGACGTCAGCACCAAGAAGGACGACAACTGATGAACGCCCCCTTCCAGGCACGCGCAGGTCTGCGCGACCCATTCACCGCCTTCGTCTGCGACGACGCCACCGCCGACATGCTTCGGCCGGTCGCGGTCGAGCACGGCTGGAGCCCGGAGAAGGTCAACAAAGGCGGGCTTCGAAACGCCGTCCAGTCGCTGTCGGTATCGGCAAGCCCGAACATCCTGTTCGTCGATCTTTCCGAATCGGCGGATCCGCTCAACGACATCAACGCCCTCGCCGAAGTGTGCGAGCCCGGCACGATCGTTATTGCCGCCGGCCAGGTGAACGACGTCCGCCTTTATCGTGACCTCGTCGCCAGCGGCATCCACGATTATCTGCTCAAGCCGTTCACGGTCGATCAGCTGCGCGACACGTTCGCTCACGCGCAGACCATCCTGTCGGGACCGCGCGGCGAAGCCCAGGCCGACAAGCCGCACGTCATGGCCGCCGTGATCGGAGTTCGCGGCGGGGTGGGATCGTCGACCATCGCGACATCCCTTGCCTGGCTGCTCGGCGATCGCGCCAAGCGCTCGACCGCCTTGCTCGACCTCGACGTCCACTTCGGCACCGGCGCCCTGGCGCTCGACCTGGAGCCGGGCCGCGGGCTGACCGACGCAATCGAAAATCCGAGCCGGATAGACGGCCTGTTCATCGAGCGGGCGATGGTTCGCGCCAATGAACGCCTGTCGGTGCTCTCGGCGGAGGCTCCAATCCATCAACCGTTGATGACCGATGGCTCGGCCTTCTTCCAGCTTCAGGAAGAAATGCGCAACGCGTTCGAATCGACGGTCCTCGACCTGCCGCGCCACATGCTGATCCAGTATCCGCATCTGGTTCACGACGCTCATGTCGCGGTGATCGTGTCGGAACTGACGCTGGCCGCCACCCGCGACACCATTCGCGTGCTCGCCTGGCTCAAGTCGAACGCGCCCCAGACCAAGGTCATCGTGGTTGCCAACGGCGTGCCTTCGGGCGGCGCTCTGGAAATCAGCCGCAAGGATTTCGAGCAGTCGATCGAGCGGCAGGTGGACATCACCTTTCCAACCGACGGCAAGTTGGCGGCCCAGGCAGCCAAGCTCGGCAAGCCGATGGCGGAAGTCGCCAGCGGGAAGATGGCGGCGCCGTTCAACACGCTGTGCAACATGGTGTTGAGCCACGCCACCGAGGAAGGTGTCGCGGGCAATTCCGCTGCTGTCGGCGCCAAGTCGCTGGTTGATAGTCTCAAGTCGATGCTCGCCAAGCCGAAAGCGAAGGCAGCTTAAGTGGGGGCGCAGGCAGGCGCCTCGCGCGCCTGCCTGTAAGCCCGAAGGAACGGACGGTCGGATGTTTCTAGGCATCATCCTTTTTGCTGGCCTTGGCCTGACGGCCCTGATGCTGGTTTCAGCCCTCAGCGGCCCGTCGGCCTCGAAGGCGGTCAAGCGGCGCGTGGAGCTCATCAAGGAGCGCCATGGCGACGTCATCGCCGGCAATGCCCAGGCCCAGATTCGAAAGCTGCTCGCCGCCCGTGCAAGCCGCTTCGAAGGCTTCGCGTCGACCTTGATCCCCAAGCCGGCGCTGCTCCGACGGCGGCTGGAAGCCACCGGCAAGGAAATCTCGCTCGGCAAATATGCGACCATCTCGGCCGGCCTCGCCCTGGTTGCGATCATCCTGTTGATGATGCGCGGCGCGCCGCTGCTGCTGGCGGTTTTCATTGGCCTGTTCGTCGGGGTCGGCCTGCCGCACCTCGTCGTCAGCCGGCTGATCAAGCGCCGTATCGCCAAGTTCAATTCGAACTTTCCCGACGCCATCGAGCTGATGGTGCGCGGACTTCGCTCGGGGCTTCCGATCACCGAGACTCTCGCCATCGTCGCCGGCGAAATCCCCGGCCCGGTCGGGTTCGAGTTTCGCGCCGTCGCCGACAAGATGAAGATCGGCCGGACGATGGAGGCTGCGCTCCAGGAGACCGCCGATCGTCTCGGCACTCCCGAATTCCAGTTCTTCGTCATCACCCTTGCGATCCAGCGCGAGACCGGCGGAAACCTCGCCGAGACTCTGTCGAACCTCGCCGACGTGCTTCGCAAGCGCGCCCAGATGAAGCTCAAGATCCGCGCGATGAGCTCGGAATCGAAGGCTTCGGCCTATATCGTCGGCTCGCTGCCGTTCGTGGTCTTCTCGCTCGTCTGGTTCATCAACCCCAGCTACATGGCCGGCTTCTTCAGCGATGAGCGGCTGATGGTCGCGGGCCTTGGTGGCCTCGTCTGGATGAGCATCGGCGTCTTCATCATGGCCAAAATGGTCAACTTCGAGATCTAGGGGAAAGCGCGACCATGCAGCCTGGGCCTACCCTTCTCGGAATCGACGTCATGTGGGTCGCGACGGTGCTCAGCGCCGTTGCAACCTTCGCCGTGATGATCGCAATCTATGCGGCGACGACGGTTCGCGACCCGATGACCCGGCGCGTCAAGGCGCTCAACGAACGCCGCGAGCAATTGAAGGCCGGGATCGTCGCCTCGACCAACAAGCGCAAGAAGCTGACCAATCGAAGCGAGGCGGCGGACCGCGTCCGCTCGATCCTGTCGAGCTTCAAGATGCTTCAGGACGACCAGATCCAGAAGACCCAGCTGAGGCTGATGCAGGCCGGAATCCGGACCAAGGATCTCGCCTTCTTCATCATCTTCGCCCGCTTCGTCCTTCCGGTGGTGCTCGGCCTTGTCGCGGTCGTCGCCATTTACGGCCTCGACCTGTTCCCGGACTGGTCGTGGCTGCGCCGCTACATGACCGTCGCCGGAGTGCTGATCGGAAGCTACAAGGCGCCCGACATCTGGCTGAAGAACAAGGTCAACAAGCGCAGCGCCGCGGTCCGCAAGGGCCTTCCCGACGCGCTCGACCTGCTGGTCATCTGCGCCGAGGCCGGGCTCACGGTCGACGCCGCCTTCAACCGGGTCGCAAAGGAGCTTGGCAAGGCCTATCCCGAGCTCGGCGACGAATTCGGGCTGACGGCAATCGAGCTCGGCTTCCTCAACGAACGCCGCCAGGCGTTCGAGAACCTCGCCCAGCGAGTCGATCTGGAGGCAGTGCGCGGGGTCGTCACGACCATGATCCAGACCGAAAAATACGGCACTCCGCTGGCCTCGGCGCTGCGCGTCCTGTCGGCCGAGTTCCGCAACGAGCGGATGATGCGCGCCGAGGAAAAGGCCGCTCGCCTGCCGGCGATCATGACCGTTCCGCTGATCCTGTTCATCCTTCCGACCCTGTTCATCGTCATCCTGGGTCCGGCCGCCTGCGCGATCAGCGACAGCTTCATCAACGGCTAGCGTTTCAGCAGTGGAACGTTAGCCGCCCAGCGGCGCTTTACCCCGCGAGGAAAATCTTCGAGGGGACCCGCAATGGTGTCGTTCACCCCGGACCAGTGGATTATCGTCGCCTTGGTCTTCGTCCTCGGCCTCCTGGTCGGGATGTTCCTGACCGCCGGCGGCCGGCGCAAATGGAAGACCCGCTACAAGGACGAGATTAGCCGCCGCGAAGCGCTCGAGCGCGAGCACCGCGACCGGGAAAAGCATTGGGAAGAACGCGAGAAGGAATGGCGCGAGCGCGACAGCTTGCGCGACGCCGCGATCAGGGACCGCCGCGATCCCAACGAACGGCCGCTGTAGTTCCCCTGCGAAGGCAGGGGTCCAGGCGCGCGCAAGCGCTCTGGCGGCTCCGCCGGACTGGGCTCCTGCCTTCGCACGAGCACAGCTTGCTACCCCTCGATCTTCGAGAAATCGGCCACCCGCTGCACCGCGTCGCGGAAGCGCGCGAGAAGGTCGAGCCGCCGCGCGCGCTTGACCTTGTCCGGGTCGTTGACCGTCACATGGTCGAAGAAATCGTCGATCGGCCGGCGAAGCGACGCCAGCGCCGCCATCGCAGCGGTGAAATCCTCGGCCTCGACCGCCGCGCTCGCTTTAGGCTCGGCCGCGTCCAGCGCCTCGACCAAAGCCCGCTCCTGCGGCTCGAGATCGCCCGCGATCGCCGCCCCGCTCGGCTCCCACTTCTCTTTCTTCAGAATGTTCGCCGCGCGCTTGTAGGCGGTGAGCAGGTCGGCGCCGTCGTCCAAGTCTAAAAACGTTCCCAACGCCTCACATGCAGAAATGGCTGTTCGCACGCTGAAGCCTACATCCCCTTCAGGGATCACAGCATTAACCAAATCATGTCTTCGGCCTTCGTCCCTCATCACTTGCTTTAGTCGCTCAACAAAGAAGCTCTGAAGACTGTAGATCGGACGCCATGTACGACTAGTGGTATCTTCTGGGTCGAGGTCACGCGTTTCGAGAAACAGGGCTGCTTTGATGGCTCGGTAGATATCGAAATCGAGCTGATTGTCTCGAATGATGCGTAAGACGCCGATGGCTGCACGCCGCAGCGCGTATGGGTCCTTCGACCCTGTCGGAACCTCTTCAATAGCGAAAAACCGGCCTAAGCTATCCAGCTTGTCCGCGAGCGCCACGGCGACCGTCACCGGCGCGCCCGGCACTTCGTCCCCCTGCCCCACCGGCTTGTAATGGTCGCGCACCGCGTCGGCGACGGCGTCCGGCTCGCCCTGGGCGCGGGCGAGATAGCCGCCGATCACGCCCTGGATCTCGGGGAACTCGCCGACCATTCCGGTGACGAGGTCGGCCTTGGCTAGCCGCGCCGCGCGCTCGGCCTGGTCGGCGTCGGCGCCCGCGACGATCCCCTCCTCGACCAGCCATCTTGCCAGCTTCG
Source organism: Sphingomicrobium sp. (assembly GCA_035540655.1). Taxonomy (GTDB): domain Bacteria; phylum Pseudomonadota; class Alphaproteobacteria; order Sphingomonadales; family Sphingomonadaceae; genus Sphingomicrobium. The sequence continues at coordinate 364 of DATLGC010000148.1, read as the reverse complement.
CCACCCGCTCGACCTTGTCGGCAATGGTGCCGAGCTTGTCGTGAAACACGATCCCGCTCAGCTTTTTCGCCTGCTCCTCGAGCGGCACCTTCAAATCCTGCTCCCAGAAGAAGCGGGCGTCGGCCAGCCGCGCCGCCAGCACCCGGCGGTTGCCGTCGATGATGGCCTCGCCGCCGTCACTGGCGTCGATATTGGCGATGCAGACGAAGGCCGGCGCTAATCCTCCCCCGTCGGGGGAGGATTAGCGCCGGCCTTCGTCTGCATCGCCAATATCGACGCCAGTGACGGCGGCGAGGCCATCATCGACGGCAACCGCCGGGTGCTGGCGGCGCGGCTGGCCGACGCCCGCTTCTTCTGGGAGCAG
>DATLGC010000147.1:0-4456 GCA_035540655.1 Sphingomicrobium sp. | reverse complement strand
GCTGCCAGCCCCCACTGCGCCGAGCGAAGGATCTGCCGGTGTTCGTCTCCTGATCCAGAACAGCCCGGAGGCCGCTCTCAATCAATCTCCGATCCTGGCTCACCAGCTCAGGCGTCGCTTCCCATCCGACTGCTCACTCCTTGCGGAGAAGCCTGACCGATCTACTCGTCCAGCAACCCGGAGGATCGCCGGTCTTTCGACCCGTCCGGCCGGCTCGAAAGCCAAACCGTCCGATGGTCCGCGGCCCTTCTTGGGATGACCTCTCTCGCGTCCCGCTTCGCTCTCACCTTCCCGAAGAAAAGCTGGAGCCGCGTCGCGCGACAGGAAGATCACCTCTTCCGGCGCCTCTTCCCGGCTGGACCCGGCCGCTTCCGAAGAAGCTCGCCAATTCCTGCCGGCGGAGATCGGACCTTTGGTCACCTGCCGCGCCCTCCTGCCGTTGCCAGCTCTTGGGGAGGCCGGGACCTCCGTCCCGATCACCAGATGACAATGCACCCCGTCACGAGTCGTTCCAAGCAAAAAATTTGGGCGCAAGCCTGTGGATAACGGGGATATCGGGAACAAGCGTAGGACCATGCAGGATTGCCCGAATCAGGAGCGCCCCCTACCTCCGCCAAGTGCCCGAATCCCCCGCACCAGCCGAAGACCCGCCATATCTCGCCGGCCTCAATCCGCCGCAGCGCGACGCCGTGCTGACCACCGAAGGCCCGGTGCTGGTCCTGGCCGGCGCCGGCACCGGCAAGACTGCCGCGCTGACCGCGCGCCTCGCGCATCTCATCGCCAGCCGGCTGGCCTGGCCGAGCCAAATCCTCGCGGTCACCTTCACCAACAAGGCCGCGCGCGAGATGAAGGAACGGGTCGCCACCCTGTCGGGCGGGGCGCTCGAAGGGATGCCGTGGCTTGGCACCTTCCATTCGGTCGCAGCGCGAATGCTGCGCAGCCACGCCGAGCTGGTCGGGCTGCAGTCCAACTTCACCATCCTCGACACCGACGACCAGCTGCGAGTCCTCAAGCAGCTGATCCAGGCCGCCAACCTCGACGAGAAACGCTGGCCGGCGCGCCAGCTCGCCGGCCTGATCGACCGGTGGAAAAACCGCGGCTGGACTCCCGAGCAGATCGACGCCGGCGAAGCGGAAGCCTTCGCCAACGGCCGCGGCCGCGACCTTTACGCGGCCTATCAGGAACGGCTGAGAACCCTGAATGCCTGCGACTTCGGCGACCTTCTGCTCCACATGCTGCGCATCTTTCGGGGCCGCGAGGACGTGCTCGAAAATTATCGGGACCGCCTTCGCTACATTCTCGTCGACGAATATCAGGATACCAACAGCGCTCAGTACGAATGGCTGAAGCTACTCGCCGAGCCGCGCCGCAACCTGTGCTGCGTCGGCGACGACGACCAGTCGATCTATTCCTGGCGCGGGGCCGAGGTCGCCAACATCCTGAAGTTCGAGAAGGACTTTGCTGGCGCCAAGGTCATCCGGCTCGAGCAGAACTATCGATCGACCAGCCACATACTGGCCGCAGCCGACGGCCTCATCGCGCACAATGCCGGCCGGCTCGGCAAATCGCTTTGGACCGATGCCGGCGATGGCGAGAAAGTGCGGATTATCGGAGTGTGGGACGGGCCCGAGGAAGCGCGGAGAATCGGCGAGGAAATCGAGCAGCATGAGGCACGTGGCGGCAGCCTCGACGATGTCGCCATCCTGGTTCGCGCCCAATTCCAGACCCGCGAGTTCGAGGAACGGTTCATCGGCATCGGCCTCGCCTATCAAATCATCGGCGGCTATCGATTCTACGAGCGCGCCGAGATCCGCGACGCAGTCGCCTATCTTCGGCTGATCGCCCAGCCCGCCGACGACCTCGCGTTCGAGCGGATCGTCAACACCCCAAAGCGCGGTCTCGGCGACAAGGCGGTCGCCTGCATCCACGCTCATGCCCGCGCGACCCGGCAGCCGTTGCTGCTCGCGGCGGCCTCCATCCTCGGCACGGACGAACTGACCCCCCAGGCGCGCCGGAGCCTGACCAACTTCGTCGCCGATCTCGCCCGCTGGCGGGATATGGCGGCAACGCTTCCTCATGCCGAGCTCGCCCGGATCCTGCTCGACGAGAGCGGCTATACGGCGATGCTCCAGGCCGAGCACACCGCCGAGGCGGCGGGGCGGCTCGAGAACCTCGCCGAACTGACCCGGGCGATGGAGGAATATGAATCGCTCGGGGCCTTCCTCGAGCATGTGTCGCTGGTCATGGACAATGACGCCGCGCGGCTGGGCGAACGGCTGACGATCATGACCATCCACGCCGCCAAGGGGCTCGAGTTCGACACCGTCTATCTCCCCGGCTGGGAGGAAGGCATCTTCCCATCGCAGCGCTCGCTCGACGAAGGCGGCCTGGCAGCACTCGAGGAGGAACGGCGCCTCGCTTACGTCGCCATCACGCGCGCGCGGCGCAGTTGCACCATCCTCCACGCGGCCAACCGCCGCATCTACGGCCAGTGGACCAGCTCGATCCCGAGCCGTTTCGTCGCCGAGCTTCCGGACGCGCACATCGAGCACGAAACCACGATGACCGGCGGCGAGTCGCTGTGGCGCGCGCAGTGGAGCGAGCGGTCGGACCCGTTCGCCCATCTTGCCGCGGCCCAATCCAACCGCGCCGGCACCCGCGGGCCCGGCTGGCAGCGGGCGAGCCGCAGCGGCCGCTTCAACCCGGAGCCGCAGCGGGTGATCGAGGCGAAGGCGTCGGCCGTCAGTCTCGGCAATCCCGGCCGGACCGACCTCGAGCTTGGCCAGCGCGTGTTCCATGGCAAGTTCGGCTACGGCACCATCGCCGCCATCGAGGGCAACAAGCTTGAGATCGACTTCGAGCATGCCGGTCGCAAGAAGGTGCTCGACAGCTTCGTCTCGGCCGGCTGACGGCTAGGCGTTTTTGTCGAGCCAGCGCCGTGCAAGTGTCATGGCGCCAACGATGCAGGCCGCGAACAGCGCCCCTTCGAGCGCGCCCGTCGCTATCTGGCTGAGCGGCCCGAACCCGGCCTCGCCGAACAGGCCGACATTACCGAACTGAAGCCGCGATCCCGGCATCGTCCTGGCAAGCAGGTCGAGACTGCCGCCCATCAGCCGGCCGCCGGCAATCGGGATCAAGGCTCCCGCCACGCCGCCCACCAGCGCCGCCGTGCCCATGGTTCGCGCAACTGACCGTACGGCGCTGCGGCGTGAGTGCCAGACGGCCAGGCCGACCGCTCCGCCAATAAGCGCCCCCTCTGCCGCGCCCGTAATGTCTCCCGGCGACGTGCCAACCAGCAGGTTGAACGCGTCAATCCCAAGTAGCTTGGTCACGGCGCCGACCATCAGCCCCCCCGCTGCTCCACCGACCATCGTCCAGTGGGCACGGCCGTCACCTGCAACTTGCGCGGCTGCTATGCCGAAGCTCACGCCGGCGGCACCGATGACCGCAGCGGCAAATGTAAGGATCAGCAGGACCAGCAGGACCGAGGTGGCCCCGACGCCGGTCCCCATTGCCTGCGATGCCCCGGCGAAGCCGTAGCATAGGCCGCCGATGATTCCCGCGACTGCGCCACCGGTTGTTCCGGCCGCACCGAGGAGCAAAAGCTTTCGCCACGTGCCTTGGGCAGGTGACCGGCCACTGATTGCCTCACCCCTCGGCTCGGCGCTGACCGGCGCAATGAATCGATAGCCATGCTTGGGCACCGTTTCGATGAAGCTCGGCCGCGCGGCATCATCGCCGAGCAGTCTGCGGAGCGTCCGGATGCACTGGGTCAAGGCTTCGTCGGTAACCGGCACTCCGCTCCATACCTCGTCGAGAAATCGATCCTTGGAAACGAGCCTGCCCTGATTGCGCACCATTAGTGCGAGGGCATCGAGATAGCGGGCGTTGATCTCGACCGGCTCGCCATCGCTGCTCAGCAGCCGATTTTCAGGCTCGAGGCAAAAACGGCCGAAATGGAAGCGGTCGATATCCATCCTTTTCAGCAAAACCTCACTTCCCGCTCATGCCGCTCGGCGATCGCATGGGCTAGCGGGAAAGCGTCGATAAGGCGAGGGAGGCACTGGCATGACGATTTCTCTGGGAAGCCGAACCGGACGGCCGCGAAGCCGCTGGCGGCTGGCAATGTGGGGCGGGGCGGCAGCGCTCCTGCTCGTGCCGCTCGCCGCGATGCAGTTCACGAACGAGGTCGACTGGGATGGGAGCGATTTCATTGTGATGGGAGCGATACTCGCTGCCTCTTGCGGCGCGTTCGAGCTTGCCATGCGGGCATGCGGCAGCATCGCCTATCGCGCCGCGACTGGAATTGCGGTGGTCGCAACCTTTCTTCTCATCTGGGTCAACCTGGCCGTCGGAATCATCGGGTCCGAGGATAACCCCGCCAACCTCATGTATGTCGCAGTGATTGCGATTGCGCTCGCTAGTGCCATCGCCGCGCGAGGCCGGCCGACTGGAA
>DATLGC010000146.1:0-10028 GCA_035540655.1 Sphingomicrobium sp. | reverse complement strand
GGTCACTTCGGCGATGTTGCGCACCTGGCCGGTGAGGTTGCCGGCCATCAGGTTGACGCTGTCGGTGAGGTCGGCCCAGGTTCCGGCGACTCCTTCCACCTGCGCCTGGCCGCCGAGCTCGCCTTCCGAGCCCACTTCGCGCGCGACCCGGGTGACTTCCGATGCGAACGAGTTGAGCTGGTCGACCATGGTGTTGATCGTGTTCTTGAGCTCGAGGATCTCGCCGCGGACATCGACCGTGATCTTCTTCGACAGGTCGCCCTTGGCCACCGCGGTGGTCACTTCGGCGATGTTGCGCACCTGGCCGGTGAGGTTGCCGGCCATCAGGTTGACGCTGTCGGTGAGGTCGGCCCAGGTTCCGGCGACTCCCTCCACCTGCGCCTGGCCGCCGAGCTTGCCTTCCGAGCCCACCTCGCGGGCGACGCGAGTCACTTCCGATGCGAAGGCGTTGAGCTGGTCGACCATCGTGTTGATCGTGTTCTTCAGCTCGAGGATCTCGCCTTTCACTTCGACGGTGATCTTCTTCGACAGGTCGCCCTTGGCCACCGCGGTCGTCACGTCGGCGATGTTGCGCACCTGGCCGGTGAGGTTCTCCGCCATCAGATTGACGTTGTCGGTAAGGTCGGCCCAGGTGCCGGCGACGCCGGGAACCTGCGCCTGTCCGCCGAGCTTGCCCTCGGTTCCCACTTCGCGGGCAACGCGGGTCACTTCGGACGCGAAGCCGTTGAGCTGGTCGACCATCGTGTTGATCGTGTTCTTCAACTGAAGGATCTCGCCCTTCACGTCGACGGTGATCTTCTTGGAAAGGTCGCCCCGAGCGACGGCGGTCGTCACGTCGGCGATATTGCGCACCTGGCCGGTGAGGTTCTCCGCCATCAGATTGACGTTGTCGGTAAGATCCTTCCAGGTGCCGCCCACTCCGGGCACCTGCGCCTGCCCGCCGAGCTTGCCCTCGGTTCCGACCTCGCGGGCAACGCGAGTCACTTCCGAGGCGAAGCCGTTGAGCTGGTCGACCATCGTGTTGATCGTGTTCTTGAGCTCGAGGATCTCGCCCTTCACGTCGACCGTGATTTTCTTGGAAAGGTCGCCCTTGGCCACCGCGGTCGTCACTTCGGCGATGTTGCGCACCTGGCCGGTGAGGTTGGTCGCCATGGCGTTCACATTGTCGGTGAGGTCCTTCCAGGTGCCGGCGACCCCCTTCACCTTCGCCTGCCCGCCGAGCTTGCCTTCGGTGCCGACCTCGCGCGCGACCCGGGTCACCTCGGACGCGAAGCTGCCGAGCTGCTCGACCATGGTGTTGACGACCTTGCCGATTCGCAGGAATTCGCCCCTGAGCGGCCGGCCGTCGATTTCGACTGTCATCGATTGGGAAAGGTCGCCCTTGGCGACGGCGCCGATCACCCGGGCCACCTCGGCGGTCGGCTGGACCATGTCCTCGATCAGCTCGTTGACCGACCGGAGAGCGGTTTCCCAACCGCCCGAAGCGTTCTTCACACGGCCGCGCTGGGTGATCTTCCCTTCCTTGCCGACGACCTGCGACAAGCGCTGGAATTCGTCCGCCATTTCTTCGTTGAGGGAAACGACCTCGTTGAACAGGCTGGCGATTTCGCCGTCGATGCCGTCCGCATCCTCAGCAAGGCGCACCGAAAAATCGCCTCGGCGCAGAGCGCGCAGGGCGGACACGAGTTGGCGGCGATCGATAAAATCCCGCGGGGCCTGGATATTCACTCAATTCTCCGACGTCGTGGCCTCTCCCCCCGCCCGAAAAACACGCAGCCCCCCGACTGCAGCGATTCCACTATACCAGTCGATTTGATTTATGCTTGCTGAAAATTCGCGGATATCTGTGGGCAACTCGGGCCCTCGGGTTGCCAAGGCCGCGCCTGTCACTCTAGGGACCCCCGCGATGTCCGCGCGAAGCCGCCGATCCTCGCGATGACCTCGCAAGAGGAGCTTTCGACCTTCATCGAATCGAGCTTTCGCTCGGTCTGGTCGCTCGAGCTGTTGCTGCTTCTCAAGCGCGAGGAGCGGCACTGGTCGCTTGACGATCTGGTGACGACTCTCAGGGCCAGCGACCTGGTCGTGTCGCAGGCGCTTGAATCCTTGATCGCCGCCGGCCTTGCTACGGTCGACAAGGATGGCGCAGCCTACGCTCCGGTATCGGAGCGCGTTTCGAGCCTCGTCGACCAGTCGGAAAGGCTTTACGCAACCAAGCCGGACGCCGTACGCAGGACCATCGTTTCGGCGGCCTCGAGCGGATTGACGGCATTTTCCGACGCGTTCCGGTTGCGGAAGGATTGAGTATGCAGACGTTCCTTCCCTCCGCTGTCTACATCCTCTGCTTCCTGACGAGCAGCGCCTGCGCGCTGCTGCTTGGCCGGAGCTATCGCCAGTCGGGCGCGCGGCTGCTGCTGTGGAGCACCCTGTGTTTTGCATTCCTCGCCGCCAATCACCTGCTGCTGGTCATCGACTTGCTGGTCTATCCCGACATCGACCTGAGGCTCGGCAGGCTCCTCCTGTCCTCGGCAGCGGTAGGCATTTTGATATTCGGCTTCGTCTGGGATCTGGACAAGGACTGAGGCGATGGTGCTTTACGACTTCCTTTCCGGCGCGGTGACACTCGGCTTCCTGGTCATCAGCCTGTTCTTCCTGCGTTTCTGGCGGCGCACTCGCGACGAGCTCTTCGTCTTTTTCTCGGCCGCCTTCTGCCTTCTGGCGATCGCCCAGGCGAGCCTGGCTCTCGCCGCCATCCCGGTCGAGGAACGAAGCTGGGTCTATATCCTGCGGCTCGCGGCCTTCGTCCTGATCCTGTTCGCCATCTTCCGGAAGAACCGCGCCTCGGCCTGACGGCAATTGCCGCCAGCTTATAGATCGCGAAGCGCCTGCGCCGGGCGAACCGCGAGCAACGGCAGCGAGCCGACGAGGGCGATTGCGAGCGTCAGACCGGCGCCGCCAAGCAGGGTAGCGAGGATCGCCGCCCAGTCGGGCCGCCAGGCGACATCGAAAATCCGGACGATCACATACCAGCCGCCGGCAAGGCCGAGCGCCAGCGAGACGCTGGCAACGACCAGGGCCAGCAGGCCATATTCCAGCGTCTGGGCGGTGAGGATCTGGCCTCGCGTCGCTCCGAGCGTCTTGAGGATGACGCTGTCGTAGCTGCGCGCCTGGCGCGAAGCGGCGATTGCCCCGATCAGCACGGCGATCCCGGCGAGGATGGCGATTCCGGCGGCGAACAGGATCGCCGCCGCCATCTGGTCGAGAATGGTCGTGACCTGCGCGATGATGTCGCCGACATCGATGATCGAGACCGAAGGGAAGGCGGCAAGCAGAGCGCTCGAGACGGCCGGCTCGGAGTCGCGGTCCATCCTGATGGTGGCGGCAAGGCTGTGCGGCGCCGCCTCGAGAGTCGATGGCGGGAAGACCATGATGTAGTTGAAGCCCATCGTGTCCCACTGGATTTCGCGAAGCGAGGCGATGCGCGCCTCGATCTCGCGCCCGAGAAGGTTGACGGCGATGGTGTCGCCGATGCCGATGCCGAGCACTCGGGCCACCTCGCGGTCGATCGAGACCAGCGGCGGGCCGGCGTAATCGGCCGGCCACCATGATCCGGCGACGACCTCGCTTCCTTCCGGCACGTGCGGACTGTAGGTCAGGCCGCGCTCGCCGCGAAGGAACCAGGCTCCGCTCGGAAGCTCCTCGAGGTCCGCGACCCGCTGCCCGCCGAAAGCCGTGATCGTGCCGCGCAGCGCCGGGACGATGTTGATCTCGGCTCCGGGCGACTGGGCGCGAACGACCGCGGTGAATTGCGCCTGCTGTTCCGAGGGAATGTCGAGCACGAACTGGTTGGGCGCCCGCTCGGGGACCGTCTGGTCGATCTCGGCGGCAAGGCTGGTCTGGACCGCCGCGAGCGTTACGAACAAGGTCAGGGCCAGCCCCAGGGCGATCACCAGAGCGATAGTCTGCGCCCCCGGGCGATGGAGGCCCGAAAGCGCCAGCCGAAGAAGCGGCCGGCGGGGCGCGGGCAGCGCCCGCGCGGCTTGGCGGACGCCCCAGCCGATCAGCGCCAGAATCAGGAAAACCGCGGCGGTCGATCCGATCACTCCGGCGGCGAACAGCGGCTCATCCGAGGTGCCGAGCGCAAGGGCGACGATCGCCGCCCCGGCCGCGGCGACGAGCAGGACCATTCGCCGGTCGAGCGGCCCCTGGTCCGACAGGTCCTTCCGGAACAGGCTTGCGACCGGCTGCCTTCGCGCCCGGGCCAGTGGCGGCAGGATGAACAGAAGCGCCATCAGCATGGCATAAGCGGCGCTCACGGCCAGCGGCGCCGGGTGCAGGCGAAGTCCCGGCTGGACCGGGAGCAGGTCCCCTGCGGCGGCGATCGCCGCGGCCGGAAGCAGCGCGCCGACGATCAGCCCGGCGCCGGTGGCAAGCAGGCAGACCATTCCAATCTGCAGGAAATAGACTCGGCCGATGTCCGCCGAGGTGCCGCCGAGCATCTTCATCGTCGCGATCCCGCCGCGTTTCTGGCGAAGGTAGGACGCCACCCCATTGTCGACGCCGATCCCGGCGATGACCAGCGCGGCAAGCCCGATCAGGGTGAGGAACTGGCCCATGCGGTCGAAGAAGCGGCTTGCGCCGGGAGCGGCGCGGTCGCGGTCGCGAAAATCCCAGCCGGCATCGGGAAAGCGCGACTTGAGGCTTTCGACAATCGCTCGCGGCGACGATCCCGAAGGAAGCCGCAGCCGATATTTGGTCGTGTACAGGCTGCCCGGCTGGACCAGGCCGGTGCGATCGAGGCCGGCCATCGATATGATCGCCACTGGCCCCAGGGTGAAGCCTTCGCCGACCCGGTCCGGCTCGAGGCTGATGATCCCCGCCACCTCGAACTCGGCCTCGCCGATCAGGAGGGCGTCGCCGCGCGCTGCTCCGAGCCGGTCCGCCAGCTCCGGGGCGATGAAAATGCCGTCTGCCGGCGGCACCCGGGCGGCCGATCCGTCGACTTCGAGCTGGCCATATAAGGGGTAGGCGCCATCGACCCCCTTGAGTTCGATGAGCACGGCAGCGGAATCGGGCCCGGGCCGGCGCGCCATCGCCCGCATCCGGATGGTTTCGCTAAGCCGGCCGGCGTCGCCAAGCACCTGGAGTTCCTCGGCGGTCGCCCGGCGCTGGGTCATGCTTGCCTGCACGTCGCCGCCCAGGAGGACAGCGCCCCGCGCGGCGATCTCGCTTGAAATGGCTGCGCTCAGGCTGCCGATCGTCGCAAGGGCCGCGACCCCGAGGAATATGCACAGGAAGAGCAGACGAAGCCCGCGCAGGCTTCGGTGGAGATCGCGCCGAGCCACGTCCAGGGCGAAGCGCCATCCGGTCGCTTTCATGCAAGGCGATCCGACACGATCAGCCCGTCGCGCATCTCGAGGATCCGGCTGCAGCGCTCGGCCAGCTTGGGATCGTGGGTGATGATGACCAGGGTCGCGCCGGTCGCGTCCTTCCGGGCGAACAGCAGGTCGATGACCGCCGCTCCGGTCTCGCCGTCCAGGTTGCCGGTCGGCTCGTCGGCAAAGACGATGTCGGGCCCCGGCGCGATGGCTCGGGCGATCGCGACGCGCTGCTGCTCGCCGCCCGAAAGCTGCACCGGATAATGGTCGAGGCGATGGCCGAGGCCGACCGCCTCGAGTTCGCCCTTGGCGCGGTCGAATGCGTCTTCGGCTCCGGCGAGCTCGAGGGGCATGGCGACATTTTCGAGCGCGGTCATGGTCGGAAGCAGATGGAACGACTGGAGGACGATCCCGATCTTGCCGCGCCGGGCGCGGGCGAGAGCATCCTCGTCGAGCTCACCGAAGGATGTGCCGGCGACGTTGACGTCGCCCCCAGTCGTTCGTTCGAGCCCGGCTAGCACCGCCATCAAGGAGGATTTGCCCGATCCCGATGGGCCGAGGATAGCGACGCTTTCGCCCTTTCGGATTTCCACGCTGATTCCGCGCAGCACGTCCGTGCGAGCGCTGCCCTTGCCGAAGGACAGGGTGACATCGCTGGCGCTGATGACAATATCCCTGGCAATGACCGAATGCATGAATGGAGACCCCCGCCGGTGATGATGCTTCCGCGATATGTGGCGCTGCTGCTGGCGGTTCAATTGGCTGCTGCCTGCGCAGTCGAGAATGACGTCGGCGCGGCTACCGCCAACCGGCAGGATGACGCCGCCTCGCCGGCCGCTGCCGCGACCGCGGCGCAGCAGGACCGCAGACTGGTCCTGGCCTTCGGCGACAGCCTCTATGCCGGCTACGCGCTCGACCAGGGGCAAAGCTTTCCGGCAATGCTCGAGCGGATGCTGGACGAGCGCGGCGTTCCGGCCGAGGTCGTCAACGCCGGCGTGTCGGGCGACACCACGGCCGGCGGGCTGAGGCGCATTGCGTTCACGCTCGACGGGCTCGACCGAAAGCCGGACCTGGCGATCGTCGGGCTCGGCGCCAACGACATGCTGCGCGGGCTCGACCCAGCGGAAACAAGGCGCAACCTTGCCGCCATCCTCGATGAGCTGAAGCGGCGGGAAATCCCGGTGATGCTGACCGGGATGATGGCGTCGCGGAGCCTTGGAGCCGACTATGTCCGCCGCTTCGAGGCGATTTATCCCGACCTCGCGCGCGACTATGGCGCCGAGCTCGACCCCTTCTTCATGGACAATGTCATTACCGACCGCTCGCTGCTGCTTGCGGACGGGCTGCACCCTAATGCGGAGGGGATAAGGGTCATCGCCCGGAGGCTCGCGCCCAAGGTTGCGCAGCTTCTGGAGGATCGTTCTTCGAAGGCGCAATGAAAAGGGCCGGCGCGATGGCCGGCCCTCTAAACCGCTCAGCGCTTAGGAAGCGGCTTCCATGCCATGCTTGAGCTGGCTCGCCTGGTCGTGGCCGCGCCGGATCGACTCGAAGCATTCCTGGATGAGGTCGCGGCTGTCGGGCCCGAGCCGGTCGTCGCCGAGCGCCTCCTCATATTTGTCCTTGATATAATCCTCGCCGCGCTCGACTTCGTCGATCACGGCCTTGTCGCCCGCGCCAAGCGCGTCCTTCAGATCCTCCCAGCGGCGATGCAGTCCGGCGATCAAAGAGCCGTCGTCGTTGGGCGTTCCGCCGAGCTGGCGCACCTTTTCCTGAAGGCGATCGACGATCTGCCGACGCTCCTGGGCGAAGTCGCGGAACATCTGCGTGAACCGCGGCGATTCGGCGTCCTCGGCCGAACGCTCGAAGCCGTTGGCGCTGTCAATGGTCGTGGTGATAAGGCTGTTCAGTACCGAAATATCATGGTCCCGGTCGGTCATTGTCTGCTCCTGGGTTAAGCTGTTGCCCAACGAACGACTTGTCCCGGCAAAGGTTCACGGTTCCGGCCCGCCGCTCCAACGCTTGACCCGGTGCAACCTTTTTCAGGCGGGTGCGATTAGTCTTCCAAGGGCGTTCGAAAAAATTGGGGAGGCGCATGCACTCAGCGACCGCTTGGGCTCCTTATTGCGGTGCGGCGCCTCTTCCCGGGGAACTTCTGGCGCGCTGGAATTTCGACCCGTTGCTCATTGCCGCGCTCGCCGTCGCGACTTTCGCCTGGGCGCAGCTCCGGAAGCCGAGCGGAAGCGGCCGAACCTCCCTTCTTGCCGCGCTCGCCGTGCTTCTGATCGCCTTAGTCTCGCCACTTTGCGCGCTGAGCTCGGCGCTGTTCTCGGCCCGGACCGTCCATCACCTGCTGCTCGTCGCCGTCGCAGCGCCTTTGCTGGCGCTGGCATGGGGCGGCTCTGGCCGGCGAATTCCGCTCGGCCCGGCGGCGGCGCTGCATTTCCTCATCTTCTGGCTGTGGCACGCGCCCTTGCTCTACGGCTGGGCGCTGGCGAGCGACTCCGCTTATTGGCTGATGCAGGCGAGCCTGCTCGGCTCGGCCGCCGTTTTCTGGGCAGCGGCGCTTGGCAGCGGCGCAAGGACTCCGTCCGTGGCGATCGCCTTCATCGCCGCAATCGCCCAGATGGGCCTGCTCGGAGCGCTCCTGACGTTCGCTCCAGCGCCGCTCTACGCCCCGCATTTCGCGACGACCGGCGCCTGGGGGCTTGGCGCGCTTGAGGATCAGCAGCTCGCCGGGCTGATCATGTGGGTCGGAAGCCTGCCCATCTACCTCGCCGCCGCCATGGCCGTGCTCTCCAGGCGGCTGAGATTCGAGGCCGGCGAGGCTGCGGCTTGATGCTGTGGCTGAAGTTCCTCCACACGGCCGCGCTCTCCGTCTGGGTGGCCGGGCTGCTTTACCTGCCCGCCATGCTCTGGGCCCACCACCGGGTCGAGGACCGGCAGGATTTCGCCCGGATCCGGATGGGCAGCCGCTTCGTCTACATGGGACTGGTATCGCCCGCCGCCTTCATCGCCATCGGCGCCGGCGCGGCCTTGCTGCTGGTTTCGGACGCGCTCCATCCGTGGATGTTCGTCAAGCTGATGGCGGTCGGAGTGCTGGTCATCGCCCACATGCAATATGGTCATATCCTGGCCCATCTTGCCGACGAGGAGGCAAAGGCGCCGACGGTGCGGGTGATCTTCGTCGCCGGTGCGGTCGTCGCGTCGGCCGTGCTGGCGCTGTGGCTGGTGCTCGCCAAGCCCGACGTGCCTACCGACTTCCTTCCTCGCTGGGCGCTCGAGCCGGGCCTCCTGCAACGCCAGGAAGCGCCGGAGGCGGCTCCTCCTCCGGCTCCGGCTTTTCCTCGGCCCCGATCATGACTCCCATCTGATGCTCGAACACCAACTTGCCCCCCTGCCAGCCGGCAAGGCCGACGAACAACAGGCCGCCGAGCGACAGGATGACGCCCCACGGCAGGATCGCCGCCTGCGGGTCGAACAGGCGCAGGCCCCAGTTCGCTCCGATGGTGGCCAGAAGCATCATCGCCGCGACCGCATGGGTCCAGCTTTCGGGCCGTCGGCGGATGCCTTCGGCGGCGAGCAGCTCGGCCGTCCCGGCGAGCGCCGCGAGCACGCCCATGGCGAAGCCCCAGCCGCTGGTCCACAGCCCGACCCGGGCGAAGAAGGGGTCGGCGGTCAGCCACCAGAAGATGTCGGCGCCCAACGTGCCGACCACCAGGGCGATCGGGAAGGTCACAAGCATCGCGTGGATCGGGTGGCCGGCAAGGGCGATCTTGGAGCCGAGGTCGGCGTGAAAGGCTTCGTCATGCTTTGCCATGACGGGGCAACGCGGAGGGCGAAGGCGGGTTGCGCCTTTCTCGCATGTCTCGCCCCGCCGGGCTGCGCCGGGGAGTTCTCGATCCTCCAGCCCGAAGGCCCGGCCGCTGCGCGGGTCGCCGACCTGTGGTGGGTGATGCTTGCCGGCGCATTGCTCATTCTCGCCGGCGTGACGGCCGCCGCGATCTACCCATTCAAGCGCGATCGCCGCGGCCGCGACGTCTCGGACCGGACCATGCTGGTCGGCTGGGGGCTGGTCTTCCCCTTCGTCACCTTGTCGCTGCTGATGGGCTGGGCCTTCCTTCGCGGCGAGCAGCTTCTCGCCCGGCCCGACCCCGGAATCCTCACCGTCCGGGTCCACGCCCTCCAGTGGGCGTGGCACGCCAGCTATCCCGGCGGCGAGCGGACGGTGAACGCTATTCACGTTCCCGCCGGCGTGCCCTTCCATGTCGAAGTGACCAGCGGCGATGTCATCCACAGCTTCTGGGTGCCGCGCCTCGGCGGCAAGATCGACGCCATTCCCGGTAAGGTGAACCGGATCGCGCTCCAGGCCGACCGGCCGGGCCTCTATCGCGGGCTGTGCGCCGAATATTGCGGGCTCGGCCATGCCCACATGCTGCTCGAGCTTCATGCCCATCCCGCCGATGCCTATGGCGCCGCCCTTGCTCGGGCGGCCGCGCAACCGCCCCCCGATGAGATGCCGGAAGTGCTCAAGGCCCGCCGCCCCGCGGCCGATGACCTGATCCGCGGCTGGGCCGACTATCTGCTCGAATGGGTCGGGCTGCGATGAGCCAGGACAGCCACGCCGGCCGCGCCCGCGAGGCGCTTCGTCTACAC
>DATLGC010000145.1:0-15564 GCA_035540655.1 Sphingomicrobium sp. | reverse complement strand
GTGCTACGAGCGCGAGCCGGCCGCCTGCCATCGCTCGCTGCTGCTGTCGGCGGTGGCTCCGAAGGCGGACGTGATCCACCTCTACGTATGAGACTCCTGCCTCCGGGCTAGTCTTTCAGCGCGTAATTTTCGAGATAGCCGCAGCGGCCGCATCTCCAGGTCGAGACCTCGATCTGCGCCTTCTTCGTTTGCTTGAGCCCGGCCCAGATGCTCTTCTTCGGCGGTCCCGGCTGCCATTTGGGGACCGCAACGGCGCCATAGCCCTGGTCGATCAGACAGCCCTCGTCCATCGCGCAATCGCACTTCGGGCAGCGCGGTGAGCGCCTCATGCCGGAGGCGCGCCCTCGCCGACCAGAAGCTCCTCGATGTCGGGGATCGGCCGGTCGGTCATTTCCTTGTTGAGCGTAAGGACGATGCGCTTCTCGACCTCCTTGTGAAGCTCCTTTCGAAGAACCCCGAGGGCCTTGGGCGGAGCAATTACGGCCAGTGCCTCGAAATCATTGCGAAGGGCGCGCTTCTTAAGCTCCTCGGCGGCGTCCTTGACCCAGCGATCTTCCTCGAGCTGGTGGAAATCGGTTTCCTCCATCGTGTCTCGGCCGATTCCCACGCGGGGTGACTGCGTACCGGGCGAGTCGGTCTTCATCTCGCTGTCCTTGCTGTCGTCTCGAACGTCATGGGACTCGGTGCGCAGGTCGATCTGATTCTGGTCGCCGTGATTGCGCAGCAAGAGCATTTTGCGGCCGTCGGCGACGAGGACCAGAGCGTGGTGGGGAAGGGCCATCAGGAAATCTCCTCGATACGGAATAGTCGCCAGAGCAACGCGGCCCTGCCCGCCGCCGTTCCCGCTACTCGTCGCTCCCGGAGGCCAGATCCTCGCCGACCTCGGCGCCTTCCTCGGGCGCGATCTCGTCGCCGCTTTCGACATCGACCTCCTCGTCGCTTTCGTCGATCTTGGCGACACTGACGACATGCTCGTTGTCGGCAACGCGGAAGATGGTCACGCCCTGCGTGTTGCGCCCCATGATGCGGATGTCGCCGACCGTCGTCCGGATCATCTTGCCCTGGTCGGTGATCAGCATCAGCTGCTCGCCCTGGCGGGCCGGGAAGCTGGCGACGACCCGCCCATTGCGCTCCGACGTGTCGATGTTGGTGATGCCCTGGCCGCCGCGGTTGGTGCGGCGATATTCATAGGTCGAGCTGCGCTTGCCATAGCCGTTTTCGGTGACGGTGAGGAGGAACTGCTCCTTGTCGGCCATTTCGGCATAGCGATCGGGCGGGAGCGAGCATTCGACGTCGTCGCGGTCGCGCCAGGGCGGGCAGCGAAGATAGGCCTCGCGCTCCTCCTGGGTGGTTCCGGCCCGGCGAAGGATCGACATCGAGATGACCTCATCGTCGCCGAGCAGCCGGACGCCGCGGACTCCCGTCGAGGTGCGCCCCTGGAATTCGCGCACGTCGGTCGACATGAAGCGGATCGCCTTGCCGTTGCGGGTGGCGAGCAGCACGTCATCCTCCTCGGTCAGCAGGGCGACTCCGATCAGCCGGTCGGTGGGGTCGCCGGTTTCATCGCTATCGTCGCCTTCGTCGCCTTCCGAGACGGCGAATCGCATCGCGATCTTGCCTGCCGTGGGGATGTTGGTGAAGGCGCTCATGCTGTTGCGCCGGACCGTGCCGTGGGCGGTCGCGAACATGATGTGGAGGCCGCCCCAGCTTTCCTCGTCCTCGGGCAGGGGAAGCACGGTCGAGATGGTCTCGCCCTCGGCAAGGGGCAGCAAATTGACCATCGGCCGGCCCTTGGTGTTGGGCCCGCCTTCGGGAAGCCGCCAGACCTTCATCCGGTAGACCCGGCCGAGGTTGGAGAAGAACAACACCGGATTGTGGGTCGAGGTGACGAACAGGTTGGTGACCGCGTCCTCGTCCTTGGTCGCCATTCCGGACCGGCCCTTGCCGCCGCGCTTTTGCTCGCGGAACACCGACAGAGGCGTGCGCTTGATATAGCCGGTCATGGTCACCGTCACGACCATGTCCTCGCGCTCGATCAGATCCTCGTCCTCGATCCCGTCGAAAGCCGGAGCCAGCTCGGCGACCCGCGGAGTGGCGAATTCGGCTTCCACCTCGTCGAATTCGGTCTGCATGACCTCGTAGAGCCGGGCCCGGTTGGCGAGGATATCGAGAAGCTCGGCGATCGACTTGGCAAGCTCTTCGAGCTCGGCGGCGATTTCGTCGCGGCCGAGCGCGGTCAGGCGGTGGAGGCGAAGCTCGAGGATCGCCTTTACCTGCGCTTCGGACAGTCGATAGGTCTCCGCCTTGCCCTGCGGCTCGACCGCTTCGACCAAAGCGATATAGGGCCGGATCTGCTCGCCGGCCCACTGGCGGCCGAGCAGTTTCTCGCGCGCCTCGGCCGGGCTGGCCGATCCCCGGATCAGCTTCACCACCTCGTCGAGATTGGTGACGGCGACGACCAGGCCGAGCAGCAGATGGGCGCGCTCGCGCGCCTTGAACAGCTCGAACTTCGAGCGCCTGGTGATCACTTCCTCGCGGAACCGGACAAAGCTTTCGATGATGTCGCGAAGGGTCAGCGTTTCCGGCCGACCGCCGCGGATCGCGAGCATGTTGGCCGGGAAGCTCGACTGGGCCGGGGTGTGGCGCCACAGCTGGTTGAGCACGACGTCGGGAGTGGCGTCGCGCTTCAGGTCGATGACGATCCGCACGCCCTCGCGGTTGGATTCATCGCGGATGTCGGAAACGCCCTCGATCCTCTTGTCCTTGGCCGCTTCGGCGATCTTTTCGACGAGGCCCGCCTTGCCGACCTGATAGGGGATGGCGGTGAGCACGATCGAGCGGCGCTCGCCGCGTCCTTCCTCGATCTTGTAGCGCGACCGCATCATGATCGAGCCGCGGCCGGTGGTGTAGGCGCTGCGGATGCCCGACTGGCCGAGGATCAGCGGAGCGGTGGGGAAATCCGGGCCGGGCACATGCTCCATCAAGCCTTCAGAGCTGATCGCCGGATCGGCGATATAGGCGCGGCAGGCGGCGAGCACTTCGCCGAGATTGTGCGGCGGGATGTTGGTAGCCATGCCGACCGCGATTCCGCCGGCGCCGTTGACCAGAAGATTGGGAAAGCGGGCGGGAAGGACCTGCGGCTCGCGCTCCGAGGCGTCATAATTGGGCTGGAAATCGACCGTGTCGCGGTCGATGTCGCCGAGCAGGAAACCGGCGACCTTGGCGAGTCGCGCCTCGGTGTAGCGCATCGCCGCCGGCGGGTCGGGGTCCATCGAGCCGAAATTGCCCTGGCCGTCGATCAGCGGCACCCGCATCGACCAGCTCTGGGTCATTCGGGCGAGGGCATCGTAGATCGCGCTGTCGCCATGCGGGTGATATTTACCCATGACGTCGCCGACGATTCGGCTCGACTTGCGGTAGGGCCGGCCGGCGACATAGCCGGCGTCCTGGCAGGCGAAGAGAATCCGTCGGTGAACGGGCTTCAGGCCATCGCGCACGTCGGGCAGCGCGCGGCTGACGATGACGCTCATCGCATAGTCGAGATAGCTGGCCTTCATCTCCTCGACGATGGAGATCGGGGCAATGTCGTGATCGCCGCCGGGCGGAGTGCCGCTATTGTCGCTGGGTTCGCTGCCGTCGGTGACGGGCGGTTGGGTGGCCAAGTTTCGAAATCCCGGTCGCTAGAGTGAGTGCGCGCGAAGCGGCGCCATCTGGCGCCTGTCCCCCGCGCAACCGGCCTAGCCCATCGCAGGAGCGATGGCCACCCCGCGCGCGCGTGTACGCGCGAGCAGATCAGGCCAGCCGAGCAATTACTTGGCGACTGGCCGCGAGCCGTTTAAGGGCAACTGCCCCTTTGTACCAGTCGCGGCCTCACCGGGGCCGCAGAGGAGATTTTCAATGAAATTGAAGAGCGCTTTGTCGCTGGCCGCCGGGATCGGCGCGATCTGCGCCGCTGTCCCCGCCAATGCGCAGGGAATGTCTTCCGCAGGTCAGTCGCAGACCGCTCAGCAGCCTGCTCCGCAAGTCACGCCGTCGCGCGGGGCGCTCCGCGCGATCGTCGAGCTGCAGACCGCGGTCAATGCCAACAACGCCGCTGAAATCCCGGCCAAGCTGGCCGCGGCACAGGCGGTGGCGCGGACCAAGGAGGATCGATTCATCATCGCTCAGCTCCAGCTCAAGGCGGCAATGGCGGCGAACGACAATTCGGCGATCGCCGCGGCAATCGATGCGACAGCCGCCTCGGGCTATCTCGATGCGGCCAAGACCGCCGACCTTTATGCCGGACTTGGCGGCACGTGGAGCAAGGCGCAGGATTGGGAACGCGCCGCAGCCGCTTACGAGCGGGCCGCCTCGCTCAATCCGAGCAATCCGGAAATCCTGGTCCTGCTTGGCGAGACCCGCAATTCGCAGGGCCGGACCGCCGAGGCCGTGGCGCTTCTGCAAAGGGCGATCGCCGCGGTCGGAGCGACAGGCGCAAGGGCCGACGAGAGCTGGTTCAAGCGCGCGCTGGCGCTGTCCTACAACGCTCGCCTGCCTGCCGCCGTGCAGATCAGCCGCGACTGGGTGCGCGCCTATCCGACCACCGAAAACTGGCGCGAATCTTTGCGCATCTACCGCAATATCACCCAGCCCGACGAAGGGGTCCTGCTCGACGTACTGAGGCTCCAGCGAGCGGTCGGAGCGCTGGAGGACAATGCCGAAATCTACAACCACGCCTATCTGGCGTTCAACGAGCGCTTCCCCGGGGAAGCCAAGCTGGTCCTCGACGAAGCCTTCGCCAGCGGCAAGGCCAGTCGAAGCGAACGGCGTTTCCAGGAGCTCCATGGCGAAGCGTCGACAGGCGCAGGGCGGTCGCAAGCCTATCTGGCCGAGGGCGCTCGGGATGCGCTCGCCGACCCCCAGGCGAGGATCGCGGTCCGCTCGGGCGATGCCCATTACGGATTTGGCGACCATGCCAAGGCCGCCGAGATGTACCGGGCAGCGCTCGGCAAGACCGGGGCGGATTCCAACCTCATCAACTTCCGCCTCGGGGCCGCTCTCGCCCGGGCCGGCGACAAGGCGGGCGCGACGGCGGCATTCAACGCGGTCACTGGCCCGCGCGCCGAGCTGGCCAAATATTGGCTGCTTTATCTTGACACCAGAGGATAGATAAAGCGTCTAAATTCGAGATTTCCAAGAGAAATTCCGAAAGCGCCACTTGTGGCGACGTGATTTCGCAATCCCGGCCGGTGGACCACGCTGCCGGCCGGGACAGCCTGAACGCTGTGCCAATATGGGATGGTTAAGCGGCAGCGCCTTTCGCGCTCCGAGCGCGTGGATAGATCGGTCCCTCTAAAACCGCTTTGTGGGGATGGATTTCGCTGGTGCGATTCGACGATCGCCTGATGACGGTTCTGGCGCAGCCATCCAGCGACCCGCATGATTGCGCGGTTCGCTGGCGGCAGCTCGTCGACCTGCTCGCCCGCGCCGGCCGCAATCCCCAAGGTCCGCTGATCGAGCAGGCGCTCGCCGCCGTGAGGGCCGACTGGGAAAGGGTTAGCGAGCCGCTTCGAGCGGCGGCCGCCCGGGCGATCGCCGACCGGCCGCTGCCGCTGCCGCTGCTTGCCGCTTTCGCTTCGGACAGTCTTGCCATCGGTGCTCCGGTGCTCGCCGCAGCCAGGCTCAGCCCAGCCGAATGGCAACAACTGCTGGGCGAAGCCGGCGAGGAAGCCCGCAAGTTCATCGCCTCGCTTCACAGCGAGCTCCAGCCGCCTCCGTCCGGGACAAAGCCGGAAATGGCGACGCCCGCAGCGGCCGAGGCTGCGCCCCCGCCGCCGCCCGAACCCATTCCTTCGATCAGCGACGTGCTTGCCCGGATCGAGCGGCTTCGCCAGTCGCGCGAGCGCGAGACGGGGTCGCCGCGATCCCCGCCGCTTCCGCAGGGCGGGTCAGCGGCTATCTTTCGCTGGGAATGCAATCCTTCGGGCGAGATCGAATGGGTCGAAGGCGCTCCGCGCGGGGCGCTTATCGGCCGGTCGATCGCCCGAAGCGACGAGGGCGAAGGGGTCGACCGCCAGGTCCAGCGCGCCTTCGACATGCGCGCACCGTTTCGCGACGCGATGCTGTCGCTTGGCGGCGAGGGGCCGATATCCGGCGAATGGAAGATCAGCGGAATTCCCGCCTTCGAGCCGACCAAGGGCCGGTTCGCCGGCTATCGCGGAGTGGCAATGCGTCCGATGGCCGAGGGCCCCGGCCAGGCATCAGCCGCGCCGCGATCCGAGCCGCTCGACGCGGCGTCGCTTCGCGAGCTAGTCCACGAGATCAAGACTCCGCTCAACGCGATCATCGGCTTTGCCGAGATCATCGACGGTCAGCTGCTGGGCCCTGCCGACCGCCATTACCGCGAGCGAGCCGCGGAGATCGTCCGGCAGGCGGGCTTGCTTCTGGCGGCAATCGACGATCTCGACACTGCCGCGAAGCTGCAGCTTGCCCATGGCCAGGCGAGCGTTTCGGCCGACCTTGCCGAGGTGGTCGGCGCGCTTGCCGGCGAGCTCGGGGAAATAGCGAGATCGCGCAACGTCAATCTCGACCTCGATCTACCCGCCGCAGCGGCCTGCAGCGGCGCGATCGACCCCAACCTCGCCCAGCGCGTGATCCGCCGCTTCCTGCTGCCGATGATCGGAGCGGCCGGTCACGGCGAACAGCTCCGGCTTCGGCTTGAAAGCCGCGGCGGCAATCGTTGCAGCCTGTCGATCGACCGGCCCTCGGCGCTTCGCCAGGTGCCGGATGCGGAGCTGCTCGGCGGCGCGGTTTCGGCCGACCGCGAGCTGGAACCGGCGCTGGTGCTCGCGCTTCGCCTCGTGCGCGGGCTTGCCCGGATTGCCGGCGGCGACCTGGTATTTTCCCCGGATCGGCTGGCGCTCGAGCTTCCGAAGGCGAGGGAGGGCTGACTTGAATGCGCCGGCGCCGCACCTTATCCCGGATGTGCCGGGCGGGGCCTGTAGCTCAACGGTAGAGCCGGCCGCTCATAACGGCTAGGTTGGGGGTTCGAATCCCTCCGGGCCCACCAGCACGGCTGCCCAGCGCAGCGCAGCGATCGCGCAGCAATCGCCAGGAGCGCGAAAGAGGCGGCGGCATTTCACTTGAATTCGAGAGAAAAAAGCCGTCACGGGACTGAATCCCGTGACGTCAGACCTGTCGCCGCTGCGCGGCGCAGGCTGGCCGGCTTTCGCCATCTATCGTGCAAGTTTCGGACCTTCGGTCCGTGCTCTTACGCTCTGTGGCTCAACCATTGGTCGGGGAGACAGGATTCGAACCTGCGACCCTCTGCTCCCAAAGCAGATGCGCTACCAGGCTGCGCCACTCCCCGACTTCGAGCGCCGTTAGCAGCGCTCACTAGCCGATCCCAGATTAATTTGCGTTGGCCGGCTGTTCCTGCCCATCGACCCGATTGCTATCGGCGCCGGCGGTTCCGGCTCGGTCGCCTTCGCGTTGCACGTCATTGACGATCGTGCCGCCGATCCGAGTGGCCTCGTTGGCGACATCCTCGAGCGCATTCTCGGCGACCTCGGCATTATACTGGACGGTCACCTGATTGTTGGTCGGATCTTGCTCCGCCTGGCAGCCGGCAAGCGGCAACAGAAGAAACGGGACTATAGATGCAATGCGCATGGCCTTGCCTTTCGCTTCAGTGCGCCCGCTCAACGCCGCGAGCGGGCTCTCGGCTCCGGCTCGATCCCGCCGGAAAGCACCGCAAGCATTGCCGTCCAGGCGGCGACGTTCTGGCGCAGCGCTTCCGGGTCGATCTTGTCGAGCGTGTCGTCGGGCGTGTGATGAAGGTCGAAATAATCGGTTCCGTCCTGGCGAAGGCTGACGCCCGGGTGGCCGTCGGCGATCATCGCGCTGATGTCGGGGCCGCCGGCAAGGTCGAGCGAGCCCGGGACGATCCCGAGCGGCGCAAGCGCCCGTTGCAGCGCGCGCGCTTCCTCGACCCGTTCGGGGCCGAGCTTGCTGTCGACCTTCCACACCCGGCCGGCGCCGAAATCGCTTTCGGCAAGCACATGATGCGCCTCTCCGCCGTGCCGGCGGCGATAATCCTCGCCGCCGATGAGGCCGATTTCCTCGGCTCCGAACCAGACGATCCGGATCGGCCGAAGCGGCCGGCCGGCGTCCATGATCCTCTTGGCGGCGGCAGCGACGATCGCGCAGCCGGCCGCGTCGTCGATCGCTCCGGTGCCAAGGTCCCAGCTGTCGAGGTGGCAGGAAACCAGCAGGGGCGGGGCGTTGCGGTCGCGTCCCGGAACCTCGGCGATGACGTTTCCGGATTCGCCGGTGCCGAGCTGGCGCGGCGTGAGCATCAGCCGCATCCGCACCGGCAGCCCGCGAGCGAGGATGCGCTGCACCTGCTCGGCGTCGGGGATCGACAGGGCTCCGGCGGGGATGGGTGTCACGCCCTCGGCGAAGCTCATCACCCCGGTGTGCGGATTGCGGTGATAATCGGTGCCGATCGAGCGGATGACGATGGCGGCGGCGCCCTTTCGGCTGGCGACGCTCGGCCCGCGGCTCCTCGGGGCGATCGACGTGCCGTAGCTCGACCCGTCCTGGGTGCGCTGCATGGCATGGCTGACAAAGACGATCTTGCCGCGAACCGCTTCCGCAGGGGCGGCCTCGAACTCCTCCATCGAGTCGAAGCCGACAAGCTCGGCTTCGATGCCATCGGGCGGAGTGGCGGCGCTGTTGCCGAGCGCGGTCACCACCAGCGGCTGGGGAAAGGGCGCGGTGATCCACGCCCGCTCTGCGCCGCGCACCCAGACCGGCACCGGGAAGGTCTCGACCCGGACGTTGGCGAAGCCCATCGCGCGCAATTTCGCCACCGACCAGGCGCGGGCGCGGGCTTCCTGCTCGGTGCCTGCAAGGCGCGGCCCGATCTCGGTGGTCAGCCCCTCGACGATGTCCCAGGCGTAATTGTCCTGGAGTGCGGAATCGCGAAGCTGGGCGATTTGCGGCGGCACCGGCTGGGAGAAGGCGGGCATGGCGGCGGCGAGGAGGAGAGCGGCAAGGAATGAGCGGGTCATGGCTGGCCGACTAGCGGCGGCGAGGCTCGCCTGTCACCCGCCAATCGCCGAAAAATTCAAAGCAGCCGCATCTGATCGCCTTGCGGCGGTTCGAACAGGTCGGTTCGAAGCGGGAATTTCGCGCCTCGAACGCCATATTTCCTCGCGGCGATTTCGAATCGCGTGCGAAGAAGCTCGGCCCAGGGGCCCTGGCCGCGCATCCGGCTGAAGAAATTGGGGTCGTTGTCGCGCCCGCCGCGAAGCGCCTGGATGGTCGCCATCACCTTGCGCGCCCGGTCGGGGAAATGCTCGTCGAGCCAGGCGCGGAACAAAGGCGCGACCTCGTGCGGCAGCCGCACCGGCAGGTAGAAGGCGCCGCGCGCGCCGGCGGCCGCCGCCGCCTCGACGATTGCTTCGAGCTCATGATCGGTGATCTGCGGGATCACCGGCGCGATCGCCACATGGCAGGGGATGCCGGCCGCGTTGAGCGCCTTGACTGCCGCCAGCCGCCGCCGCGGGGCCGGAGCGCGCGGCTCGAGCGTCCGGGCGATCGCCGGATCGAGCGAAGTCACCGATATGGCGACCGCGGTTATGCCGAGGTCGGCGGCGGGCTTGAGCAGGTCGAGATCGCGAAGCACCCGGTCGGACTTGGTGGTGATGGTGAACGGGTGGCGGGTCTCGAGCAGCAACTCGATCACCGAGCGGGTGACCCGCCAGCGCTCCTCGATCGGCTGATAGGGGTCGGTATTGGTGCCCATGGCGATCGGCGCGCACTGATATCCGGGGCGCGACAGAGCGGCGTGGAGCAATTGCGCAGCCTCGGGCTTGACGAACAGCCGCGATTCGAAATCGACGCCCGGGGAAAGATCGTGGAAGGCGTGGGTCGGCCGGGCGAAGCAATAGATGCAGCCGTGCTCGCAGCCGCGGTAAGCGTTGACCGAGCGGTCGAAACCGATGTCGGGCGAGCGGTTGCGGGTCAGGATCGACCTGGGGTGCTCGATGGTGACGGTGGTCCGCCGCCTGGGCGTTCCGTCGAGCGCCTCGACACTGTCGAGCCAGTCGCCCTCGACGAGCCGCTCCTTCAGGTTGAAGCGCGTCGGCGTGGCGTTGCGCGTCGCCCCGCGCCCCTTGATCGACTCGACCGGCATTCGGCGAGCCTAATATATGGACGTGAACAAATAAAGAACAAACTAATGGGCGAGGCGAGTCGGGCTGGTCGGAAACGTCGGCCAGCGATGCTGGACCAGCGCCTTCAACGTCGGCGCATCGGCGTTGTTGAGGCCCTGATAAACCCACATGTTGCGAAGCACCGCCGGCACGTAGAAACGCGTTTCCCAATAAGGGATGCTCTCGATCCACAGCAGGGGATCGCCGCGGTCGTTGATCGCCCAGCGAGACACCGGCAGCGGGCCGGCATTGTAGGCGGCGATGATCTTGGGCAGCTGGCCGCCGGTGGCGCTCATGCCCCGCAGGCGCTCGATGAACGACTGGCCGAATTCGAGATTGATGACCGGATCGGAAAGCGAGGGACGCGAATAGGGAAGTCCGCGAAGGCGGGCCATGTCCTGAGCGGTGCCGGGAAGCACCTGCATCAGTCCGACCGCCCCGGCGGGGCTGACCGCCTCGGCCCGGAACGCCGATTCCTGCATGATGTGGGCGAGCGCCAGGGCAGGGTCGACCCGCCAGCCAGTGAGCGGCGCCCAGCGCGGGTTGGGATAGCGGTCGGCGGGGTCGGAGACGGCGCCGCGCTGCCCGTTGTTGGCCAGCCAATATTGCGCCCCGGCAAGATCGAGTCTTTTGGCGAGTTCGATCAGTCCCTGATGCTCGAACGGGCTGCCGATCCGCGCCTGATGGCGAAGAAACTCCTCGGCGAGGGCCCGATCGCCGATATTGGCCAGCTCGACCGCCCGGCGGACGTTGATCAGCTGCTCGACCGCGGCGGCGTGACTTTGCCGGTTTGCCGGCAGCCGCCAGTCGGTGCCAAGCGCCTCGCGCGCGATCACCCCGTAGAAGCTTTCCGGCGAGCGGGCGGCGGCGCGAAGCAGAGGAGCGACCGAATGCGGCCGCCGGCACGCCTGCTCGGCCCGGGCCGCCCAATAATGGGCGCCGGCCGACAGCTCGCGCTCCCGGGTCAGCGAGGCGACCTCGCGGAAGGAACGGGAAGCGGCCTCGCAGTCATTGAGACGCCATGACGCCAGCCCCGACACCCAGGCGGCGTGCGCGCCCCAATCGCCGTTTGCGCCGGCCCGCCAACTGTCGGCTAAGCGGCGCGCATCCTCGTCGCGGCCGATGCGGTAATAGACCCAGGCAACGCGCTGCGCGGCCTCCGCCCGGGCTTCGGGCCCGAGGAAGGGCGCGGACTGGACGAGCAATTGCTCGCCCGAAACGGCGTCATTGGCCTCGAGATAAGGGTCGAGCGCGGCGCGAAGCTGGTCCGCCGCCGGCTCGCCCGCGACGGGCCGGGCGCGGACCCGGATCGGCGGGGTGCCGAGGCTGACGATCTGCTTGCGCGGGACCACAAAAGGCGCCGTCCTTGCGCCGCGAGTCGCCGCCAGCCGGGCGAGCTGCTCGGCCTGGGGCAGTTCGGGAGCTTCGGCGAGCAGGGCCTCGATCTGCTGCAGCGACACGACCGGCGAGCCGCGGGCGAGGAACAGCTCGGCCCGGGCAACCGGATTCAATATCCCGGGCAGGGTGGCGATACCGGCCTGGGCCGACGCCCAATTTCCGGTCCGGATGGCGATGAACACCTCCCGCCAGTCGCGCGGGATTGGCACGCTCGCCACCGGCTGCTGCACCGCCGGCGGGAGCTGCGGCGGAATTGAAACCTCCGGCTGCTGGACCGGTGACTGGCCAGGAGGCAGTGGCGCGAGGGGGTCCTGGGCAACCGCCGGGGCGGCAAACCCGAGCGCAGCCAAAGCGAGCAGCGGGACTTTCAAACCTGGTCCTCCATGAGCAGCAATAGGTCGCGCCAGGCATCGGCCTTGCGCGCGTGTTGAGCGGTGAGCATCCGGGGCGAGAAGGTGGCGACAGTGCGGACGGCCTCGACCTTGTGGACATGGCCGCGCGCCTGAGCAAGCGGGCGGCCGAGAAGGGCGCGCGCCGGCGCTTCGCCAAACAGCAGCAGCCGCTCCGGCCTGGCTAACGCGACATGGTGGCGGGCGATCGCTCCCCAGGCCGCCAGCTCGGCTTCGCTGAGCCGGGCGCCGGGCGCGTAAAGGCAGGAGGTAGACGCGAAATAGGCCTCGTCGGGATCGACGGCGATCGCCGCCAGCATCCGCCTGGTCAGCTCCCAGGGCTCGCCCCCGATCGGACGCGAAGCGGCGACATCCTCGGCCGAGGGAACATCGGCAATGACCATCAGCTGCGCGCCTTCATCGCCGACCGGTGGGATTCGGGCGGATTCGGCCCCCGCGCCGGGCAGCGACGGGCTTTCGGCAAGCCAGGCGCGGAAGGCCTCGAGCGTCTCGGGCATCGCGTCTTTCCGATCCTCTTCCGAGGGCTTCGGAGGCTGCGACGCAGGCGCGGGCGCAAGCCAGTTGCGCGGCGCCTCTGCGATGGCGACGTCGACCCCGGATTCGATCCACCAGGCCAATGCGCTTCGCGCCGCCGCCGCGCTGACTGGACTTTCCCCACCCATGGTCCATTCCTCTCCGGCATTGACGGCGCGGTCAAGGAATTGGCAGTGCGCGTTGGTCGGGCCGCCTTGGCGGCGCGACGAGCGGCGCGCACTTTCAAGCGCGCATCGAAAGGAGCTTGAATGGCCGAGCGCGAGTCCATGCCTTACGACGTGGTGATCGTCGGCGCCGGTCCAGCCGGGCTTACGGCGGCAATCCGCCTCAAGCAGCTCGCGGGCGAGGCCGGCAGGGAGCTGTCGGTCTGCGTGCTCGAAAAGGGCAGTGAAGTGGGCGCGCATATCCTGTCGGGAGCGGTAATCGACCCGCGCGCCCTCGACGAGCTGATGCCCGACTGGAAGGAGCGCGGATCGCCATTGACCGTGCCGGTGACCGAGAATCATCACTGGGTGCTGACCGCCAAGGGCAAATGGAGAATGCCCGAATGGCTCATGCCGCGCTTCATGCACAACAAGGGCATGTACACGGCGAGCCTCGGCAATTTCTGCCGCTGGCTGGCCGGACAGGCGGAAGAGCTCGGAGTCGAGATTTTCCCGGGCTTCCCGGCCGATGAAGTGCTGTTCAACGAGGATGGCTCGGTCAAGGGCGTGGCGACCCGCGACATGGGCATCGCGCGCGACGGAAGCCACCGCGCCGACTACCAGCCGGGGATCGAGCTCCACGCCCGCTATACCTTCTTCGCCGAGGGCGCGCGGGGCCATTTGACCAAGGGCCTGGTCGGCAAGTTCGGCCTTCGCGACAAGAGCGGGCCGCAGGTTTACGGCATTGGAATCAAGGAATTGTGGGACGTTCCTGCCGACAAGCATAAACCTGGACGAGTGATCCACACCCAGGGATGGCCGCTGGAGGACGCGTGGGGAGGAAGCTTCCTCTATCACCAGGAAAACGGTCAGGTCGCCTTGGGCTTCGTCGTCGCCCTGGATTACCAGAATCCCTATCTTTCCCCGTTCGAGGAATTCCAGCGCTGGAAGACTCATCCGGCGATCCGAGCCGAGATCGAGGGCGGCCGGCGCGTGTCCTATGGCGCCCGGGCAATCAACGAGGGCGGATGGCAGGCGATCCCGAGGCTGGTCTTCCCCGGCGGAGCGCTGATCGGCTGCTCGGCCGGCTTCGTCAACGTACCCCGGATCAAGGGCACCCACACGGCGATGAAATCGGCGATGCTGGCCGCCGAGGCCGCGTTCGGGGCGATCGCCGCCGACCGGTCGCACGACAGCCTCGATTCCTACGAGACCAGCCTCCGTTCAAGCTGGGTCGACAAGGAGCTGCGGCTGGTCCGCAATGCCCAGCCGGCGGTTGCCCGCTGGGGCGGGATGGTCGGCACGCTTTACGCCGGGCTCGACATGTGGCTCGGCCAGCTCGGGCTGCGCCTGCCGTGGACGTTGAAGCACCACGCCGACCACACCACGCTCAGGCGCAAGGAGCATGTCCGGCCGATCGCCTATCCCAAGCCCGACGGAGTGCTGACCTTCGATCGTCTGTCGTCGGTGTTCCTGTCCAACACAAACCACGAGGAGGACCAGCCGGTTCACCTGACGCTCAAGGATCCGGCGCTACCGACGCGGGTAAACCTGCCGGTCTACGCCGGGCCGGAGCAACGTTACTGCCCCGCCGCCGTTTACGAATATGTCGAGGGTTCCGATGGCGAGCAGCGTCTGCAGATCAACGCCCAGAATTGCGTCCACTGCAAGACCTGCGACATCAAGGATCCCCTGCAGAACATCCACTGGGTCGCCCCGGAGGGTGGTGGAGGCCCGAATTATCCCAACATGTAAGGTCCTGATTTTCGCCACCGCGCTTTCGGCCCTTGGTCTTGCCGCGCCCGCCGACGCCGCCAGGGCCCTGACCCCGACTGAGGGCGCGCGAACCTACGTCCAGGCGCGCGCGGCTTCGCTGAGCGGCGACCATGCGCGTTCCGCCAGGCTTCTCGCGGCTCTTGCCGAATCGCGTCCAAACGACAGCGACATAGCCCGCCAGGCGCTGAGCGAGGCGGTCGACGCGGGCGACATGGGCCTTGCCCTGCGGCTGGTCCGTCGTATTCCGGTCGACCAGCTTAGCGCCGACGCGCGCATGCTGCTCGCCGCCGAAGAGATGCGGCGTCGCCGGCCGGCCCAGGCGTTGCAGCGGCTTGCGGCCGAGGGAGGCGAAGGCGATCTCGCCTTCCTCATGCCAATCGTCGCGGCGTGGGCTGCGGCCGATCGCGGCGACGCGCGCGGCGCCCTGGAAATGTTCGAGCGGATGCCGTCCGCCACCCTGTCGGGCGGCTATGCCCCCGAGCATCGGGCGCTTATCCTTCTCAAGTTTCGACGGACCGCCGAGGCGGAGCCGATCGCCCGGCGGGCGATCGAAGGGGCGGGTGCACGCGAGTTCCGGCTGCGGCTCGCTTTTGCCGACGGATTCCTTGCCGCTGGTGATCGCCAGCGGGCGCTCGCAATGCTCGAAGGCGCCGGCGCCGAAGCGTGGCCGCTGCAGCGGCGGATTGCCGAAGGCAGACCGACCGGCCTTGGCGTCACCAACAGTGCCCAGGCGTTCTCCGAGCTCCTGCTCGGCTTCGCCGTGGACCTCAGCCGGCTGAACAGCCAGTCGCTTCCGGTCACGATGGCGCAGCTCGCGCGCCACGCGGCTCCGAACAATCATTCGGCGGCGATCCTGCTGGCGATGATGCTCGACCGCCGCGGCCGGATCGATGATGCGCTGATGGCGCTTCGCTCCGTACCCGCGTCCAGCGCGCTGGCGGCGCAAGCGCGCGACGTCGAGGCGCGGATCCTCACCGACGCGAAGAGGTTCGACCAGGCGCTTGCCCAGGCCCAAGCCGCAACGGGGCGGCGCGAAGCGGGCAGTGCCGATTTCGCCCGGCTGGGCGACGTGCTTCATGAAATGAAGCGCTACGACGAGGCCGC
>DATLGC010000144.1:0-2956 GCA_035540655.1 Sphingomicrobium sp. | reverse complement strand
ACCCGGACGAGGCCGACGAGCTTTATGCGGCGATGGGCTCAGCTCGCGAGGTCAGCGGCGGGTCGGCGGCGAACAGCATGGCCGGTATCGCCGCGCTGGGCGGCTCGGCTGCCTTCATCGGCCAGATTGCCGACGACCAATTGGGCGAGATTTTCGCTCACGACATGCGCGCGCTGGGAGTGCGTTTCGAAACTGCGCCAATGGCCGCTCCGCCGCCGACCGGGCGCTGCCTGATCCTCGTCACGCCCGACGCTCAGCGGACGATGAACACCTCGCCCGGCGCCAGCCATGAGCTGACGGTCGGGGCGCTCGACGAAGCGATGATCCGCGCCGCCGCGATCACCTATCTCGAAGGCTATTTGTGGGGCCCGGAGCGGCCGCGCGCCGCGATGCTTCGAGCCGCCGCGATCGCCCACGAGGCCGGCAGGCAGGTCGCCTTCACTCTGTCGGAAAGCCTGTGCATCCCCGGCCGGCGCGAAGGCGTGATGGGAATGATCGACGACGGCAACGTCGACATATTGTTCGCCAACGAAGACGAGGTCCGCCACCTGACCGGCTGCGGCGCGATCGACGAATGTATCGCCGCGCTGTCGCCGAAGGTCCGGACCCTCGTCATCACCTGCGGCGCCGCCGGAGCGATGGCGGTCGAGGATGGCGAGCGGATTACAATTCCAGCTGCGCCGGTCGACAAGGTGGTCGACACGACCGGCGCCGGCGACCTGTTCGCCGCCGGCTTCCTCGCCGCCCGCTGCCGCGGCCACCAGCTCGAACGCTGCCTGCAATCCGGCGCCCTCGCCGCCGCCGAGGTCATCTCGCATTTCGGCGCCCGGCCCGAGGCGGACCTCAAGGAACTCGTGCGGCTGTGAAGAATATTCGCCGGCTCGCCGTCTATTGCGGTTCGGCGAGCGGCGCCGAGCCCAAGTTCGCCGATGCCGCCCGAGCCACCGCCGAGGCGATGGCGGCGAGCTCCGTCGACCTCGTCTACGGCGGCGGTCGGCTCGGCCTGATGGGGCTGATGGCCGACAGCGTCCTGGAGTTAGGCGGCCGGGTGTATGGAGTCATCCCCAAGGCGCTGGTCGACATCGAGGTCGCCCACTGCGGCTGCACCGAGCTCCACAAGGTCGCCGACATGCACCAGCGCAAGGCGAAGATGACCGAGCTCGCCGACGGCTTCCTCGCCCTGCCCGGCGGCATCGGCACATTGGACGAATTGTTCGAGGCGTGGAGCTGGAAGGCGCTCGGCTATCACAAGAAGCCGTTCTGCCTCTTGAACGTCGACGGCTTCTGGGACGGGCTGATCGACTTCATCGACCATGCGACGGCGAGCGGCTTCCTGTCGCCGGCGCGCCGGCGTCAACTGCTCGTCGCAAACTCGCCCGGCGAAGCGCTTCAGCTACTGGACGAAGCCGCCGAAGGCGCTACGCAAGGCATGGTCTGGTAAGGGCGGGGGAAATTCGCACATGAACGAGAAGCTGCTCGCGGCGGCCGGGATCGTCGTCATCCTGGCGCTCGCCTTTGCCCTGTCGACCAACCGCCGGGCGATCCGACTCCGCGTCGTCGCCGCCGCTTTCGCGCTCCAGGCCGGGATCGCCTGGCTGGTGCTGTGGACCAGCTGGGGCCAGGCCGGAATCCAGACTCTGGCGTTCGGAGTCTCCAACCTGCTCGGCTACGCCAACAAAGGCACCGAATTCCTGTTCGGGCCGAGCGAAACCAACCCGCTCGCCAACACTTTCGCCATCGCCGCTCTGCCGGTGATCATCTTCTTCGCCTCGCTGGTCGCCATCCTCTACCACCTCGGCATCATGCAGCGGGTCGTCCGCTGGGTCGGCGGCGCGATCGGCTGGGTGACCGGGATCAGCCGGGTCGAATCGCTCGCCGCCGCCGCCAACATCTTCGTCGGCCAGTCCGAATCGCCCCTGGTCGTCCGGCCCTATCTGGCCGCTCTGCCGCCCTCGCGCCTGTTCACCATCATGTGCGTCGGCATGGCCGGGGTCGCCGGAACCATCCTCGCCGCTTATGCCAGCCTGCTCGGGTCGGAATATCTGCCCTATCTGCTCGCCGCCGCCTTCATGTCGGCGCCCGGCGGCATCCTGATGGCCAAGATGATCATGCCCGACGATCTTCCGGCCAAGGGCGAGCTTCCGCTCGGCCCGGCGTCGGCCGGGGAGGAGCAGGTCGACGTCGCCGAGACGTTCGAGGAAGGCGAGCGGCCGGCCAACGTCATCATGGCTGCCGCCCAGGGCGCGGCGACCGGGGTCAAGCTCGCCGTCGCGGTCGGCGCGATGGTGCTGAGCTTCGTCGCCCTCGTCGCGCTGGCGAACGGCCTACTCGGCGGGCTCGGCAACATGATCGGCATCCCTGACCTCAGCTTCCAGGGGCTGGTCGGCTACATCTTCGCGCCGATCATGTTCCTGATCGGCGTGCCGTGGAACGAGGCGGGCATCGCCGGCGGGCTGTTCGGCACCAAGATCGTGCTCAACGAGTTCGTCGCCTTCATCGACCTCGGCAACGCCGCCGGCCCGGCCGCGGCGCTGACCGAGCGAAGCCGCGCGATCGTCACCTTTGCCCTGTGCGGCTTCGCCAATTTCAGCTCGATCGCCATCCAGATGGCGGTAACCGGCGGACTTGCCCCCAACCAGCGGCCGGTGATCGCCCGGCTCGGAATCCGTGCCCTGATCGGCGGCAGCCTCGCCAACCTGATGAGCGCGGCGCTGGCGAGCCTGATGCTGCCCTAAGCGTCATTGCGAGGAGCCGCGATGCGGCGACGCGGCAATCCAGACCGGATTGCTTCGCTTCGCTCGCAATGACGGTATAAGGACAAGACTATGGCCACGATCACCGACGACATCGCGTCCGTCTCGCTCAACGAGTCCGACCGCGACCCCGACGGCTTCGCCGCAAAGCTCGGCCGAAGCTTCGAGGAATATGGCTTCGCCATCATCGCCGACCACGGCAT
>DATLGC010000143.1:0-6634 GCA_035540655.1 Sphingomicrobium sp. | reverse complement strand
TGGGTGCCGATGCCGACCCCGGTGACCCCGCTCGGCGGAGTGCCGACCATGCGGACCTCGCTGATCGAACCCTTCGTCCGGCTGAGCAGGACGATGTGCTGGCCGCCGCTGACCCGCCCGCCGATCCACGACAGGTTGGTGACCATGTCGAGCGTCGCTCCGACGCCCGCCGGGCAGTTGAACTCGCTGCCCGAGATCCGCAGCCCGTTGGTCCCGGCGTCGCCTTCGACCGCCAGGCAGTTGCCGCCGCCGGCCTGATCGAAGCGGCAGTCGCTGATCGTGATGTTGCGGTGGCCCTGGGTTGCGCTCGCCGTGATGTACACCGCGTTGCTGCACGTCCCCTTGCCGACGCAGCGGGCGTAATGAATGTCCTCGCAGCCGGCGCCGTTGAAGAAGGGATGGAGCCACCCGGCGCAGGCGATGTCGCCGTCGCCGTCGCCCATGATGCAGTCGAGCACCGCGACGCCGCGCGCCTGCATCTGCTCGTTGTGATATTCGCTGTTGAGCGTCTCGATGAAGCTCCAGATGCCGCTCGAGACCTTGCCCGCCCCCTGGCCCTGGGCGAAGCAGGCGTAGCCGGTGCAGTTCTTGATGGTGAAGCCATGGCAGAAGAAGCCGGTCGAATTGCCGAACATCACGCCATGCTTGCGGTTGCCCATGCCGGCGCCGAGGCCGACCTTGTTGCTGTCGATCGTGCCGGGGCCGAGGATGCGGACATTGGTTGTGTCGATCGATGCCACCGGAGCGCCGACGCCGAAGCCGGCGATCGACGGGGCGACGAAGCCCGGCAACATCCTGATCGTTGCGCCATTGAGGAACAGCGTCCGGTTCGACGGGATGAGGACCGGAGCGGCGACTCCATAGACCGCGCCGGCGGTCAGCCGGACATCGTTGGTCGCAAGCGCCGCGATGATCGCAGCGCTGTCGTCGGCGACGCCGTCGCCGGCCGCTCCGAAGCTTTCCGCCCGGGCATATTCGGCTGTCCCCCCGCCACCGCCGCCGATTGTATCGAGGTCGCTGGTTATCCCACCTTCGCGTTTTTTGAGCTTAATTCCATCGAACCAGATGTCGCCGTCCTGGGCCAGAACATTGGTGTAGGAGCCAAGCTGCAACCGGCCCTTGGTCGCGAGGCCGCTCGAGTCCGAACGCAGGAGTTCGGTCCCGTCGGCGAGATGGGCGACTTGCGGCCCGACAAGTTCGAAGCCGCTCCAACTTCCTGAAGCGATCGCGACCTGGACCCGGTTCGTCGCCGGGTTGACCGTCCCCGCCCGCCATTCCTTGCCATTGCTGTGAAAGCGGATCTGGTAAGGATTGTAATTGGTGCTTGGGAATGGCGAGGGCGGGTTATTCTGAATCCGCACCCAGCTGTTGTCGTCGACACCCTCGATGCCCTCGGTCAGCCACTGGCTGTTGAGATAAAGCCGGGCCTTGAACTCGGGATAATAATTGTACGGCCGCATCGACAGGTTGCGGCCGAGCGCGCGCATCATCGCGGTGACGCTTTTGCTCAACGCACTCGACGAAACCGTATCGTAGACCGAGATTCGATAGACGCCTTCGCCGCCGCCCGCCCATGCCCAGGCGCTGTTGACGTTGAGATAGAGGTCGGCGTTCGTGACCGGCTCGCAATAGGCCATCACCGCCGACTCGAGGCTCTCGCCCGACCAATATTCGATGTCGGCCCCGTTGCGGACGATGAACAGCTTCGGGCCCAGCTGATTGTGGGCCGTGTTTTCGCCGATCGGTCGGTTGCCGAAGGAAAGAACCCTGCCGCGTCGGGCCGAAAGATGCTCCCAGGTGAAATAGGCGGCGGGAGGCTCGTCGGCATTAGCTGCCGGCGCCGCGGCGAACCAGAAGACCGCCCAGTTCTTGCTGTCCTGGACATGCTCGATCTCGACGACAAAGTCGCCGCTCAGCGGCCCCGCCGATGCCCACCAGGGGCTTTCGCTGTCGGGGAAGGTCAGGATGCTGCTGGCGCCGTCCTGGACGATGCTCGCGCCGCTTCCGCCCGCCAGCGGGATGTGGTTGCCAAGGCCGATCGCCAGCCCGAGGCTGGCTCCGCCGGCGCTCGATGCCGAGTGCACTTGGCTGAACCATTCCGCCGCGGCGATCAGGGACACCGTCTTGGTCCCGGCCGTGAAATTCGTCTTGGTGCCGTTGATCGGATCGCGGCTGATCGTGCCGTTCGCCCGCATCGTGCCCCGGCCGACCTCGCGCTCGGCCGGTTTGTCGACCCCGGCCACGCAATAATAGAAGCTCTCGCCCGGCTGGATTGCCGACGCGAAGCTGGTGAATCCGGCGACTGCGGCGCCGAGCACCAGATTGCCGGTTCCTTGCGTGGTCGTGGTGTTGCGCACGAGGTCGACGAACCTCGGCTGGAAAGGCTCCGCCATTGCGGCTCCTCTTGGTCAGATTGGAATGGAAACCGGGCCGGCGCGTCACTGCGCCGGCCCGGCCGGGGAAGTCTTCAGGCGAAGCGCAGAAGCTTGATCGCCTCGGAGTTCACCACCTGCCCGCCGACCCGCTTGGTCGCGTAGAAATGGACGTAAGGCTTGTGGGTGTAGGGATCGCGCAGGATCGCCGTCGCATTGCGCTCGGCGATCAGATAGCCCGCCTTGAAATTGCCGAAGGCGATCGACAGGCTGTTGTTGGCGATGTCGGGCATGTCCTCGGCTTCGACCACCGGATAGCCGAGGAGGGTCGACGGAACCCCGGCGGCCAGGCTCGGCTGAAGCAAAAACGCGCCATCGCTGGTCTTGAACTTGCGGATTGCCGAGGCGGTCGCCGAGTTCATCACGAACACCGCGCCCTGCCGGTAGGGCGAGCGCAAGGCCTGGACCAGGTCGATCAGCTTGTCGGCCGGATTGCTAGCCGGAAAGGCCCCGGCCGCGCCGGTGCCGATCGTCTGCAGCGTGCCCATCGGCCGGACTCCGTCCGCCGTCGTCGCCACCGGCGAGCTGAGGAAGCCAAGCGGCTGGTTGGTGCCGTTGCCCCTGACGAAGGCAAAGCCCTCGGCGCGCGCGAACTCGGTGGCAATTTCCTGCGCCAGCCACGTCTCGACGTCGAACGCGGCGTCGTCGAGCATTTGCTGCGATGCCGCCGGGTTGGCGTAGAGATCGCCGGACGCCGGCACCACTTCGGTGAAGGTCGGGGTATTGGTCTCTGGCCGCGCCGCCTCGAAGCCGACCCAGCCCGACGGGGTACCGCCGGTGGTGATCAGCTTGCGATAGCCGGCGCTGCCGACCTTGACGACATTGGCGACCGCCCGGATCGGCGAGATCGCGACCAGGGTGCGGTCGATCAGCTCGTCGATTTCGCGCGGCACGGCATAGCCGCCGATCGCATCGGACGACGATTCGACCGCCTTGGTCTCGAGATCGCTTTCGATGCCGCGCCGCAGATAGCTCTCGACGAAGCTGGTCGCTTCGGCCGACTTGACGCCGTCGAGCTCCGGCCGCTGAGCGGCGATGGCGCCCGCAGCGATCTTCGCCTTCAGAGTCTCCAGCTCGACCTTGAGCGCGGCGACGCCGTCGTCCTCATGCTCGATCGCTTCGAACGACTGCTCGAGCGCATCTGCCTTCACTTCCACCATTTCCGTTTCTCCCGTTCAAAATTCGCAAACAACGCGAGCGCACGCCGCCAGTCCGCTGGACTGGCGGATCCGCGAGCGGCCGCGCGCACAAACAAAAAGGGCCGCGATTTCTCGCGACCCGTAACGTGTTCTTTATCATCCCGAACTCGACCCGGCACCCGACTCCAGGAAACCTACTGCGCGGTCGATACTCGCGGGCAGGCTACCTTGGACGCTTTGGTGTTGGCTTTTTCGGTGTCGCTGCCTTGGTTCGGCTACTGGCAGCAGACGTCGCCGTGCTCTCAGCCATCTGCTTGTAGGCCAAGGTAATCTGAAGCAGTTTGATCGCTTCGGCGGTCAGCTTCCCGATCACAGGTGAGAAAAAATCTGGTCTGATTTCAAACCAGTCAGTGTTCCAAGGAAGCCAGATCGATTTATCGAGATCGAACCGTGTGGCCCGATATAGCCCGCATTCGTTCATCTCCGACATCTTGCTAATTACGAGGTCGTATAATCGGGTATCCAGCTTCAGCGTCGAAGTGCCATATACCACCTCAACCTCGCCAGTGCCGTCATCTAGAACGGCAACTGCTCGAACCAATCCGGGACGAGCCTTTGGTGCCGGTTCGGGGTCGAGTAAGTCATTAGGAAAACGGCACCACACGATTTCGTATGGTGCCGGCAGGGTGGAAATAGGAAAACTGTTGGGACCTACCATGCAGGCGCGTGAATCATTGTCCTGCGTTTCGCCCTCTCGCCGTCCGGGTCAATCCGACGGCGGATGGCGTCAAGCTGCTCAACGGTGATCTCATCGGCATAGTCGGGGCACGCGGGAGGCGTCCCGCGTACGAAGCGCGCACCAGCCGTAGGGAGCTTCCGGTTGGGTCCTGCCATTTCAATTTCACCTGGCCGTTCGAGGATATCGGTATCAATCACAAGTTAAAATTCTGTTGGTGTATTAGCCGTCTCATACACAAACGCGAATGAACGCGCAATGAAGACGCGATGCTTTCTCTGCATAGGAACGATTGGCCGCTCGAATTGTGCCTGTTCCTTTGATTCGAGCCCATCTACGGGTTTCCTGCGGGGAAACGGGCGCCTCTGTCAAGCTCCGCTGTTGCACCGCAGCAACGATAATGAGCGAGAACCTACGTCCGAGGCTAGCGTTCTCGGTCCTCTTTGGAACGAGCCGCGATTTCCCTCTGATAGCGCAAGGAATGCCCATGCTTGCCTGCAGCTGACGCAATTTTCGATCCTCTGGCATGTGCGGTGCAATGCCGGTCTGAACAACCCTTTCATTCCACTACTGCATGTACCCGCGCCTTGGGCTGCATCGGCCGGGCGACCAGGCTGACCTCGACCAGGTCGAGCTCGACCAGCTCGCGCCTTGCGCCATCCTGCTTCGCCTCGCGCACCCGGTAGCCGAAGCTGAGGCCCGCCAATCGGCCGCCCTTCAGCAGCCGGGCGACCCGCTCCGCTTCCTTGCTTCCGCCGAGCTCGGCGATGACGCGAAGCCCGCGATTGTCCTCCGACAAATGCGCGATCCGCCCGATCGCCGCGCCCTTGTGCTGCCACAGCAGGGGCACCGCCTCGCGCTCCCGCAGCGACCGCTCGAACGCGCCCTTCTGGATTACGTCGCCGCTTTTGTCGGGCCGCCCGAAGATCGCCGCATAGCCGGCAAAGCGCACCCTCATCCGGTGATCAGATCCGTCAACCGGAACCGCACCGCCAGCCCGATCAGAAGCAGCGCCAGGCAGACCCGGACGAACCAGCTGACCAGCGCCCGCCGCGCGCTCTTCTTGGCGTCGCGCCACGCCGACAAAAGCTCGCGCAGCTCATCCATGTCGCGCCGCGCCCGCTCGTCGTCGAGGCCGAGCGAGGCGAGCGCCCGGCGCGCTCCCGCCTGACTCGATTCCTCGGCCAGCGCCCGCAGCGTGACGAGGTCGACCCCGCGCCCTTCCGCCTGCGCCATCAGGCTGGCGAGCAAGGCCTCGACATTGATTGCGGGCGCGCTCATGCGTCCTCCTCGTCGGGCTTGAAGCCGAGCATGTCCCTCTTCTCCGCGTCGCTCAGGAACTCGGCCGCTCCGACCTGCTCCCACAATTTCGCCCGGTCCTCGGCGAGCTCGCTCAACTGGTCGGTATCGACCGCCAGCCGCACCGGCCCGAGCCAGTCGCTCAGCATCGCTCCGAGCCCGCCGAGGATCTTGCCCGCCATCGGCAGGATGGTCTGCCGGTACAGCGCCCGCCCCGCCTCGCGGGCATTGGCGTAAGTGGCGTCGCCGGGAAGCCCGACCAGCACCGGCGGCACTCCGAACGCCAAGGCGATGTCGCGTGCCGCGCCTTCCTTGACCGCGACGAAGTCCATGTCGGCCGGGGTCAGGCTCAGCGCCTGCCACTTTAGCCCGCCCTCGAGCAGCAAGGGCCGCCCGGCATTGCCGCTGCCGGCAAACTCGCTCGCCAGCTCGTCCTTGAGCTTGCGAAACTGCTCGGCCGAAAGCGTGCTTCCATCCCTGGGCTCGTAAACCAGCGCCCCGCTCGGCCGCGCCGCATTGTCGAGCAGCGCCTTGTTCCACCGGCTCGCCCGATTGTGCACGCTCGCCCCCGCCACCGCCGCCTCGAGGCAGCCCATGCCATAATGATCGTCCCTCGGGTGGAGGGAGCGGACATGCGCGATCTGGCGACGATCGAGCCCGTCGACCCGAGCGATCCGCACCGAGCGGCCGGCGGCGCCGTAAAGATAGGCGACCGGCCAGCCGCGCTCGTCGGCGACCACGCTGACCCGCTCGGGGCGAAGCGCGACCAGCTCCTCGGGCGCGTCGTCTCCGCCGGCGAGCAATTGCACGAAGGAATTGCCGTGCAACAACAGGTTGGCGGCGATCGTCTCGAGCAGCCCGCCGTCCTCGATTAGGCGAAGCGCCCTGCCGTCGCCTTCGGCCTGGTAAACTGGAAGCGCGCCGAGCATCCCCGCCACCAGCCGCACCGACCTCTGCCCGACCGGGTTCCTGCGATAGACCTCGTTGAATTGCGCATCATAGCCGCGCGCGAAGCCCTCCTCGTCCCC
>DATLGC010000142.1:0-4812 GCA_035540655.1 Sphingomicrobium sp. | reverse complement strand
ATAGCCGATGATCGTTGGCGCCTGCGGCTGCGGCGGCGGAATGTAGGGCTGGCCGGTCTGCCGGGCGCGGATCTGCACGTCCCGCTCCGGGTCCGAATAGCGCGGCTGCAGGCTGATGGTTGACGTCTGGATATCGCGATCGGCGATTCCGGCGCGACGCAGCGCAGCGACGACCGCGTCCATTCGCCGGCTGTTTTCGGTCATCGCCTGCGACGCCGTCGTCGCCTGGGTGACGACCCCGGCCGAGAACATCGCAATGTCCGGTGCGCGGTGGCTCCGGCCATCGGCAGTGATGTTGAGCAACGTGCTATTCGGCCCGAGCGCAACAGTCGGGGATGTCTGCTGAGCGACGGCGGGGACGGCCAGCGCAGCCAGCAACATGAAGGTTCCGGTGCTTTTCATACATCACTCTCCTGCAATTATGCAGTCGAAACGAACTCGCATGGCGCCCGTGCCCGCGAGGGTCTGGCGTTAACCTCTGTGAACCGCAGCAAACCACCCATTCAGATGAAGTGCAGCGGTCGGGGACTAAGAACTTCCACAGGCTCGGATCGTTTTATGTCGTGAATCGAGCAATTTATAAGGAGAGTGGCCATGAAGGCTGTTTCGAAGATCTTTGCCGGTGCGGCGGCTGTCGCCGTTGCTGCCGGCGGTTTTGCGGCCCCTGCGGCTGCTCAATATTATCCGGGCTATCCGGCGCCGGCCTACGGCTACGGCGCCCAGGGCGGCCTCGGTGCGGTGATCGACGCCATCCTCGGCGGCAATCGCTATGCCCACGGGGTCGATCAGCGTGCGTTGGTCGAGCGCTGCATTGCGACGGTGAATAACCGGCTCGAGCGGCAATATGCCGGCTACCGGACGCCCTACGGCGCTCCGTACGGCTACGGCGGTTATGGCCAGTACGGTCAGTACGGCCAATATGGTCAGGCCGGCGCCCAGGCGCGGGTTCTCGGCATCACCAATGTCGACCGCCGTTCCAACGGGCTTCGTGTCCGCGGCGTCGCCACGGCCGGAATGCATGCATCCGCGCCCTACGGCGCTCCTTATGGTGCCCCGTACGGTTCCCCCTATGGCGCCCCGTACGGTAACGCTTACGGCTATGGCCAGCACCAGCAGATGGGCGAGCTGACGTTCCGTTGCGACGTCGACCATCGCGGTCGAGTCACCAACATCGACGTCAACCGTAATCGCAACGTCCAGTACGGTTACCCGTACGGCCGCTAAGCGACCCCACTCCACTCCGGTGGACAGCGATGCGCCGGGCCTCTAGGGGTCCGGCGCATTCTTTTTGTCTGGAGTGCAAGTCCCCGATGACCGTCGAGCCGGCCGAAACGATCCTCATCGTCGATTTCGGCAGCCAGGTGACCCAGCTGATCGCCCGCCGGGTGCGCGAGGCCGGAGTCTATAGCGAGGTCGTCCCCTTTCATTCGGCCGGCGAAGCGCTCGAGCGGCTGAAGCCGAGCGGGATCATCCTCTCGGGCGGTCCCGCCTCCGTCACCCTCGACGCCAGCCCGCGCGCTCCCGACAGCCTGTTCGAGGTCGGACTGCCGATGCTCGGCATCTGCTACGGCCAACAGGCGATGGCCCAGCAGCTCGGCGGTCGCGTGGTCAGCCACGACCACAGCGAGTTCGGCCGCGCGTTCGTCGAGATCGTCGAGCCTTGCGCCCTGTTCGACGGACTGTGGGCTCCCGGCGAGCGTCACCAGGTGTGGATGAGCCACGGCGACCGGGTCGAGAACATTCCCCCCGGCTTCCGCGTCGTCGCCCGCTCCGAGGGCGCGCCGTTCGCCGCGACCGCCGACGAGGAGCGGCGGTTCTACGGCGTCCAGTTCCACCCCGAGGTCGTCCACACTCCGGATGGGGCGAGACTGATCGCCAATTTCGTCCGC
The DNA here is from genome assembly GCA_035540655.1 of Sphingomicrobium sp. Classification (GTDB taxonomy): domain Bacteria; phylum Pseudomonadota; class Alphaproteobacteria; order Sphingomonadales; family Sphingomonadaceae; genus Sphingomicrobium. The sequence goes on along the minus strand of DATLGC010000142.1, from coordinate 2,923 downwards.
CATGTCTGCGGAGCGAGCGGCACCTGGACGATGGCGAGCTTCCGCGAAGCCAAGGCCGCGGAAATCCGCGACCAGGTCGGCAACGGCCGGGTGATTTGCGGGCTGTCGGGAGGGGTCGACAGCGCGGTTGCCGCGGTCCTGATCCACGAAGCGGTCGGCGAACAACTGACCTGCGTGTTCGTCGACCACGGCCTGATGCGGTTCGGCGAGGCCGAGCAGGTCGTCAGCCTGTTTCGCGGAAGCTACAACATCCCGCTGGTCCACGTGAACGCGAGCCAGGCCTTTCTCGGCGGGCTCGAAGGCGTCGCCGACCCCGAGGCCAAGCGTAAGTTCATCGGCAAGACCTTCATCGACGTGTTCGAGGAAGAGGCGCGCAAGATCGGCGGCGCCGATTTCCTGGCGCAGGGCACTCTCTACCCGGACGTCATCGAGAGCGTCAGCTTCACCGGCGGTCCGTCGGTGACGATCAAGAGCCACCACAATGTCGGCGGGCTCCCTGAGCGCATGAACATGAAACTGGTCGAGCCCTTGCGCGAACTGTTCAAGGACGAGGTGCGCGCGCTTGGGCGGGAGCTGGGCCTGCCCGCCGCGTTCGTGGGGCGGCACCCGTTTCCCGGGCCGGGCCTGGCGATCCGCATCCCCGGCGAAGTCACCAAGGAGCGCTGCGACATATTGCGCAAGGCCGACGCCATCTACCTCGAGGAGATCCGCAACGCCGGGCTCTACGACGCGATCTGGCAGGCGTTCGCGGTGCTGCTGCCAGTGCGCACGGTGGGCGTGATGGGCGACCACCGCACCTATGACAGCGTCTGCGGCCTGCGCGCGGTGACCAGCGTCGACGGCATGACCGCCGATATTTACCCGTTCGACGCCGCCTTCCTCAGCCGCGTCGCGACCCGCATCGTCAACGAGGTGAAGGGCATCAACCGCGTGGTCTACGACTTCACGTCCAAGCCCCCCGGCACGATCGAGTGGGAGTAAGCCTGCCGCCAGGAGGTCCGGGCGTGCGCGATGTCCGACAGCTTGGGAATGGATGATCGAAGCGGACGCGCTTTGCGGCCGTTGCCATTGCACTTGCCTGACCGGCAATGCACTCCTGCCAAGGCGCTGAAGCCAGTGGAGTGATCGTGTGGATTGGCATCTTCCCGACAATTATTCGTCCCGGCTGGAGCCGGACTACCACGACGATCAGCCAAGCGATTCTTCGGAAGTGGTGCACCAGCCCGAGGCGTACGAACTCGCACGCTACCTCCTGGAAACGACCCGTCGCGGCACAGTCATAGATGTCGGATGCGGTAGCGGCCGCAAGCTGCGCGGCTTACCGGCGCGCCGCGCCCTGGGAGTCGATTTCGGCAGCAACGTCGAATTCTGTCGCAACAATCATCCGAATTTCGGCGAGTGGATAGAAGCGGACCTGTCGCATCCCAGCGCTCGCCTCATTGCGCAGCATGCGAGTTGGGATGCCATCGTCATCTGCGCCGATGTCTTGGAGCACATGCCGGACCCCACGCAGTTGCTGCGCCTTCTGGAGGATTGCTTCCGACGAGGAGCTATTGTCATCACCACGACCCCGGATCGCGTCCGAGTCAGGGGAAGCGATCATTCGGGGCCTCCTCCCAATCAGGCGCACGTTCGGGAATGGGAGCGCGAGGAATATGCAAGGGTGATCGCGGACGCCGGGCTCAGCCTAACCTTTGCGGGCTACACGACCAACAATTCGGATGCTCGAGAGCTCAAGACCATCCTCACCTTGTCCGATCCGGACGTGTCGCCTCACGCGGTTACTCGCAGCGCCATGAGGCCGCTCGCGATCATCGCGGCGTATAACGAAGCGGATATCCTCGACGAAGTGATCGCCGACTGGCTGGCCCAGGGCTGTGACGTTCACCTCATCGACAACTGGTCGACCGACGCAACGCTGGCGGTGGCCAAGCGCTGGGCGACCAGGCACCCGTCACGCGTGTCCGTGGAGCGATTTCCCGACTCGCCGGGTTCGACCTATGAGTGGATCCCGATCCTGGAGCGTAAGTCCGACATCGCCGCCCGGCACCCGGGGCGATGGATCATCCATTCGGATGCCGACGAGATCAGGCGTGGCCCGTTCCCGGGAATCAATTTGGCGGATTCCCTGGACATCGTCGCAGGCACGGGCGCCAACCGGGTCGACTTTAGGGTCATCAACTTCCGCCCGATCGCCGACGACGGGCCGGCCGGCCGCGGCGTCCTGCGCGCGCTGCGATGGTTCGATTTCGGGACCCGCGAAGGCCACCTCCGGCAGGACAAGGCGTGGCTCCAGGGCAAGTCGCGGGTCGACCTCGCTTCGACGGGTGGTCACCAGGTCCGGTTCGAAGACGCCATCGACTTCCGGTACAAGTTCCTGCTCAAGCATTATCCCCTGCGGTCCGAAGCGCATGCCCGGCGCAAGGTGGAGCAGGAACGGCACCAACGGCGTTCGCCGTTCGAACATGACGTGCTCAATTACCACAAGCACTACGACAAGCTGGCGGAGAGCGGCTTCAGGATCGAGTCCAGGGCTGAACTTCTGGAATGGTGTGACGAGACCTTCTGGCCCGACTACGGGCTTCTCATCATGGCCGACCTGTTGAAGAGCCGGGTGAAGCGTGGCTGGATAGAGGCTGGGAAGTAGCCGCTGGCGCGCCGGGGGCCTTCATCGGACGCCCCGGCCGCCTTGGGCCGCAAGCCTCACCGGCCGTTGACGGCTCCCGCGGATCAACAGGGCCGCTGCGCTCAGGCGGCGGTGCCTGCGAGAGGGTCGCATTTATCCTGGTCCTGGAGGAGCGCGCGCGCCGCGTCGGCGGTCAGCGGCTGGTAGAGCCAATAGCCCTGGCCGACGCTGCAGCCCAGCGAGACCAGGAGCCGGAGCTGCGCCTCGGTCTCGATATGTTCGGCGACCGGCTCGACC
>DATLGC010000141.1:0-7513 GCA_035540655.1 Sphingomicrobium sp. | reverse complement strand
ACGATCCCGCCGAAAGCGGAGACGCTGTCGCAGGCGAGCGCCGCTTGCCAGGCATCGGCCAGGCTGTCGGCGCTTGCGACTCCGCACGGGTTGGCGTGCTTGACGATCACCACCGTCGGCGGTTCGCCCTGGAACTCGGCGGCGAGCTCGAGCGCGGCATTGGCGTCGTTGAGATTGTTGTAGCTGAGCTCCTTGCCCTGGACCTGCTCGGCTTGGGCGATGCCTGGAGTGCTAGGTCCGCCGGGGAGGTAAAGCGCGGCGCGCTGGTGCGGATTCTCGCCGTAGCGAAGCGGCATCCGGAGCTTCGAGGAAAAGGTCCAGCTGGGCGGGAAACGCTCACCTTGGTCGGCGAAGGCGAACCATTGCGAAATCATCGAATCATAAGCGGCGGTCAGCGCGAAGGCCTTCGCAGCGAGCCGCCTGCGGAAGGCGAGGGAGGTCGCGCCGTCATTGTTTCGAAGCTCGGCGAGCAGCTCGTCATAATCCGACGGGTCTGTGACGATCGCGACGTACGCGTGGTTCTTGGCCGCCGAGCGAACCATCGAAGGGCCGCCAATGTCGATATTCTCGATGATCTCGTCGCGCCCGGCGCCGCGGGCGAGCGTCGCTTCGAACGGGTAGAGGTTGACGACGACGAGGTCGATCGCAGCGATCCCCTGCTGCTCCATCGCCGCCATATGCTCGCCATTGTCGCGGACCGCGAGCAGTCCGCCGTGGACCTTGGGGTGAAGCGTCTTGACCCGGCCGTCCATCATTTCGGGAAAGCCGGTGAGATCGCTGATGTCGCGGACAGTGGCGCCACATTCGCGAAGCCTGGCGGCGGTCCCGCCGGTCGACACCAGCTCGACCCCCAGTTCGGCGAGCCCGGCGGCGAGCGTGTCGAGCCCGGACTTGTCCGAAAGCGAAATCAGCGCCCGTTTCACCGGCACCAGATCGTTCATCAGCCCCTGTTCCTCCTGAAGGTCAGCTCGACCGGCGAAGCTGCCACGCGACTTCGCCGCCGAGGCCGGAAATCTCGCCGACGATCACCAGCTGAGCGGTCGAATGCGGCTCGCCCCGGCCATCGATCATGATGCTTTCCTCGATCGCCAGATTGGCGCCTCGGCAGCGGAAATTCCACGGCGGCGCGCCCGGCGAGCGAAGAATGGCGCCCATTCCGTCGGCGGTCAGGGTCGGCTCGACGCCGGGGGCAAGGTGGAAGCGCACCGCATAAGAAGCGGAATCGCGGATCCGGCGTCGGCCCTTGGCGATCAGCTGATCGGCGCCGCGCAATTCCTTGCCGTCATTGCCGAGCATCAGGCTGCGCTTGTGAACCATTCCGAACGCGCGGACATAGCCGTCATGGCTGGCTTCGAGCCGGCTGCAGTCATTGTCCTCGCTGCGGTCCACCGCGACGTCGTTGACGCCCTTGCCGAGCGAGCCGTCGGGAAGGAGCGCGGTAGAATTGGTGTCGGCGAGAATGAGGGTGCTGTGCGCGGCGGTCGTTCGCAAAGCTTCGACCAGATTTTCGGGAAGCGCGGCGACCAGTCCGGCCGGGCCGCCGCAATTGACGATCAGCCGCTGGGCGCCATCCGACATTTCGAACGCCAGGGTCGATGCGCAGCCGAGCGCCGTCATCTTCGGCGGCGGCGGCGGAGCCGCGTCGACGACGACGATGGTGCCGAGCGCCGACAGCCGCTGATAGCCCCAGCCGCGGGCCTGGCGAAGCGGCCGCGAACGCAGGCCGCATCCTTCGATCAGCGCCGCCAGCCGGGCCGCGTCGCCGGGGTTGCCGCCCTGCCAGGTCGACAGGGACCCGTCGCCCATGATGACTCCGTGAAGCGCGGCCAGCGCCGCGGCGGCGGAGCTGTCGATTGCCTCGGGCGGGGTTTGCTTGGCGGCGGCATAGGCGCCGCGCAACAGTCCGAGCCGGTCGACCAGCAGCATCTGTTCGCCGGGGCAGCGGCTGACCAGTCCGCCGTCGTCGAACTGACCAGCGGCCAGGGCCCTGGCCAGGCCGGCTTCGCCTCGGGCAACGCGCGGAACGCCGCCCTGGACGAGCAGCCCGGCGACGATCACGCCTGCCCAGGCGGTGATCCGCTTCAGCCCGGGCGGCGCCCGTTCGGCATTGACGTCAAGGTGGCGCGCGCCGCGTGCCAGAGTATTGAGCAGGGCCGATCGATAGCCGCTGTCGCGGCTGGACAGGATGTAGGGCGCGTAGGCCGTCCAGTAGAGGATTCGCTCGCCCCATAATTCGGGCCGCCAGGAATCGTCGACCCGCGAGCCGTGGGCAAGCAGCCAGCGGCCGACCATCGCTTCGGCGAGGCGCGCGCCTTTCTCGCGGCCGGCGGCGGCGGCGAGATGGCGAAGCCACGCAAAACCCTGGAGCTGCTCGGCGAGCGGGCCGTTAGCTCCGACCTGCCCGAAATCGAGGTCGGCGAGCGCGATCGTTTCCTGGCCGACGTCGAATCGGCCGGCAAGCAAGGCCTCGCCGACCCGGCGATCCCCTGGCACATGGTCGCGCGGCACGGCGATGAGCTTGAGCGGTTTGCGCGACGAGGCGAACAGGCGCGACAGCAAGGGCCCCCTGGCAAGCTTGCTGACGATTTCCCTTTCGGCCGCGGTCCGTGCGGTCATCCCTCACCCCTGAGGGCGCGGATGTTGGCGGCATAATGGTCGGGGCCGCCGCGGAAGGCCGCGGTTCCAGCGACCAGAACGGTCGCCCCGGCGCTGGCCGCCTGCGGCGCGGTGGCGGCATCGATCCCGCCGTCGACCTCGATCTCGACCGTCAGATTCTGCCTGGCGACACGGTTGGCGATCGCCTCGATCTTGTTGAGCTGGCCGGCGATGAACTTCTGGCCGCCGAAGCCGGGGTTGACGCTCATCACCAGAACGAGGTCGATCTCGTCGAGCACATAGTCGAGCATCTTCGCCGGGGTCGCCGGGTTGAGCGATACGCCAGCTTTCTTGCCGAGCGCCTTGATTCGCTGGACGGTGCGATGAAGGTGCGGCCCGGCCTCGGGATGGACGGTGATGACGTCCGCCCCGGCCTCGGCGAAGGCGTCGAGGAAGGAATCGACCGGCGAAATCATCAGATGGACGTCGAACGGCTTGGAACTGTGCGGCCGAAGCGCCTTCACGACGCCAGGGCCGATGGTGATGTTGGGGACGAAATGGCCGTCCATCACGTCGACGTGGATCCAGTCGGCCCCGGCCTCGTCGATCGCTCGCACCTCCTCGCCCAGCCGGGCAAAGTCGGCGGACAGGATCGAGGGCGAGATGAGGGGCTGAGGCATCGCCCCGATTAAACGTTATTGAGCGGTTCGGACAAGGCGGGCGGCAAAGAAGCCGTCGAGCCCGCCATGATCTTCGAGCAGGCCGGGGAGGATCCGCGCGGCTGCGTCTTCCGGGCCGACGAAGTCGGGCAGCTCGCCGGGCCGAAGCGGCGAAGGTTCGAAGGCCGGATTGCGATCGAGGAAGGCGGCGATCGCCTGCTCGCCTTCCTCGGGCTCGAGCGAGCAGACGGAATAGACGAGAGTGCCGCCCGGCTCGAGCCAGCTGGCGGCGCGGTCGAGAAGGCGCGCCTGATTCTCGGCGGCCTCGGCGATGATTCGCGGGCGGGCGCGGTAGAGCACCTCGGGATGACGGCGGAAGGTGCCGGTCGCCGAGCAGGGCGCGTCGAGCAGGATGGCGCCGACCGGCCGGGGCGGCTGCCAGTCGAGCGCATCGGCGACGACCAGATTTGCGCAAAGGCCGGTGCGCCGCAGATTTTCGGACAGTCGCGCCAGACGACTTTTGGAAACATCGAGGGCGGTGACGGAATGACCCGCGGCGGCGAGCTGCATCGTCTTGCCGCCGGGCGCGGCGCACAGATCGAGGACATCGCGGCCATCGGCCGGGATCAAGCGCGCCGGAAGCGAGGCAGCGAGATCCTGCACCCACCATTTTCCCTCGCCGAAGCCCGGCAGCCCGGACACTGCGGCCGATTCCTTGAGGCGCAGGTGGCGAGGGGCGAGCGAGACGCCGCCATGGGCTTCGGCGTAGGATTGCGCTTCGGCCTCGTCGGCGAAGCTGAGGTCGAGCGGCGGGCGGCGGGCGATGAGCCGCCGGGCGGCGTGGATCATCCCGTCCCCCCAGGCACTTCGCCAGCGCTGCTCGACCTCGGCCGGCAGGCGCGGCGAGTCGAGGGGCGGGAGGCCACGGCGAATCAAGGTGCCGAGCACCCCGTGGACCAGCCGCCGCGGGCCGCCGTCGACCAGCGGCAGGGCAGTCGCGACGACCGCATGGTCGGGCGTTCCAAGACCGATCTTCTGGGCAAGGGCGAGGCGCAGCACCATCCGCGCCTTGCTGTCATCGGGCAACCGCTGGCGGGTGGCGCCGTCGATCAATTGGTCGAGGTCGGGAAGGCGGCGCAAGCTCTCGCCGGCGATGGCGACGGCCAGCGCCTTGTCGTTGGGCGCCAGCCTGGCCGCGCCCGAAGCAGCCGAATCGAGAGTCTGGCCGCGGCGCAGCACCGAATCGAGCATCCCCAGCGCTGCCCGGCGCGCCTCGAGCCCCGAGGAATCGGCCGAGCTCAACTATCGCCGAGCGGGTCGAGAGCGCTGCGACCGCGCCGGCGGGAGACCGGATCCGATCGTCGGCCGAGCTCGCCTTCGAGCGCAAGCAGGGCGGCGACCCGGTTCTCGGTCGCCGGATGAGTCGAAAACAGTCCGTCGCCCGAACGGGCGAGGCCGGGCACGATGTACAGCGAGGCAGCGGCGGGGTTGCGCTGCGCAACCGGGTTTGGAATGCGCCGCGCCGAGCGATCGAGCTTGGCGAGGGCGGAAGCAAGGGCGCGCGGCTTGCCGCAAATTTCCGCCGCGCCACGGTCCGCGCCATATTCGCGCGAGCGGCTGAGTGCCAGCTGCAGGATCATCGCCGCAAGGGGGGCAACGACTACCGCCATGATCAGGGCGATCGGGTTCCCCCGGTTGTTACCGCCGAAAAAGAAGGCGAAATTGGCGATCATCGATATTGCGCCGGCGATGGTCGCGGCCAGCGTCATGACCAAGGTGTCGCGATTCTTCACATGCGCAAGCTCATGCGCCATCACCGCCTCGATTTCGTCCCGATCGAGGATGGCGAGCAGCCCGGTGGTCGCCGCCACGGCGGCATTTTCGGCGTTGCGGCCGGTGGCGAAAGCGTTGGGCTGCGGCGTGTCGACCAAATAGACCTTCGGCATCGGCAGACCGGCGCGCCGGGCCAGCCCCTGGACGATTGCGAAGAATTCCGGAGCCGTGCGCCCATCGACCTCCCGCGCGCCATGCATGCGAAGCACGATCTTGTCGGCATTCCAGTAAGTGTAGAAGTTCATTGCCACGGCGACGAGCAGGGCGATCAACGCCCCATTGCCGCCGCCGACGGTGTAGCCGATACCCATGAACAGCGCCGTAAGCGCCGCCAGGAGCATCATGGCCTTCAGCGTGTTCCATGTCCTCATCGTCACTTCACTCCCTGGCCCCCGATGTGGGATTTTCAGGACCGAGATTCAAACGGAGCAGCAATGACCAAGAAGCGCCCGCCGCATCTCGACCCGCCGGCCTATTTGTCGCCGTCGCCCCCAGTGCCCGAGCCGGAGGCGGTCGGACCGCGAGCGCCGGCAGGCGAGGAAGACCGGCCCGACCCGACTCGCTACGGCGACTGGGAAAAGAAGGGCATTGCGATCGATTTCTAATGCGTCTCGGTTCGCGGCGGTCGGGAGAGCAGGGAGCCGAGCACCTCCTCGACGCTCGCCTTGCCTGACAGGAGCAGGTCGACGGCGGCGGTGATCGGCATGTCGATGCCCTTGTCGCGGGCGAGCCGCGCCAGAACCGGGGCGGTGAAGGCGCCTTCGGCCACCGTCCGCCGGTCCGCCATCAGGTTGGCCGCCGATCGCCCCTCGCCAAGGCCCTTGCCGAGCGAGAAGTTGCGGGAGCTGGTCGACGAGCAGGTCAGGACCAGATCGCCGAGTCCCGACAGTCCGGTCAAGGTCTCGCGCCGGGCGCCATAAGCGAGCCCGAAGCGGGTCATTTCGGCAAAGCCGCGGCCGATCAGCGCCGCCCGGGCGTTCAAGCCCAGGCCGCGGCCTTCGACCACGCCGCAGGCGATCGCCAGCACGTTCTTGACCGCTCCGCCGGTCTCGGCCCCGGCAATATCGTCGCTGAGATAGATTCGGAAAGCCGGAACGGCGATCCGTTCGCGAAGCGTCTCGCCAAGGGCCGGATCTTCGACCGCCAATGTCACCGCGGTCGGAAGGCCGCCGGCGACTTCGTGGGCGAAGGTCGGACCGGACAGAACCGCGACTTGCGAATCGGGGCAGGCGTCTCGGGCGACATGGTGGAGGAGCTGCCCGCTGCGCTCCTCGATGCCTTTCGAGCACAGCACCAGCGGCTTGTCGCAGCGCGGCGCGGCTTCGAGAACGGCACGCATGTGCTGCGCCGGAGTGACGACGAGCCAGGCATCGCAATCGGCAAGCTCGTCGAGGGCCGCGGTCGCGCGAATTGCCGGATCGAGCGGAATGCCGGGGAGGAAAACCGGATTTTCGTGGGTCGAATTGACTGCTTCGACCACGTCCGGCTCACGCGCCCAAAGCAGGGTGTCACGGCCGCCCGAGGCTGCGACCTGAGCGAGCGCGGTTCCCCAGGCACCGCCGCCGATCACCCCCAATCGGTCGAAGCTCATGCCTTCACCCCCGCTCCCCGAACTTTCTCCGCTTTCTCATCGAGCGGCCAGCGGGCGCGGGCGGGGACGTCGAGCGGATCGGTCAGCCCGGCGGCGAGCCGTTCGGCGCCGGCCCAGGCGATCATCGCCGCATTGTCGGTGCACAGCCAGGCCGGCGGAACGCTGAAGCTTCGGCCTTGCTGCCCGGCCAATGTCTCCAGCGCGGTGCGAACCCCTTGGTTGGCGGCGACCCCGCCGGCGACGACCAGCGCGGACGAGTCGCTCGTTTGCAGCGCCAGGCGCGTCCGATCGACGAGGCAATCGACCACTGCCTGCTGGAAAGAGGCGGCAATGTCGGCGGGCCGGTGATCGCCCGAAGCGACTGCCCGCTGAACCGCGCTCTTGAGGCCGGCAAAGGAGAAATGCGGCTCGCCCGAGCCGACCAGCGGCCGCGGAAGCGGCACGGCCGAGGGATCGCCGTCGAGCGCGAGCTGCTCCAGCGCCGGTCCGCCGGGATAGGGCAGGCCGAGCAATTTGGCCGCCTTGTCGAACGCCTCGCCGGCGGCGTCGTCGATGGTGGTGGCAAGCCGGCGATAGTGGCCAAGGCCGCGCACCTCGAGGATCTGACAATGGCCGCCCGACACCAGCAGCAGCAGATAGGGAAAGCCAAGCGCGGGATCGACCAACCGAGGGCTGAGCGCATGGCCTTCGAGATGATTGACCGCGATCAGCGGCTTGCCGGCGGCGAGCGCCAGTCCCTTGCCGGCGAGCAGCCCGACCATCACGCCGCCGATCAGCCCGGGGCCGGCGGTGGCGGCGATCGCGTCGAGATCGGCGACTTGCCTGTTCGCTTCGG
>DATLGC010000140.1:0-17193 GCA_035540655.1 Sphingomicrobium sp. | reverse complement strand
GAAAGCGAGGGGCATCGACAGCTTCGACGGAAGCGGCGATCGCGACGGCTATCGCAACCTGTCTGGCCGGACGCGGGCAAGCTGGGCATTGGCGCCGACGGTCGAGCTTGGCGCCGCTGCCTTGCTGCTCAGCGGCCGAAGCGAGTTCGACGGCTTCAATCCCGCCACCTTCCGCCGCGATGACACGCTCGACAGCAGCCGCAATCGGCTGGCCGCAGGGCGGGTCTGGAGCCGCCTCGGCACCGACAGCTCTCCCTGGGCGGGCCAATTGTTTGCCTCCCTCCTCGCCTCGTCCAACCGCAACCTGCTCGCCGATGAGGAGATCAACCGAACCCGCGGCCGGCGCTGGACGCTCGGCGGGCAGGTCGAACGTCGGCTGTCGACCGGGAGCGTCGCGCATCGTTTCATCGCCGCGGCCGAGCATGAAGCCGAGCAATTTCGCGCGCGCGACGTCATCTATGGCGGCTTTTCCGACCAGCGGCGTGATCGGTCGCATCAGGCGCTGACGTTCGAGTGGCGCGGCGATTCCGGTCCGCTTCACGGCGGCCTGGCGGTTAGGCACGACAGCTTCAATCGCTTCAAGGACGCGACCAACCTGCGCGCCTCGCTCCTGGCCGAGCTTGGTGGCGGCTTCGCACTTGCCGGTTCCTACGGCGAGGGCATCGCCCAGCCGACCTTCTTCGACCTTTACGGCTTCTTTCCCGGAAGCTTCGTCGGCAATCCGAGCCTGAAGCCGGAAAGCTCGCGAGGGGTCGAGCTGGCGCTGCGCTATTCGCGGGGGCCGATTCGCGGCGGCCTAAGCTGGTATCGCCAGCATTTGCGCGACGAGATCGTCGACCTGTTCGACGGCTCGACCTTCCTTTCGACCACCGACAACCGGGACGAGAAGAGCCGCCGATCGGGCATTGAGGCGGAGCTCGGCTGGGCGCCGAGCGAGGCCCTGCGGCTTACCGCTCATTATGCTTATCTCGATGCCACCGAACCCGGCCTGATCGGCTCCAGCCCAATCCGCGAGCTTCGCCGGCCCCGCCACAGCGGGTCGCTTGCCGCCGATGGTAGCCGCGGCCGCCTGAGCTACGGTCTTTCGCTCAGCTATTCCGGCGCCCGCCGAGACATGGATTTCGATAGCTGGCCCGCGCTTCCGGTCCGCCTCAATTCCTACTGGCTGGCCGGCTCCAGAATTGGCTTCAAGGTCAGCGAGAGCGCCGAGCTGTCGCTCCGCGCCGCCAACATGTTCGCCGACCGCTACCAGGACGTGCTCGGCTATCGCACGGAAGGAAGGAGCATCCATGCCGGCATCCGCCTTGCTTCTCGCCGCTAGTATTGCGTCGCTCAACCTGTGCACCGACGAATATCTGCTGCTTCTGGCGCGGCCGTCCGAGATCGCCAGCGTCAGCTATCTGTCGCAGGATCCGCTGGAATCGCCTCTGTGGCGTGAGGCTCGGCGGCATCCCGCCAATCGCGGCTCGATCGAGCAGGTGCTCGGACATGAGCCGGACCTGATCCTGACCATGGGCGGCGGCGGCCGGGCAACCAGTCTGATCGCCCGGCGAATGAATATCCGGACGCTTGAGCTTGCCCCGACAAGCTCGCTCGACGACGTTCGAACCAATCTTCGCGCGGTCGCCGCCGCGCTTGGCGACGCCGAGCGTGCACAGCCATGGGTCGATCGCCTCGAACAGCTTCGGCGAACCGCCCCCAACGGCGCCCGCGACACCATCTTCCTGTCGGGCGGCGGGCAAAGCCTTGGCGCCAATTCTCCGGGTGCCGAGTGGCTTCGCCTTGCCGGCTTGAGCCAGCGGCCGCTGCAAGGGCAGCGCGCGAGCCTCGAAACCCTGCTTGCCCGCCCGCCCGAGGTGCTGGTGCAGAGCAACTACCGGGTCGGCCAGGTGTCGCGCGGAGCGCGCTGGGGCGATCATCCGGTCGTTCGCAACGTCCTCGCACGAAGGCTCACGACTGACGGCCGCGCATGGACTTGCCTCGGGCCGCTGCTGATCGCGGAAATCGAGCAGCTGAAGGCGGTCCGGTGAGAAAGGCGCCGATCTTCCTGATCCTGGCCCTGACTCTTTTGCTTGCCGCCTTTCACCTGGCGACCCCGCTCTCGCCGTTGCTGGACCTCCGGGCTCAAGACCCTTCCCTGGCCGCGCTGCTGCTGACTGAAATCCGCTTGCCGCGGCTTTTGCTGGCCGCCGGCTATGGCGCTGTGCTCGGAATGACCGGAGCGGCGCTCCAGGCGCTGTTCGCCAATCCTCTGGCCTCGCCCGACATTACCGGCAGCAGCAGCGGCGCTGCGCTTGGCGCGGTGATCGGCGGTTATTTCTTCGGTGCGACCGGGCCGTTGGTTCTTGCCATGTTCGGCGCCGGCGGGGCGGCGGTCGCGCTGGTGGCCCTGCTGCTGCTCGCCGGACGCAGGAGCGACACGGCAACCTTGCTGCTCGCGGGTCTGGCGATCACTTTGGCGGCCGGTGCGGCCACGAGCCTGGCGCTGGCGCTCGCTCCCTCGCCGTTCGCCTTCTACGACAGTTTCGATTGGCTGATGGGCAGCTTTGTCGACCGAAGTCTGCCCCAGGCCGCGGCGGCGCTTGTGCCGGCGGGTCTCGCCTGCGCCCTCCTAGTTAGACACGTGAAAGCGCTAGACATGATGGCGCTCGGCGAGGATGTCGCCGCCTCGACGGGCTATCGGCCGCGCCGGATTGGAACCGAGATCATCGTGCTCAGCGCAATCGCTGTCGGCGCCTGCGTGTCGGTGTGCGGAGCGATCGGCTTTGTCGGCTTGATTGCGCCTTTTGTCGCTCGGCAGATAATGCGCGGGCATCCTGGACGAGCATTGCCTTGGGCGGCGCTCGTCGGGTCGGCCCTGATGCTTGCCGCCGACCTTGGGGTTCGACTCGCCCCTGCCGGGCGCGCCATTCCGGTCGGGGTCCTGACGACCGTGGTCGGGACGCCCCTGTTCATCTGGATCGTCGTTTCGATGCGACGAAGGCTGGCCGCATGACCCCCATGCTTCGCGCGAGCGGCCTGGCGATTCCCGGGCGCCTGCACCGGGTTGGCGTCAATGTGGAGGCGGGTCAGATGGTCGCGCTGATCGGGCCGAACGGCAGCGGCAAGACCAGCCTGCTTCGAGCGATCGCCGGCATCGATCCGAGCTCCGGGTCGGTGGCGATAGACGGGGAGGCCCTGTGGCAGGCGCCGCCGGGCCGCCGCCTCCGGCTGCTCGGATTCCTGCCTGCATCGCGCGACCTTGCATGGCCAATCAGCGTTCGTGACGTCATCGCCCTCGGCCTGCCCAAGGCAGAGCCGGACCGAATTGACGAATTGCTGGCTTGCTTGGAGCTTGAGGAATTTGCTCACCGGCCGATCAACCGGCTTTCGACCGGCGAGCGGGCCCGGGCCCTGCTGGCACGCGCCCTGGCATCCCGCCCGCGCCTGCTGCTCCTCGATGAGCCGCTGTCGAACCTCGACCCCTATTGGGTGATCCGCACCCTCGACATCCTGCGCGATGAAGTCGGCTATGGGGCCGCAGCAATCGTCTCGCTCCATGACCTTGGCCAGATCGAACGTTTCGACCGGGTCCTGTTGCTGCGCGGGGGCGCATTGGTAGCCGATTCGACGCCCGATGCGATGCTCGCCGGCAGCGAGCTGCCGGAAGCTTTCAGGATATCGAGGTCAGACGGTAATTGGCGGGTTAGTCGCCCGGCGGATCGGCGATCATCGCCGTGAACTGAGCTTCGGCGGCGAGCTTGCCGTCGACCAGCGCTCGACCTGCAAATTTGCAGACGCTGATGCGCTTCTGAACGAATTCGACCTCGAGGCGGAGAAGCACTCCGGGCTCGACCGGGGCGCGGAACTTCGCCCCGTCGATGGCCATGAAATAAACCAGCTTGCCCGATCCGGAAAGATTGAGCGATTCGACCGCAAGCACGCCCGCGGCCTGGGCGAGCGCCTCGACGATCAGCACCCCCGGCATGATCGGCCTGCCAGGAAAATGGCCCTGAAAGAAGCTCTCGTTGATCGTCACCGCCTTGACGGCGGCAATGCGCTCGTCGCGGACCAGCTCCTCGACCCGGTCGACGAGAAGCATCGGGTAACGGTGCGGCAGAGCCGCCATCACTCGCCGGATGTCCAGCGAGCGGATGGCGGCATCTGCCGGCCGATCGTTCACCGGCCCTGGGTCTGCTGCTGTTGCTGTTGAGGCAGCGGCGTCAGGCTGACCGCCGGCAGGGACTGGTTGAGCCGGGCGAGCACGTCGGCGGTGACGTCGAGCTGCGCCGCATTGTCGAGGGTCGAGTTCTTGGCCACGGCAAGGTTCGCTCCACGAGCAGTCATCACCGCGGTGATCGCCGGGCCGAGCCTGTCCGTGATCTGGCGAAGAACATTGGCCTCGATCGACTGGATGTTCTGCTGGCTTCGGGCAAGCTCCTGGTTCGCCTGGTCCTGCCGCTGCTGGAACTGCTGGACACGGGCGTTGAGAGCGGCATCCGGCTGACGATTGCCGAGCGCGGTGATCGCGGTCTGGATCGCCTCGCCCTCCGGCCTCAGCTGCGTCACCAGCGCCTGCTGGCGAGCCTGCAGCGCCTGGACCTGGCTTTGAAGATGAGCCTGCGCAGTGCGGCAGGCGTTGCAATCGCGAAGGACGACGTCGGTATCGACGACGACGATGACGGCGGCGGGCGCGCGCTGGGCCTGCGCAGCGGCGGGAAGTGCCGCTGCACTGGCCGCAAGCGCGGCTAGGGTGAGAATTCGCATTAGAAACCGGCTCCTACGTTAAACGTGAACAATTTGGTGTCGTCGCCTCGCTGCTTGAGAATCGCCTTGGCGAGGTCGAGACGAAGAGGCCCGAACGGCGAAGTCCAGTTGACGCCGATTCCGACCGAGAGTCGGGGGCTTGGCGAATTCCCGAGGAATTCCTCCTTGTAGCCACCGGTGCGCTGGTACCCGTTCTCCGGACAATCTTCGCCCGGGTCGAGATAGATTGGCCCGCCGGAAGTGTCGCCCATGGGCACGCACACGCCGACGATGTTGGTGAGCAGCGGCCTCTTCAATGCCCACACCGATCCGGCATCAACATAGACCGACGGCCGCAGCCCGAGGGTCCGGAGCTGCGAGGTAGTCGGCAGCTCGAGCTCGACTCGTCCCATGTAATAGGCACGGCCGCCGAGCGCATCGGAGATTCGCGCGTCATCGACCAGCAGCTCGCCCTCGGCATCATAGGGAATGCGCTGGATCCGAGGGCCGATGCCGCGGATGTCGAAGCCGCGCATTTGCGGCCCGAAGAAGCGGTCGGTGAGGCGGATCGCGTCGCGGCCAGGGCCGGGCGAGGCCTGCAGCGGGTGGATGTAGCCACCCTCCGCATGGGCCGACAGGACGAAGTCTCTGCCCAGTCCCCAATATTTCGTCCCATCGGCCCGGGTCCGGATGTAACGGACCGAACCACCGAGCCCGGCAAAGTCCTGGGACAGGACGAACCGATGGCCGCGCGTCGGCCGAATGGCGTTGGTGTTGTTGAACAGGAACGAATAGCCGATCGACGATGTCGTCCGGGTGCCGATCTCGTCGCAAAGATAACGGCCTGCCTTGAGCGGGTCGCACTGCGCCGGCAGAGGTCCATCGCCGTCGGGATCGGTATAGAACTGAGCCTGGTCGAGCGAGACCTCGTTGACCTGCAGCGAATAACGCGTCCCGACGCTAGTGAACTCGGTGACCGGGAAGCCGAGGCGGAGGCCTGCACCGGTGCTGATCTGGGAATAGGTCCGGTTGCGCTCATTGCCGATGAAGTTGAAACTGTTGAAGTCGCGGCGATAGATTTCGCCGCCAAGCAGCACCTGGCGATCGAACAGGTAAGGTTCGACGAAACCTAGCTGGACCGACCGCGAGTAACGCGAATAATTGATTCCCGCGTTGAGCTCCTGGCCCTTGCCCATGAAATTGCGCTGAGCGACCGACAGCGCGAGAATGAACCGCTCGAGGCTCGAATAGCCGGCGGAGAATTGAAGCTCGCCGGTCGACCGCTCTTCCACATCCACTCCAAGGGTGATGCGATCGGGCGCGGAGCCCTCGGCCTGCTTGATCTCGAGCCGGTCCTGGAAAAAGCCAAGCGACTGAAGCCGATCCTGCGACCGGCGGACCTTGATGGCGTTGAAAGCGTCACCCTCGTTGAGCCGAAACTCGCGCCGGATGACCTTGTCGCGCGTGGCGGTATTGCCCTGGATCTCGATTCGCTCGACATAGACCCGCGGCGTTTCCTGAACGCGCAGGATGATGTTCATCAGCCGATTTTCCGGGTCGCGGTCGAAGGCTGGGTTGATGTCGGCGAAGGCATAACCGAGGTTGCCGGCCATCTCGTTCAGCGTGTTGACCGAATCCTCGACCGCCTTGGCGTTGAACCAGGAGCCTGGCTGAAGCCGAACAGCGGCCTTGATCTGTTCGGCAGTCATGTCGCGCAGGGCGCTTTCCGCCTCGATCGTGCCGAAGCGATAGCGCGGGCCTTCCTCGATCACATAGGTGATGATGAAGTCGCGGCGGTCGGGAGTGAGCTCGGCCAATGCCGACACAACCCGGAAGTCGGCATAGCCTTCCGTCAGATAGAATGCCCGAAGCTTCTGCTGGTCGGCGGCAAGCCGGTCGGGGTCGTAGCTGTCATTGCCACGAAGGAAGCCGAGAAAGCCCCCCGCCTGCCGGGTGAACATCTCCTTGCGCAGGCGATCGTCGCTGAAAGCCTCGTTGCCCAGGATATTTATCTGGCGGACCTTGGACCTGTCACCCTCGAAAACCTCGAACACCAGGTCGACCCGGTTCTGGTCGAGCTGGACGACCTTGGGCTCGACCCGGGCGGCAAAGCGGCCCTGCCGGCGGTAAAGCTCGATGATCCGCTCGACATCGGCTCGAACCTTGGACCGGGTGAAGATCTGCCGCGGGGCAAGCCGGATTTCCGGAAGGATCTTGTCGTCCTTGATTCGGCGATTGCCCTCGATCAGGATCCGGTTGATCACCGGATTCTCGCGCACGGTGATCACCAGATTGCCGGTCTCGGCACCGGTGATCACGACGTCGGCAAACAGCTCCGTCGCGTAAAGCTCCCGAAGCGCGTGGTCGAGAGACTCGGCGGTATAGCTCTGGCCCGGCTGGAGGTTGGCGTAGGACCGAACGGTTTCGGGCTCGAGACGCTCGTTGCCGCGAACGGCGACCGACCGAACGATGCCGGCGGCCTGGGCTGGCGCGGCCAGCTGGGGCTGCGGCTGAGGCGCGACCGTATCCTGAGACAATGCCGGAGCGGATAGCCCGCCCAGGATTGTCCCGACCAGCAGCAATGCGCCTGCGCGCTTGGCAATCTTGCTCTTTTCCGAAGTCACGCGTCCCCGCCTCGATGCAATGTTACGGCAGTCGTCGCCGCGAAAATGGATGCGCTGCCCTGCCCCATCAGTCCTAGCCAATCAAGCGCTCAAGTCTGTCCCACAAACCGAACGATCCAAGATCGTTGACCGTGACGAAGACCAGGAGTGCGAGCAGCAAGGCAAGCCCGCCCCGGAAGGCCCATTCCTGGGCCCGGGCGCTAACCGGACGTCTTCGAGCCGCTTCGACTGTGTAAAAGAGGAGATGACCGCCATCCAGCATGGGGACTGGCAATAAGTTGATGAATCCGAGATTAATTGAGAACAAAGCAACCAACTGAACAAACTCGAAAAAGCCCAGGCTTGCCTGCTGTCCGGCGATTTGCGCGATCTTCAGCGGCCCGCCCAGATCCTTGGCCGACCTCTGGCCGACGATGATTTGGCCGACGCCATCGATCATCGAGCGAGTCAATTTGACGGTATAAGCCGTGGCGGCGGGAATCAGCTCGAGCGGCGGCGGCCTTTCGAGAACCCGATCGTTTGCCATGACGCCGAGCAAGCCGACTCGAAAATTCTGGCCAAACTGGTCCTGTTCTTCACGAGATCCGAGACTCGTCTCGAATCGCAGCGTTCGGCCGTCACGTTCGACTTCGATTTGCACCGTCTCGGCCGGGCGGAGCGCGACGTAGCGGCGGATGTCCTCGAAGCTGGCCATGTTACGGCCCGCGATCGACTCGATTCGGTCGCCGGGCTGTATCCCGACTTGATGAGCGGCGCTGCCAGGCTGGACCTGGCCGACCACCGGCGGTGAGCTTGGAACTCCGAATGCCGCAAAGAAGGCGGCGAAAATCAGGATTGCGAGAAGAAAATTGGCGAGCGGCCCGGCAAGCACGATCAGGAACCTTTGCCACACCGGCTTGTGATGGAAGTTGCGCGAATCCTTCGGTATCCAATCCCTGGCGGGCATGCTTGCGGGGTTCATGTCGCCGGTGAACCGCACATAGCCGCCAAGCGGCAGCCAGCCGATTTTCCAACGGGTTCCGCGCTTGTCCGTCCAGCCGCCGATCTCGCGCCCGAACCCGATCGAGAAGACTTCAGCGCCCACTCCGAACCACCGGGCGACCAGATAATGGCCAAGCTCGTGGAAGAAGACGAGCGGACCGATCGCGCAGATGAATGCGACGAGGATGAACCACAGGGGCGGTTGCGACAGCATCAGTTAACGCGTGCCTCGATCATCGAACGAACCTGGGCGCGGACGCAACGATCGATGGCGATTACCTCGTCGACCGTAGAGGGTTCATCATAATCGTTCAGCGCGAGCGCATCCTCGACCAGTTGGACAATGTCGGCAAAGCCGATCCTTTCTTCAAGGAAGCTGGCTACGGCAATTTCGTTGGCGGCATTGAGCACGACTGGCGCCGCCCCGCCCCGCTCGAGTGCTTCGCGCGCGATTCGCAGCGCCGGGAAGCGCCCAAGGTCGGGATGCTCGAAGCTGAGGCTTCCGACCGCGGCCAGGTCCAGCCGCTCGGCGGGAGTCGGCATTCGCTCGGGCCAGGCGAGCGCATGGGCGATAGGAATGCGCATGTCCGGACTGCCCAGCTGCGCAAGGACCGACCCATCGACGAACTCGACCAATGAATGAACGACCGACTGCGGGTGGACGACGATGTCGATCCGATCCGACGGCAACGCGAACAGATGGCGGGCCTCGATCAGCTCTAGGCCCTTGTTCATCAGAGTCGCCGAATCGACCGAGATTTTGGCACCCATCGACCAATTGGGATGAGCGACGGCCTGGGCCGGGCTTGCCCGGCGCATTTCCTCAGGCGTGGAAGCCCGAAACGGGCCGCCGCTGGCAGTGAGTATCAACCTTGAAACATCTTCTGCTCTGCTACCACTAAGACATTGAAAAATTGCATTATGCTCGCTATCCACTGGGAGCAGCGTCGCGCCGTTTCGGATGGCTGACGCGGTCATGAGCGCACCGGCGGTGACGAGCGCCTCCTTGTTGGCGAGCGCCACGGTCAGCCCGGCTTTTATCGCCGCCATGATCGGCAGCAGCCCGGCGCAGCCGACGATCGCGGCCATCACCCACTCGGCTTTGCCGGAGGCTGCTTCGACCAGCGCCGCCTCCCCGGCAGAAGCACGACAGGATGTCCCTGCAAGCCGGGCCTCGAGGTCCGGCAGCCGGCGCTCGTCGGCGATTACCGCCAGCTGCGCTCCCGTCCGCCGGGCTGCATCGGCGAGCGCCTCGACGTTGCGCGATGCGGTCAGCGCAACCACTTCGAAGCGTCCGGGCGAACGCTCGACCAGGTCGAGCGTCGACCTTCCGACCGAGCCCGTCGCCCCGAGAATCGAGATTTTTTTGCGCTTCACAGCAGCCCCCAAAGCTGGGCGAGGCCGGTCAGCGCCGCCACCGGGACAAGGCCATCCAGCCGATCGAGCAGGCCGCCATGGCCGGGCAGCCAGTTGGCGGAATCCTTGATTCCCGCTTGCCGCTTCATCCAGCTTTCGAACAAATCTCCAACCTGCGCCGCGATCGCCAGGAAAGGGGCGAGCGCATAAAGCGCTGGCGGAAGGCCCATGTACCAGGCCAAGGCGCTACCGATCAGCGCCGCTACCACAATTCCGCCGTACAGGCCGGCGATGGTCTTTCCCGGGCTGATCGTCGGGGCCAGCCTGGCCCGCCCAAATGCCCGGCCGATAAAATAGGCGCCGATGTCGGTCGCCCAGGTGACGAGAAACACCCAAAGGACCAGCCCCAGCCCGTTGTCCGCCCGGTCGCGCAGCCACAGCAGGGCGAGCGCCGGGATCAGCGCGTAGATGAAACCGCCGACATACCAGGACAGGCCCCAGCCCCGGACGATGCGCATCCATTCGTAATAGATTGCGGTTGCCGCAGCCGCGATCAGCAAAGCGAAGAAATAGCCGCCCAGAACGAGCGCGATCAGGGCGATGGCGACAAGCACTGCCGCGGTCAGCGATCGGACGAAAAGCTCGCTCACCGGCCACCGAAGCGGCGCTGCCGAGCCGCGAACTGGTCGAGCGCCTCGCCGAACGCCTGCTCGTCGAAATCGGGCCAGAGCAATGGAGTGAAAACCAGCTCGGCATAGGCTGCCTGCCACAGAAGAAAATTGGATAGCCGAACCTCGCCCGAAGTGCGGATCAAGAGGTCGAGTTCGGGCAGGCCGGAGGTATCCAGCTCGCGTTCGATCGCCGCTTCGTTAATCTCCTCCGCACCCAGATCCCCGGCCGTAGCGCGCTTCGCCAAAGCCCTCGCCGCTTGCGCGATTTCGGCCCTGGCGCCGTAATTCAGCGCGACGACCAGCGTCCCACCGCTGTTCCCGGCAAGTCGCTCGACGGCCTGGTCGAGCTTGGCTACCAGCCCCGGCCCGAAGGCTCGATAATCGCCGATCAATCTCAGCTGGACGCCTTTCTCGTCGAGCGCATCGAGCTCGCGCTCGAGATAATAGCTCAAAAGCCCCTTGAGATCGGAAATCTCCTGTTCCGGGCGGCGCCAATTCTCGGAAGAGAAAGCGTAGAGCGTGAGCACTTCGACACCGCGATCGAAGGCTGCTTGAAGTGTCCTTCGGACTGCTTCGGCTCCGGCGCGATGGCCGGCGACCCTCGGCAGTTTTCGCCGTTCGGCCCATCGCCCGTTGCCATCCATGATGATCGCGACGTGGCGCGGGACCGCGCTCCCGCCGCCAGCAGCGGAAGGCTGCTCTTCATCCGCTTGGGCGGAGTTCACTGGCCGAGAATTTCCTTTTCCTTGGCGTGTGCGGTCTCGTCGATTTCCTTGATCGTCTCGTCGGTGAGCTTCTGGACCTCGGTTTCGAGCCGCTTGCGCTCATCCTCGCTGATCTGATGCTTTTTCTCGTCCTGCTTGAGATGATCCATGCCGTCGCGGCGGACGTTGCGTACGGCCACCCTCGCCTTTTCGGCATATTGCCCGACCAGCTTGGCCAGTTCCTTGCGTCGTTCCTCGGTCAAATCCGGGATCGGCAACCGGATCATCTGGCCATCGGTAATCGGGTTGAGGCCGAGCCCGGCCAAGCGGATCGCCTTTTCCACCGGCTGGACGTTGGAGCGGTCCCAAACCTGCACGGTGAGCATCCGGGGTTCGGGCACCGACACCGTCGCCACCTGGTTCAAGGGCATCTGAGCGCCGTAGACCTCGACCTGAATCGGGTCGAGCAGCGCTGTCGAGGCCCGGCCGGTTCGAAGGCCACCCAAATCGTGCTTTAGCGCCTCGACGGCGCCGTGCATCCGGCGTTTGAGGTCGGCCGTGCTGACGGTGCTGGTCATGTCTCACTCCCGTTTTGAACGATTGTCGCCACGCCGCGTCCGGCAATCACCTCGGCGAGGTTGCCCGCCTCGCGCAGGTTGAAGACGACGATCGGAATATTGTTGTCGCGGCACAAGGCAACCGCTGCTGCGTCCATGACCTTGAGGTCGTCGCCGAGCACCTTGTTGAAGCTGAGTTCGTCATAGCGGGTCGCGCCGTGGTCTTTCTTGGGGTCGGCGGTGTAGACGCCGTCGACGCTGGTGCCCTTGAACAGGGCGTCGCAGCCCATTTCGGCCGCTCTCAGAGCGGCGGCCGTGTCGGTTGTAAAATAGGGATTGCCGGTGCCGGCGGCGAACAGGACGATGCGCCCTTTCTCGAGGTGCCTGAGCGCGCGCCTGCGGATGTAGGGCTCGCTGACGCTTGCCATCGGGATCGCCGACTGCACCCTTGTGTCGACGCCCTGCCGCTCGAGCGCGTTCTGCAGGGCCAGCGCATTCATCACCGTCGCCAGCATTCCCATGTAATCGGCGCTCGCACGGTCGAAGCCCTTGGCCGCAGCGGCCATTCCGCGGAAGATGTTCCCGCCGCCGACCACCAGGCAAAGCTCATGGCCCTGCGCCTTGGCGGCGGCGATCTCGCCGGCAAGGCCGCTGACCGCCTCGGGATCGATCCCGAACTGGCCCTGCCCCATCAGCGCTTCGCCCGATAGCTTGAGCAGGATTCGATTGAAGCGGGGGCGCGTCATCGGAGGCACATCCTGGGCAGCTCGTAAGG
Organism: Sphingomicrobium sp.; assembly: GCA_035540655.1. Taxonomy (GTDB): domain Bacteria; phylum Pseudomonadota; class Alphaproteobacteria; order Sphingomonadales; family Sphingomonadaceae; genus Sphingomicrobium. The sequence continues at coordinate 4,800 of DATLGC010000140.1, read as the reverse complement.
AAAGGGCGGACACGCTCTTAACGCGCCCGCCCCATTTTCCAACTGCCTTGTGCTCAGGCGACCGGCTCGGCGGTCCCGGCGGCGGCGGCGACCTCGGCCGCAAAGTCGCTTTCCTTCTTCTCGATGCCCTCGCCCAGCTGAAAGCGGACGAAGCCCCTTAGCTCGATGCCGGTGCCAGCCTCCTTGGCGGCAGCGGCGACGACCTCGGCCACCGGCGTCTTGTTGTCGATGACGAAGATCTGCGACAGCAGCGCATTGTCCTTGCGGAATTTGGCCAGGCCCCCGTCCACCATCTTTTCGATGATGTTCTGCGGCTTGCCGCTCTCTTTCGCTTTCTCCATGGCGATCGCGCGCTCGCGCTCTACCAGGGCCGGCGGCAGTTCGTCGGCCGTCAGCGCCAGCGGATTTGCCGCGGCAATGTGCATTGCCAGCTGCTTGCCGAGCGACTGCAGGGTCTCTGCCGCATCCGCGCTTTCGAGCGCGACAAGGACGCCGATCTTGCCCAGCCCCGGTGCGACCGCGTTGTGGACGTAGGAGACGACTGCTCCCTCGCCGACTTCGAGCATCGCCGCGCGGCGAAGCGACTGGTTCTCGCCGATGGTGGCGATATTGCTGGTCAGGGCCTCGGCAACCGTGCTTCCGCCCGGGTAGGAAGCCGCCGACAATACATCGACGTCGCCACCATGGTCGAGAGCGATCTGCGCGACATTGCGGACGAATTCCTGGAACTGCTCGTTCTTGGCGACGAAGTCGGTTTCGGAATTGACCTCGACCATCGCACCGCGATTGCCTTCGACCGCAACACCGACCAACCCCTCGGCGGCGGTCCGGCCGGCCTTCTTGGCGGCGGCAGCGAGGCCTTTGGCCCGCAGCCAGTCGACCGCGGCCTCCATATCGCCGCTGGTCTCGGCGAGCGCCTTCTTGCAGTCCATCATTCCAGCGCCGGTGCGCTCGCGAAGCTCCTTCACTGCCGCAGCGGTGATCTCAGCCATGAAATTTTCCTCTTCATTCCCTCCAGGTCATCGGAGGGTGGTTTGGGTCTGTCGAACGAAGGCGGGTGAAGCTCAGGCCTCGAGCGCCGCCTCGGCCGGAGGCTCGGCCATCGCACCAATGTCCTCGCCGCGCTGGGCGGCCCCGCCGGCGCGGCCTTCGCTGATCGCGCTGGCAACCGAATCGCAATAGAGACGAATGGCCCGGCTGGCGTCGTCATTGGCAGGGACCGGGAAGGCGATGCCCTGCGGGTCACTGTTCGAATCGAGGATTGCGATGACCGGGATGCCAAGCACGTTAGCTTCCTTGATCGCCAGCTCTTCCTTGTTGGAATCCACCACGAACATGACGTCGGGAAGACCGCCCATGTCACGAATCCCGCCGAGGCTCTTTTCGAGCTTGTCCCGTTCGCGGGTGAGCTGCAGCACTTCCTTCTTGGTCAATCCGGCGGTGTCGCCCGACAGCTGCTCCTCGAGGCTCTTCAGCCGCTTGATCGAATTGGAAATCGTCTTCCAGTTGGTCAGCATGCCGCCGAGCCAGCGGTGGTTGACGAAATGCTGGCCGCAAGAAGTCGCGGATTCAGCGACCGCATCCTGCGCCTGGCGCTTTGTCCCGACGAACAGGACCTTGCCCCCGCGAGCGACAGTCTGCTGGACGAAATCGAGTGCGCGCGCGAAGAGCGGCACGGTCTGCGACAAATCGATGATGTGAACCCCGTTGCGGTCGCCGAAGATGTACGGCTTCATCCGCGGGTTCCAGCGATGAGTCTGGTGGCCGAAATGCGCTCCGGCCTCGAGCAATTGCTGCAGGGTGACGACAGTCGCCGCCATGATGTTTCTCCTTCCGGTTCTGCCTCGATGGAGCCGTGTCACCGACCTTGCGGCCGGCACCGGTATGTAAGCTCCACCTGTGGGATGGCCGCGCCCCTAGCCCAAGCCGCTTGTGCTTTCAAGGCTTTGGCGAATGCGATCGGCCGCTCTTGACTCTATAGAACAAATCAGGAACATTACGCCCAATATAGGGCCGCGCCTGCTGTCGACGTGCCCAGCAGAAGGAGTATGATTGTGATCGCTATCGCAAGCACATTGGTGTTCGGTGCCGGCCTGTGGCTGGCGGCAACAACACTCGTCACCTCGCTCGGCGACAATCGGACCCGAATTGTTCGAGCGCTTGGCGGAATCGGCTAAGACGCTGCTTTCCGCCGGCGTCGAACGACCCGCCCGTAGGACGCAATGCTGAACGGCAGCATCGCCAGATAGAGCAGCGCGACACCAAGCAGGGTTATCCAGGGCGCGGTCAGCAAGGCTGCCCCCAGCAATCCGATCCCGGCGAGCGCGATCAATCGGCTCGACCGGCGGATCCTGAGGCTCGACCAGCTGAAGGTGGCGATGCTCGAGATGAGCAGAAGCGCCACGAACAGCACCCATGGCATTGTCACATACCAGGCGCGGAACAGCTCCTGCCCGGTCACCAGCCACAAATAAATCGGAACGAATGCCAGCCCCGCCCCGGCCGGCGCGGGAACGCCGGTCATGAATCCGGCCGATTTGTGCGGCTGGTCCTGGGCATCCATGCTCGAATTGAAACGCGCAAGGCGGAGCGCGCAGCAGACGGCGAGCGCCAGCCCGGCGATCCAGCCGAACTGCGGAGCGGTGTGCAGCGACCACAGGAACAAGATCAGCGCCGGGGCAACGCCAAAGGCGATCACGTCCGAAAGGCTGTCGAGCTCGGCCCCGAACCGGCTCTGGGCGCGAAGCAACCGGGCGATCCGTCCGTCCATCCCATCGAGAACTCCGGCTACGATCACGCATGCGATCGCCACTTCCCATCGTTCGGCGACGGCAAAACGCACTCCGGTGAGGCCGAAGCACAAGGCAAGGGCGGTAACGGCATTTGGCACCATTGCCCGAAAGGCGATGCCGCGCTCGCCCGGCGGACCGTGGCTCATTGGCTGGCGCCCATCAGCCCTGGATCGCTGCCGACCTCGCCAAGCACCGTTTCCCCGGCGATCGCCCGCTGGCCGAGCAGGACCCGGGCCCCGGTCCCGGCGGGGAGATAGACGTCGACCCGGCTTCCGAAGCGGATCAGGCCAACCCGCTCGCCGACGGTGACGACATCGCCTTCGCTGACAAAAGACAGGATCCGGCGCGCGACCAGCCCGGCGATCTGGGTGAACCCGATCTTGAGCCCGTCGGCGCTTTCCACCAGGAAATGCTGCCGCTCATTGTCCTCGCTCGCCTTGTCGAGGTCGGCGTTGAGGAACTTGCCCGGGACGTAGGCGATGCGCCGCACCCGCCCGCCAATTGGCGCGCGATTGATGTGCACGTCGAACACGCTCATGAAGATGGAAACCCGGGTATAGATACCCTCGTCCAGCATGTCTGGACCCTGCAGCTCCGGCGGCGGCGGCACCTGCGCAATCATCGTCACGAGCCCGTCGGCCGGAGCGACGATCAGCTTCGCATCCTGGGGGGTCGTCCGGATCGGATCGCGGAAGAATGCCGCAACCCAGATGGCGACGCCGATCAGCAGCCAGCCGAGGAAGTCGCTGATCAGCCAGTGGGTGAACAAGGCGACGGCCGCGGCGATCAGGACGAACTTGCGCCCCTCGGGATGGATTGACGGGAAACGCCATTTGACGGTGGTAGTGACTGGAGCATCGGGCTTGTCGAGCGAGGGCATTGCTTTCCCTTAGTGGTGCCGGATGAGCGGCACAACCGCGGTTGCCTGCGAGCGGCACGCCGCTTAAGGCGCGGCCGAACTCCTCGAAAAACCGGGAATGCGAATGGCCAAGATCAAGGTGAAGACCCCGCTCGTCGAGCTCGACGGCGACGAGATGACCCGCATCATTTGGCAGTGGATCCGCGAGCGGCTGATCCTGCCCTATCTCGACGTCGACCTCGTCTATTACGACCTCGGAATCGAGAAGCGCGACGAGACCGAAGACCGCATCACCGTCGAAGCCGCCGAAGCGATCAAGAAATATGGCGTCGGCGTCAAATGCGCGACCATCACCCCCGACGAGGCGCGGGTCGAGGAATTCGGCCTCAGGAAGATGTGGAAGTCGCCCAACGGCACCATCCGCAACATCCTCGGCGGAGTCGTCTTCCGCGAACCGATCGTCATCGCCAACGTGCCGCGGATCATACCCGGCTGGACCGACCCGATCGTCGTCGGCCGCCACGCCTTTGGCGACCAGTATCGCGCAACCGACTTCCGGGTGCCGGGGCCCGGCAAGCTCACCATCCGCTGGCAAGGCGAGGACGGCGAGACCATCGAGCATGAGGTGTTCGACTTCCCATCCTCGGGCGTCGCCATGGGCATGTACAATCTCGACGATTCGATCCGCGATTTCGCCCGCGCCTGCATGAACTACGGCCTCGACCGCGGGTGGCCGGTCTATCTGTCGACCAAGAACACCATCCTCAAGGCCTATGACGGCACGTTCAAGGACATCTTCCAGGAGATTTTCGAGAGCGAATTCAAGGCTCAATTCGACGAAGCGGGGATCGAATATCAGCACCGCCTGATCGACGACCTGGTCGCCTCCGCATTGAAGTGGAGCGGCAAGTTCGTATGGGCCTGCAAGAATTACGACGGCGACGTGCAGTCGGATACGGTGGCGCAGGGCTTCGGCTCGCTCGGCCTGATGACCTCCGTGCTGATGACGCCCGACGGCCGGACGGTCGAGGCGGAAGCCGCGCACGGCACGGTGACGCGCCACTACCGCCTGCACCAGCAGGGCAAGGAGACCTCGACGAACTCGACGGCCTCCATCTTCGCCTGGACGCGCGGGCTGGCGCACCGCGC
>DATLGC010000139.1:0-26290 GCA_035540655.1 Sphingomicrobium sp. | reverse complement strand
CCAAAGGGGTCCGAGGAAGGTGTTGTCGATGGCGATCGGCGGGCGTTCCCCTTCCGCGAAGGCGGCGTTGCGGGCGGCGGCCACCGCCTCGACGTCGACCAGCACATTGGTCGGGTTGGCCGGGCTTTCGAGGTAGATCAGAGACACGCGCCCGCGGCTCCGGGCTTCGGCGATCACCGCTTCGATCTCCTCGCGGGTCGCTCCGGCCGGGAAATCGAGCCACGACACTCCGAAGCGGCCGAGGATCTTGGCGATCAAGGTTTCGGTCGCCGCATAGAGCGGCCCGGAATGGACGACGACATCGCCCGGCTGGACGAACGTCATCAGCAGTGTCGCGATGGCCGACATGCCGCTCGAGAAGGCAAGCGCGTCGTCCGCTTCCTCCCAGACGCTGAGGCGGTCCTCGAGGATTTCCTGGTTGGGGCCGTTGAAGCGCGAATAGACCAGCCCCTCGGCGCCGCCCGGGCGCTTGCCGGTGACCCCTTCGAAGAAGCGCTTTCCGGCGGCGGCATTCTCGAACACGAAGGTCGAGGTGAGGAACACCGGCGGCTTCAATGAGCCTTCGCTAAGCGTGGGGTCGAAGCCGTAACCCATCATCAGAGTCGAGGGCTTCAATTTGTGGTTGCCGATGCTGGTCGGCGAGGGCTTGGGGCGGCGGTGCGGGCGGTCGTTGGAGCTGGGCATTGCCGCCCCCTAGCCCAACAAGGCGTGAATCATCCAGACAATCCCGACGATCAGCGGCGGCGCAAGCAGGTTCATGATGAGCCCGGCCTTGAGAAGCCTCGGTAAGGCGATGTGGCCGGTTGCCCAGGCGATGGCGTTCGGTCCGGTGCCGGACGGCAGCATGAAGGCCCAGCTGGCGGCGATCGCCGCCGGCATCGCCAGTAGCACCGGGTCGGCGCCCGTCGCCAGGATGAGGCCGGCGACCACCGGCATGGCAGAGCTCGCCGAGGCGACGTTGGACGCGAATTCGGTGACGAGGATGACCATGGCGACGAGAATTAGCGCGATGACGACTGGATGGACTCCGCCGATCGGCTCGAGCGCGGTCCCGACCCATGCCGCAAGGCCCGACGCGCTGATCCCCGAAGCGAGCGCGAGCCCGCCGCCGAACATCATGATCACGCCCCACGGCGCCCGGTCGGCCTCCTTCCAGACGAGCATCGGCCGCCCCGTTCCGTCCGGGATGATGAACAGCAACATCGCGCCGGCGATGGCGATGGTTCCGTCGGTCAGCGCATCGCCCGGCAGATAAGGGGCGGCCAGCGGCGCCAGCATCCAGGCGGCTACGACCGCGATGACCAAAGGCACCAGCCGGCGTTCGGCAATCGACCAGGGACCTGCGGCGCCTATTCCGGCGCGGGCTGCAACCGCGTCGAAATCGTGCGGCGAGACATGCTGGACCTTGCGCAGGATCAGCCAGGCGAGCGGGATGGTGGCTGCGACCAGCGGCAGGCCGTAACTGGCCCAGGTGAGGAAGTTGATCTCGGCGCCGGTCAGCCGCTTGATGATCCCTGCGGCGATGGCGTTGGTCGGCGAGCCGACCAGGGTGCCGAGCCCGCCGATCGAGGCGGAGAAGGCGATGCCCATGACCAGCGCTCCGGCAAAGCCGTCGGTTTCCTCGTCGGCGATTGACGCCGCGCGGAGAACGGCGATAGCGATCGGCATCATGATGAGCGTCGTCGCAGTATTCGACACGATCATCGACAGGATGGCGGTCGCCGCCATGAAGGCGAGCAGCATCGCTCCCGGAGTGGCGCCGCCGCGGCTGACGATCGCCAGCGCCAGCCGCCGGTGAAGTCCGGTTCGCTCGATCGCAAGAGCGATGATCGCGCCGCCCAGCACGAGGAACAGGATCGGCGAATAATAGGTCGCCGCGGTCTCGCTTGCGCCCATCACTCCAAGCAGCGGAAAGGCAAGAAAAGGCATTAAAGCGGTGGCGGTTAGGGGCAGCGCCTGGGTCATCCACCAGGTCGCCATCAGCACGACCAGCGCGGTGGTCCGCCAGGCGGCGAGGGGCATGTCGCCCGGAGCCGGCAGTGCCAGCATGATCACGAATGCGGCAAGCCCGCCCCAAAGCCCCAAGCGTGCGGCCATTCACTCCCCCCTGCGCCCTGATGCCAGACAGTCGGCAAGCGGGCCAGCCTCATTGGCATCGCGACCCGTAGCGGATGGCTGCGGCATCGCTTATCATGTCCGGCATGGCTTTTCTGGCTCTTGTTGTCGGGTACCTGCTGCTTGGAATGCTGATCGCCTATCTCGGCACGGCGAGCCCGCGCGCGTGGCAACGCATCGCAACCATCGTCATCGCCGCGAGCCTGCCGCTGCTTGCGTGGTTCGCCCTGTCGGTGAAGGATTCGATCGTTTTCGACAGGCCGATCTTCGACCTCGCAAGCGAGAGCGGCCGCTTCGGTTTTTACGTTGGCTTAATTCTGGCGGCGATTGCGACGCCGGTGTGGTTGCTCGCGGCCTTGCTTGGCGCATGGCTCGGTCGCCGGCGCCAGCGCGGACCAGGCGAGCCATCATAGCCTGGATAAGGGCTTGCCACTGACCGGGTGGGCGGAAATTGCGCCGGGCCGCGCAACTTCGTGCCCGCCGTCGGGTTCTGACCGGCGAAGGAGAATGTTCATGCCTCGTGAACTGATCGACACCGGAACCGACAAGCGTTTCGTCCGCCGGGATGAAGAGGGCCGCTTCAAGGAAAGCGACGACGTCGGCCGAAGCCTCGCCCAGGACCAGAAGCGCAAGTCGAGCACCAAGCCGAAGCGCGGAGAGGGCGACAAGGGCGACCGCTAAAGGTTCGCTACCCGGGCAGTCCGATCAGCGAGATCTGGCGGCCGTAGCTCGGCTCGCCGCGATGGGTCGAGCGGCGGTAGCTGAAGAAGCGGTCGTCTTCGCAATAGGTGTCGAGGCGCAACGTCGCGACCTCGGTGACGCCGGCGGTAAGCAACCGATGGCGCGCATAGCCTGCCAGGTCGAATTGCGGACGCCCCGAAGCCCGGTCCTCGAAGAATCTCGAATTGTCCCGGTCGGCTTCGACGAAGCGGTCGCGGAACGCCTCGTCGACCTCGTATGACGGCTGGGCGATGCACGGGCCGACGGCGGCGGCGATTCGCTCGCGCCGGGCGCCGAGCTGCTCCATTGCGGCGATCGTCGAATCGGTCACCCCGGCGAGAGCCCCGCGCCAGCCGGCATGGGCGGCGCCGACTACTCCAGCAATCTCATCGGCAAGCAGAACCGGCGCGCAATCGGCGGTCAGAATTCCGAGCAGCAGGCCTGGCCGGTCGGTGACCATTGCATCGGCGCGCGGGCGATCGTCCTGCGCCCCTGTTCGTTCGACGATGATGCAGTCAGAACCATGCACCTGGTAAACGGTGGCGAGGTCCGCGCCGTCGAGCACCGCCGCGATCGCCCGGCGGCGGTTCTCGGCAATCCGATGCGGGTCGTCGCCGCTGCCATAGCCCGTGTTCAGGCCCCACATCGCTCCTTCGGAAACGCCGCCGCGGCGACCGAGGAAGCCGTGAGGAACGCCGAGGTTGGCCGCGCGGACGATTTCGACGCCCTTCACAGCACGCATCGCATGATGATGTCTTCGTCGGCATGATTACCGACCATGAATGCGTAGCGCCCGGTTGGGACGAAGCCACGCCGCTCATAAAATGTTTTGGCGCGGTAATTCTCGACATAGACCGTCAGTTGAAGATGTTCGGCCCCACGTCCTCGGGCCCGACCCGCAGCCCAGTCAAATAGAGCCGGGCCGATGCCGTTGCCCTGCCAGGAACCCAGGACATATATTTGCCAAAGCTCGAGCGTATTGGGTGGCGGCTCTTCGGGCAATGAAGGGGGACCCAGCTTGGCGAAGGCGACCGCGTCGCCTTGGGCGAAGGCAAGCCTGATCTCGAACGCCGGGTCCGCGATTTCCGCGGCATAGGCCTCCGCCGTCACGCCGGCGAGGAAAGTGCCGAGATCCTCTTCGCTGTACAGATGACCGAAGGTCTCGACGAAAGTCCTCGCGAACAGGTCGGCAACCATCGCCGCATCGCCTGCCGTTGCGTCGCGATAGGTAATGGGGCTCATTCGAAACCCGCCGGTGTGGGCCAGTCCGGCGCATGGATCGCAATCGCTTTGAACAGAGTCCCCATCTCACGGTCATCGCACAATCGGCGGAGCGCCGTCTTCACCTCTTCGGCGCGTTCAGGCTGCGCCCTGGCGAGTGCGTCGGCGCGGGCAGCGATGCCGAGCCGCTCCAGCCATTCGCCCTGGGTGACGAGCGAAGTGACCAAAGCCCCGGCCTCCTCGGCCGCCTTCGCAACCGCGGCAAAATCGACATGGGCGGTAAGGTCCTGTTCGCCCGGTCGTTCCAACACGTGAGCAAACTTGTGTCCGCGCACCGCCTGCAGTGTCTCGCCGGGCGCGCTCGCCGCATGACCGTAATCGATAAGTATTGCGACGCCCCCATCCCGCGCCAGCCGTTTGCCAAGCTCAGTTACGATCGCGTCACGGGCCGGCGAATCCTCGATGATCTCGCCGTCGCGGTCGAAGGCGAGGCCGCCGGCGACGACGTCGACCCGCCGCTCCATGCCGCCGATGAACTGCCGCACCGGAAGCGCGTCGAGAAATTCGTTGGCGACGACCAGCAGCGGCGCATTGGGAACCCCGGCAAGCCTTTCGTGCCAAGTCGCATGCGCGACTTTGCCCGACTGCTCACGCCGCAGGACCGGGCTGGTCTCTACGAAATGGACCGCCGGCTCGAGCCCCGCCCGGCCCATCGCCCGTAGAGCGTCGGCCGCCAAGGTGCCGCGGCCGGGGCCAAGCTCGACGTAGAGCATCTCGCTTGGGCTGCCCGCTCGCCACCAGCAATCGGCGAGCGCCGCGCCGACAAGCTCACCGAACATCTGGCTTATCTCGGGCGCGGTGATGAAGTCGCCTTCGGGTCCGAGCGGGTCACGGGTCGCATAATAATAGGCGTTGCAGGCCTGCATATAGGCTTCGATGCTGATAGGGCCCTCGGCAAGGACCCTCTCCCGAAGCGCCCGCTCCAGCGGGGTCAAGCGGCCGGCGCCGCCTCGGCGCGCACCCGGCGCTGCCTGGCGGTCCACATCAGCCAGGCGCCGCCGAGGATCATCGGCAGCGACAGCCATTGGCCCATGTGGAGCCCGGTCGCCTGGGCGAATTCGGTCAAATGCGCATCGGGCTCGCGGACGAATTCGACGAGGAAGCGGAACAGGCCGTAGAAGAACAGGAAGGCACCCACGAGCTTGCCCGGCTCGAAGCGCGCCTGCGTCTTCCAGAACATCCACCACAGGATGGCGAACAGCACCAGCCCCTCGAGCCCCGCTTCGTAAAGCTGGCTCGGGTGGCGCGGCGGCCCGTCCACCCATTGCCCGGCGATGACCTCGGGAAATCGCACCGCCCAAGGCACATTCGTTTCCGCTCCCCAAAGCTCATGGTTCACGAAATTGGCGAGACGGCCGAAAAACAGGCCGAATGGCACGCAGCAGGCGACATAGTCATGCACTCGCAACCAAGACAGCTGGTGCTTCCATGAAAGGTAGAGGATGCCAAGGGTGGTGCCGATCACGCCGCCATGGAAGGACATGCCACCGTCCCACAGCTTGAAGATATCGATCGGATTTTCGAGGTAATGGCCAAGGTTGTAGAACAAAACATAGCCGAGACGGCCACCGAAAATGACGCCGAGCGCGGCGAAGAAGACGAGGTCCTCGGCATGGCGCTTGGCCATCGGCGCGCCGGGCTCGCGAAGCAGCCGAAGCACATACCAATAGCCGATGAAAATGCCGGCGAGGTAAGCGAGGCTGTACCAGCGCAGCTCGAAAAACCCGATGTCGAGCGCGACCGGATCAAGCCCGAGGTCGTTCCAGACCATTGCATCGGTGGCTGTATTGCGTGCCAAGGGCTTCCCCGTTGAAGATCAGGGCCTCATAAGGTGGGAGCAGTGAAAGGCAAAGGAGCGAACGAACATGCCAAGTGAACTCGACCGTCGCTTCGATGAGATGCTCGGCCGAGTGACCGGTGAAGGCGGACGAATCATAATTGCGCGCGACCCCGACGGACGAGCGATCGTCGCCAATTTCCCGCCGACACTGACGATGCTGTTCCGCACCTTCTGCGCGCTCAACGGCCAGAACGAAGGGGTCGTCGCCGGCGACGAGCGACTGACCTTTGCCGATCTCGACCGCATTTCCGAACAGCTCGCGCACGGCCTGGTGGCGCGTGGCATCGGCAAGGGCGACCGGATCGGCATTGCCATGCGCAACTGCCCATCGTGGATCGTCGCTTATATGGCGATCCTCAAGGCGGGCGGGGTGGCCGTCCTGGTCAATGGCTGGTGGCTCGCCGACGAGCTGAGCCACGCGCTGAACCTGGCAGAGCCGAAGCTGGTAATTGCCGATCCACCGAGGGCTCACCGTATCGAGCAGGCCGGCGGCGATTTCGAACTGGTGACGCTTGAGGTCGATCAGCCGCTTGGCGAGGCTTTGCAGCCGTTGCTTGCCGATGGCGGCAGCGAAGTCGCTCTCCCCGAGGTCGGGCCCGAGGATGACGCTACAATCCTCTTCACCTCCGGCTCAACCGGCGAAGCCAAGGGCGCCCTGTCGACCCATCGAGCGGTCACCACGGGAGTCTATGCCTATGCGACCGGCCTCATGGTCCTGCTCGGATTGCTTACTCAGGAAGGGCGCGCTCCGGCCAACCCGCCCCGCACCCTGATCAACGTCCCCCTGTTCCACGTCACCGGCGAAGTCCCGGTGATGCTCAACAGCTTCGTCATCGGCCGAACCATGGTGATGATGCGCAAATGGGATGCGGGCGAGGCGCTGCGCCTGATCGAAAAGGAAAAGATCAGCTACTTCGTCGGCGTTCCGACCATGAGCCTCGAGCTGATGAACCACCCGGACCGCGAAAAATACGATCTGTCGTCGCTGACCGACATCGCGGCCGGGGGCAGTCCGCGCCCGGTTGCTCATGTCGAGCGGCTGCAGCAGGAATTTCCCAATTCGCAGCCGGCGCTCGGCTACGGACTGACCGAGACCAACGCGGTCGGTTGCGGCAATTTCTGGACCAATTATGCCGACAAGCCGGCCTCCACCGGCCGGCCGCAGCGGCCTTATGTCGAGATCGCCATCCTCGGAGACGACGGCGAGCGTCTGCCGGCAAATGAGCGCGGGGAAGTCGCCATTCGTTCGGCCGCGAACATCAAGGGTTATTGGCGCTCGCCTGAATCAACGGCCTCCGCTTTCACTGACGACGGATATTTTCGCACCGGCGACATTGGCTATCTCGACGAGGACGAATATCTGTTCATCGTCGACCGAAAGAAGGACATCATCATCCGCGGCGGCGAGAACATTTCCAGCCAGGAGGTCGAGGCGGCGATTTACGCCTGTCCGAAAGTTGCGGAAGCATCGGTGTTCGGAATCGCGGACGACCGGCTCGGCGAAGTGCCGGTGGCCGTCGTTCACACGCATGAAGACAGCAACCTCGACGAGACAGCATTGCGCGAATTCCTCGGTGGCAAGATCGCCGCGTACAAGATCCCCGAGCGGTTCATATTCTCGCCCGACCCGCTTCCGCGCCTTGGCACCGGCAAGATCGACAAGGTTGCGCTGCGGTCCCAGCACGGCAGTTGAAGCCGGCCCTGCCAGCGATTGATCGGCGAACGCTGCTGATCGGCGGCGGCGCAGGCATTGGCCTGGTCGTCGCCTTCCTTGCCTGGCCGCGCTCGTCGGCGACCGGAAGGCCAGGCCAGCACATGTTCGGCCATTATCTGAAGATCGGCCCCGACAGCCGTGTGACCGTGGCCGTTCCGCAGGTCGAAACCGGGCAGGGCATATGGACGACGCTGCCGCAGCTCATCGCCGACGAGCTCGGCGCGGCGTGGGAGTTGGTCGGAGTCGAACCGGTCCCCCTTGCCAGCGGCCATTCCAATCCGCTGGCGTCGGATGAGGGCTGGCTCGAAGGCTTCGGCCCGCTCCGCCGCCACCGACTGCGCAGCGGCGGGATGCTTCGGCTGACGGCCGGCTCTACCTCGATGCGGGCCTTCGAGATGCCGTTTCGCCAGGCCGGTGCAGCTGCAAGGGCGATGCTGGTTGCAGCCGCGGCCGATCTGTGGGGCGTCGACCCGGCGGAATGCGACACCGCGGACGGCTTTGTTGTCCATGGCGGACGACGCCTTGGCTTGGGCCAGGTCGCCGAGGATGCCGCCGGGCGAACGCCGCCGCGCAGTCCACCCCTGCGCGGGCCGGGCCAGCGGCCGCTGGCGGGACAGCCGCTTCCGCGCCTGGACCTGCCGCCCAAGAGCGACGGCAGCTTTCGCTTCGCCGCCGACATCCGGCTTCCAGACCTGGTTTTCGCAGCGGCGCGGCTCGTACCGCCGGGCGGTCGGCTAACCGGCTTTTCTCGCCAGGCGGCGGAGCGTGTTCCGGGCGTTCGAAAAGTCATTGCCCGGCGCGGCTGGATCGCCGTAATTGCTGGCGACAGCTGGACGGCGAAGCGCGGTCTCGATGCGGCCCAGCCACGGTTTAGCGGTCGCCCTGGGCAGGGCGCGGAGGATTTTCGCCTGTCGCTCGAGGCGGCCATGGACGGCGGCGAGGCGCGCGCCACATTCCGTCGCGGCGATTATTCGGCGGCGGTGGCCGGCGGCACTGCCCTGACTGCTGATTATTCGATTGCTCCAGCGCGCCATCTCGCGCTTGAGCCTTTGTCGGCGACGGCGCGCTTCCGGGCCGGCCGTCTCGAAATATGGGCGTCGAGCCAGGCGCCGGAGCTTGCTCGCCAGGCGGCAGCCGACGCGGCCGGGCTGACCATCGCCGACGTCACATTCTATCCGATGCCATCAGGCGATCCCAGCGGGCGTGCGGTCGAGGCCAGCGCGATCCCGATTGCGGTCGAGCTGGCACGGACCGAGAGGCGGCCGGTGCAGCTCACTTTCGCGCAGCGTGCCGGCCAAAATGTCGATGCGGTCGCCCCGCCGGCCCTGGCGCGGTTGTTCGCGGTTCCCGGATCTCCGGGCCTCGCGGCCTGGCGGATGCGGGTCGCGACGGCGGATGGTCTGGGTGAGACGCTGGCCCGACTGACCGGCGCCGAGCGGCCGGGTGGCATCCGAGATTCGGCCTTGACCGGAGCGATACCACCTTACGCCATTCCCAATGTGCAGGTCGACGCCGTGCCAGTCTCGCTTTCCTTCGCCACGGGCTACATGCGCGGCTATCCCGAAAGCGCGCTCGCCTTCGCCACCGAAAGCTTCGTCGACGAGCTGGCGCGCGCAACCGGCGGCGAGCCGCTCGCCTTTCGAATGGCGCTGCTCGGCCGGAATCTTCGCCTCGCGCGGTGCATCTCCCAAGCAGCCGCGCTCGGCGGCTGGGACGGCGGAGGACCGGGAAGCACGCTCGGCCTGGCCGCCTGCTCGGCCTTCGGATCGCATATCGGGCTCGTCGCCAACGCGACCATCGCCGCCGACCAGCGGATCGCGGTCCACCGCCTTGTCGCGGTCGTCGATTGCGGGCGGATCGCCAATCCGCAAATTGTCCGCCAGCAGATCGAAGGCGGCCTGTTGTGGGGCTTGGGCCAGACGGTCGCCGCCGCTCCCCAATGGCGGGCTGGAATGCCGCTCGCCCAGCCTTTCGCCGAGACCGGGCTTCCGAGGCTCGCCGGAACGCCGCAAATCCAGATCGAACTGGTTGCCAGCGATGAAGACCCCGGCGGAGTAAGCGGTCTCGGCTCGGTGCCGATTGCGGCAGCGGTGGCCAACGCAATACACGCCGGCACCGGCCGGCGCTTGCGCTCGCTGCCGTTCGCTCCGATGGGCGAGCAATGACTCCTGACGGCCACCCGCCCGTTCCGCCCGAGCGCATCGGTGTCCTGCTGATCAATCTCGGCACGCCGGACGCTCCCGAGGCGCCGGCGGTTCGGCGCTATCTCGCCGAGTTTCTCAGCGACCGACGAGTCATTGAGCTTCCGCGCCTCGCCTGGCTGCCCATCCTTCACGGGATCGCCCTGCGCACCCGCCCGCGCAAGTCGGCGCATGCCTATCGACAGGTGTGGACCGAGGAAGGCTCGCCGCTCGCCGCAATCACTCGCCGCCAGGCGCAGGCATTGCAGGATCGGCTCGGCCCATCGATTGCCGTCGAACACGCGATGCGCTACGGCAATCCGGGGTTGAAACCAGCGCTCGACCGGTTGATCGCGGAAGGATGCACTCGGATCCTCGCTGCGCCGCTCTATCCGCAATATTGCGCGGCAACGACGGCGAGCGCTAACGATGCGCTGTTCGCAATTCTGGCGACCTTGCGCTGGCAGCCTGCGCTTAGAACGCTCCCCGCATATCACGACGACAGCCATTACATCGATGCGCTCGCCGCGAGCATCGGCCGGCAACTGGCCAGCCTAGACTTCGAGCCGCAGCGATTGCTGCTCAGCTTCCACGGAATGCCGCAGCGAACGCTCGAGCTTGGCGATCCCTATCATTGCCATTGCCAGAAGACGGCGCGGCTTCTCGGCGAGCGGTTCGACCTGCAGACGGATATTGCTTTCCAGTCGCGTTTCGGCCGCGCCCGCTGGCTCGAGCCGGCGACCGAAAATGTGCTCGCGGGATATGCCGGCCAGGGCGTGACCCGCATCGCCATTGCCGCGCCCGGCTTTGCCGCCGACTGCATCGAAACCATCGAGGAGCTCGGCATTCGCGGCCGAGAGACGTTTCTCGCGGCAGGCGGCGAGCGGTTCGGCCTGCTCGACTGTCTCAACGAGTCGTCCGAAGGAATGGACATGATAACCGCTCTCGTCCGGCGCGAACTTGCCGGGTGGGTGGACGGCGAATAAGCGGGTTCATAGACAACAGGAGGAATCCATGGCTCGAGTGGCAATCGTCACCGGCGGCACCCGCGGCATTGGCGAAGCGATCAGCGTCGCCCTTTCGCAAATGGGGATGAAGGTCGCCGCCAATTATGCGGGCAATGATGAGCGCGCGCGCCAGTTCACCGACCGCACCGGAATCGCCGCCTTCAAATGGGACGTGTCCGACTTCGAAGCCTGTCTCGACGGCGTTGGCCGGGTCGAAAGCGAGCTGGGGCCGGTCGACGTTCTGGTCAACAATGCCGGAATCACCCGCGATTCGACGATGAAGCGCATGGACCATGCCAAGTGGCAGGAGGTGATCGACACCAATCTTGGCGGCTGTTTCAACATGGCCAAGGCTGTGTGGGAAGGAATGACCGGGCGAGGCTTCGGCCGGATCGTCAACATCGGCTCGATCAACGGCCAGGCCGGACAATATGGCCAGGTCAATTATGCCGCTGCGAAATCGGGAATCCACGGCTTCACCAAGGCGCTCGCCCAGGAAGGCGCGCGAAGCGGGATCACCGTCAACGCGATCGCGCCCGGCTACATCGACACCGACATGGTCGCTGCCGTGCCGCAAGATGTGCTTGCCAAGATCGTCGCCCGGATCCCGGTCGGCCGCCTGGGCCGCGCCGACGAGATCGCCCGCGCGGTCGCCTTCCTGGTCGACGAGAATGCCGGCTTCGTCACCGGGTCGACCATGTCGGTCAATGGCGGCCAGCATATGTACTGATGGCCGGCGGCATGGATTACCGGCGCCCGGTCAAGCGGTCGGTCACGATCGCCGGGCACGAAACGTCGATCAGCCTTGAGCCTGCCTTCTGGAGCGAACTGGAGCGCGCGGCAGAGGAATTGGGAAAGCCGCTCAACGCGCTGATCGCGGAAGTGGATCTGGCCCGGCTCGATTCGCGCCCGCTGCCCAGCCTGACCTCGGCGCTGCGCCAGTGGCTGCTCCGGCTCGCCTTATCGCGCGAGCAGGATTCGCGCCTGGCTGGCAATCTGCGCGAGCATCGGCGCCGAGACGTTTCCTGACGCCCGCGCCCGATCGATCAGTTTGCGGAACTGTTCGATCCGCTGCTCCTGCGACTCGGCCCACTGCTCCACGGCCTCGTTTGGCTCCCTTCCCCGCACTCGCGACAGGAAATCGATCCTCAGTTGCTCGAAATCGCGGGCGAGGCCGGCGGTAAGCAATCTTTCCCACTGGTCGGCCGGCACGAAGCGGGCAACCTGCTGCTGCGCCCAGTCGAGTCCGAGCACCTCGCCAAGCTTGGTGTAAGCTCGGGTCAGGGCCAGGCCGTCGACCTTGCGTCGGGCGGCGAGGGCGGCAAGGCCGAAAATGCCGTCGAGCTCGAACAGTCGGACGAGTCCGCGAACCACTTCTTCACTCGCCCCCAAGGCAATCAATCGGTCGCGGCGCACCGCCGCCTCGTTGCGAACTTCAGCTCGGATGAGCTTGGTCGCCGCCGCCGCGATCTTGCGAACACCGGGCTCGAGCAGCTTGCACAAGCTACCGATGCTCGATTCGCTGCCCATCGCGCGAAGCAGGTCCGACAAATGCGCGCGAACGCTCTGGGCGGCGATCGAAAGCAATTCGATCCGGACCGCCTCGGGCAGCGACGCCGACTCGATCCCGGCCCAAAGCTTGTCGAGGTCGAGCAGCTGCTCGACGACGACGAAGGCCGTGATCACCTGTCTCAGCGATGCGCCTTCCTCTTCCGTCATGTCGAGCGCGACGCTCGGCCCGAGCCGGTTGACGATCCGGTTGGCGACCTTGGTCGCAAGGATCTGGTGGCGAAGCCGGTGGGCGCGAATCGCCTCGGCATGAGCCCGGCGCATCGGCTTGGGGAAGGCGGCGAATAGCTGCGGCTCAAGCATCTTCTCATCGGCGAGCGCGAGCTTTTCAGCCGAGTCCTGAAGCGCCAGCTTGGACATCGACAGTAGAACAGCCAGTTCCGGCCGGGTCAGGCCGCGGTTTTGCTGAACGCGCCGGAGCAGTTCTTCGCTCTCGGCCAGTCCTTCGACCTTGCGGTCGAGCCGTCCGGAAGCCTCGAGCAGCTCGATGGTCCGGACATGACTTGGCAATGCCCGAGGCCCGCCGCCCTCGGCAATCGACAAAGCAAGGCTCTGCAGGCGGTTGTTCTCAAGCACCAGCTCGGCGACCTCCTCGGTCATCCTGGCGAGCAGGGCATTGCGTTTGGGCAGGCTCAGGCGCCCTTCATTCATCTCCCGGTTGAGCGGGATCTTGATATTGACCTCATTGTCGGAGCAGTCGACGCCCGCGCTATTGTCGATGAAGTCCGTGTTGATCCGGCCCCCGGCTTCGGCAAATTCGATCCGCCCCGCCTGAGTGATCGCCAGGTTCGCGCCCTCGCCGATCACCTTGGCGCGCAAATCGGCTCCGTCTGCTCTAAGCATATCGTTGGCCGGGTCGCCGACATCGGCGTGGGACTGGGTCGATGCCTTTATGTATGTGCCGATGCCGCCGAACCACAAAAGATCGACCGGGCTTTTCAGAATCGCGTTGATCAGGCTCGCCGGGTCGACGGTTTCCGTCTCGATGCCGAGCGCTTCACGGGCCTCCTTCGACAGAGCGATCGATTTCTGGGTTCGGGGAAAGATTCCTCCGCCTTTTGAAAGCAACTTGCGGTCGTAATCGTCCCAGGTCGACCGCGGCAGATCGAACAGCCGCTGGCGCTCCGTCCAGCTTTTGGCCGGATCGGGATCGGGGTCGATGAAGATGTGGCGGTGGTCGAAGGCCGCGACCAGCTTGATCGCCTTCGACAGGAGCATGCCGTTGCCGAACACATCGCCGGACATGTCGCCGCAGCCGGCGACCGTGACCGGGTCGCTCTGGACGTCGATTCCCATCTCGAGGAAGTGGCGCTGCACGGAAATCCACCCGCCGCGGGCAGTGATCCCCATCGCCTTGTGATCGTATCCGTTAGACCCGCCGCTGGCGAAGGCATCGCCAAGCCAGAAGCCGCGCTCCAGCGCGATGGCATTGGCGACGTCGGAGAAGGTCGCGGTGCCCTTGTCGGCTGCAACGACGAAATAGGGGTCCTCGCCGTCATGGATGACGACTTTTTCCGGGTGGATCACTTTGTCGTCGACTATATTGTCGGTGATCGACAGCAGGGAGCGAATGAATATCCGATAGCTTTCGGTGCCTTCGGCCAGCCAGGCGTCGCGGTAATTCGCCGGCGGCAGCTGCTTGGGATAGAATCCGCCCTTGGCTCCGGTCGGGACGATGACCGCATTCTTGACCAGCTGCGCCTTCATCAGGCCGAGGATCTCGGTTCTAAAATCGTCGCGCCGGTCGGACCAGCGCAGGCCGCCGCGGGCGACCGGCCCGCCGCGCAGGTGGATTCCCTCGACCCGGGGCGAATAGACCCAGATTTCCCGCCAGGGGATGGGCGCGGGCAATCCCGGAACCATGCTGGAATCGATCTTGAAGGCGAGCGCTTCGTCGGCGGCGGGCGAAAAGGCATTGGTTCGGACGATCGCCTCGACCACCGCGCGGAGCTTGCGAAGGATTCGGTCGTCGTCGATCGAGCGCACGTCGCGCAGGGCATCGTCGAACTCTCCGCGCAGCCGATCGACCTCGCGCGGCCGACGGCGGCCGGCGGCGGGATCGTGGAGCGCGGTGAACAGGCCGACCAGCGCCTTGGTTGCCTTGGGCGCCCGGCGAAGGGCGTCGACAACGGTGACCAGCCCGAAGCTGCTCCCGGTCTGGCGCAGGTAACGGAACCAGGAGCGAAGCCAGACGACCGGCTCGGTGTCGAGGCCGGCGAACAGGACCAGCTGGTTGAATTCATCATCCTCGGCCGCTCCCGAAAGGACGCAGGCGATCGCGCGCTCGATCGTCTCCGACCGTTCGAGGATATCGTCGACCCTGCCCTCTGGCGGCAGCTCGAGGCGAAAATCGTGGATGTAGCCGAGCACTCCGTCGCCAAGTTTGTGCGGCACTTCCTCGAGCACTCGGAAGCCGAAATTCTCGAGAACCGGGACCGCCTCTGACAAGGGGATCAGATCGCCGCGGCGGTAGGTCTTGAGGTGCAACTGCCCCGGCGCGTCGTCGCTGTTGCGAAACAATCGCACGGCCCGTTCATCGGTCGTGCGCAGATTCTTCAGCCGAAGGATGTCCTCTGCCGCTTCGTCGTGGCCAGTGCGCCAGCGGTAGCTTTCGGGAAAGCCTCCGGCGTAACCGAGCGTTAGTCGGGTCGCGCGGCCGGGACCAACCCGCTCGATCAGTGCTTCCTCAACTCCCGGCGTCCAGCCGCGGACCATTGCGTTCAGGCGTCGGTCGAGCGCCTTGACATCGGGCAGCCGTGCATCCGGGTCGCTGTATTGGGTATAGCGAATGAGGGCGAGATCACCCTCGCCGAGCTCGACCGACCAGTTGGTGATCTCGCGGTTCGCCATGTCCTCGAGCATTGCTCCGATGTCGCGCCGGCGCTGCGTGGTGAGGTCGTCGCGCGGAAGCCAGACGAAGGTGAACAAATGGCCCTTGAGGATGCTTCGCACCTGGAGCAGCGCTGGCCGTGGCCGATCGGCAAGCGACATGGCCTTCGCAACCAGCTCGCGCACCGAATCGAAGCTGAGGTTGATCAGCAGGTCGCGGGGGAGCGAGGCAACGGCATGACGAAGCGCTTTGCCGCTATGACCCTTGGGGTCGAAGCCGAAATAGTCATCTAGTTGTTTCAGGCGGCGGCGAAGGACCGGAACTTCCTCGGCCGGAAGGATCAGGGCCTGGCTGGTCCACAGCCCGGCGTGGACTCCTATGCCGGTGATTGCGCCATTTTCGCGCAGCGGGACGACGACCAGATCGAGCGGGACGCGGCGGTGGACCGTCGACTTGCGCTCGGCCTTGGCCATCAGCGGCACTTCGCCGCCTTGCTCGAAGTAGCGCATCGCGCCGATGCAGCCACCGTCGTCCGTCGGAGCGCCGGGAATGCTGAACAGGCCGAGCGCGTCCGAGGGTTGCCGGCCGGGCCGTTCCACCTGATAGCCGAGCAGGGTCATCGCGCCGTCGGCAAACCACTCGAGCAAGGCTGAGCCTTCGGCATCCTCGATCTGGTCGGCATCCTGACGCATCCGCTCCTGGAGCGCGCGCCAGTCGCGGACGGAAGCACGGACGTCTTCAAGTACCGCCTTGAGATCGGTCGCCAGCTCGCGCCGAATGCGCGCGTCGGCCCGGTCGAGCTCGATGTACATCAGGGATTCCTGGCGGTTCGCGTCGCCGCACAGCGGCTCGAGTGACTTCAGCCGGCCCTTTTCGTCGCGCTCGACGCACACCACCGGGTGAAGCAGGCGATGGATCGTCAGATGCCGGGCGGCGAGGGCGTTGGCGACCGAATCGACCAGGAAGGGCATGTCGTCATTGGCGATCGCGATCCGCATCCGCCGCTGCCCGGCCTCGCCGCCGGTTGATTCGACGCAGACCTCGGCTTCGCCGCGCTTGCGCCGCGCTGCGACCCTGGCGAGGAATTCGGCGGCATCCCGCTCGACATGACGGGACAGACCTTCGACCTCGCCGGGAAGGGCGTTGCGGGTGAGCGCCTTGCGCAGGGACTCGACCAAGGGCTTGGCCAGGCGCGTATGGGCCGTCATCGAATGCTGGGGCTCCGCGAGAAAAGCGTCGGGCGCGGCCTATAGCCCCGCCGCCGCAAGCGCGACAACCCCGCCAGCGTTATGGATCAGCCGGCGGCGCGGCGGATTGCGCGCTCGACCATCGCCGGGTCGTCGATCACCGCCACGGCCTCCTGGCCGCCGTCGCCCGAGCGGCGGGTCAGGACCAGGCTGAATTCCTCGTCGCTGTTTATTTCATCGAGCGCGATCGTCGGTGCAGAGCGAAGCTGCGCCCGGGCCGAATCGGTCCGGCTATCAGGCCGGGCCTCGGGACGCCTCGCCTGGCGCTCGGCTGCTACCAGCGCTTTGAGGCCGCCGGGGGTCTTGTCGATCAAATCGAGGAAGCCGCCGAGCGCAACCTCCTGCCGTTGAGCGTAGGACAAGGCGGCGGCGAACTCGGTCAGCCGGGTCTTGTCATAATCGATCCCGAAGACGAGCTTGACGATCGGGGTCATCGGCGCCCTCGCTTGCGCCTTGACGCCCGATTCCTCGAGCAGCTCGGCATAGTCCTCGGGCATGCGCTGGCTGGCCACCGCGAAGTCATAGGCGAGCGACAGCGCCCGGTAGAGCGCCTGACGCGTTCGCCCGTCGGCGGCCTTGGCGGCCTCGGCGGTTTCGCGGGCGGCCCACAGGCGGTCGGCGAGTCCGGCGTCCTCGCCAAGAGCGATTTCCTGCGCTTCCTCCTCGCCATCGACATCTGCCAGCGGGCCGTCCTCCCAGGAAAAATGGACCGGCGGCTGCGCGTCCGCGCCCTCGGGGGCTGTCGGCTCCGGATGCAAAGTGGCGGCGGCCTCCGGTTCCGACAGTCCGCTGCTCAATTCTTCATCGGCAACGTCCACTGCGTCGGGCTGCGCCGGCTCTGCGGCTTCAGGCTCAGTCTGTCGCTCGACGGCCTCGTCGCCGACCCTCTTCCAGTTGATCACTCCGTAGATGAAGTCGATCGTGTCCCCGTCGGACGAAAAGGGCATCAGGATTCCGCGGTAGCAGATGTTGTCGCCGCGCTGATTGACATATTCCGCCTCGAAGCCGATCGGCGCCCGGTTGGCGATGATCTGCAGATAATGGTCGGTCAGCCGTGACAGCAGCGATCGGCTTGGAACGTCGGCGATTGCCCGAATGTCGTCGGACAGCCCGCATTCTTCGCGGATCGCGGCGCCGATGTAAGGGGTGGCCGGGTTGTCGCGTCCCGACGTGAAGTCGAGAAGGACGCTGTTGTCGGCAAAACTCTTGAGATC
This sequence comes from Sphingomicrobium sp., assembly GCA_035540655.1. Lineage (GTDB taxonomy): Bacteria > Pseudomonadota > Alphaproteobacteria > Sphingomonadales > Sphingomonadaceae > Sphingomicrobium. Next base: position 8,573 of record DATLGC010000139.1, on the reverse strand, counting down.
GCCAGGCTCGAGATCCTCGATCGACGGATAGTCGCGCCCGTCGAGCAGCGACACCCAGTAATTATAGGCGCGGACATGCATCCGCCTCTCGTCGGTACCGATCGCCGCGGCGACGTCGGACGAAACCGCCGTCTCGCTCGCGCTTGAAGGCTCGAAATCGCTGGGAAAATCGCGATAGCCGTCCATTTGCCGAAGCCCCCACTTCTCCAGTCGGGAAATGGAATGACCGACAAGCTTTACCAAAGCGTTAACCCTACCCATTTAGGTAGGGGGCCGGCCGTGCCCTTGCTTGCCCGTGACGGCGCTGATAGGGGCCCGGCTTCCGTGCAGCGGCGCCGCTTTAGCTCAGCTGGTAGAGCACATCATTCGTAATGATGGGGTCGTGGGTTCGAGTCCCTCAAGCGGCACCACCCTCGCGCGCAGGCCATCCGGGGGGCGGCCGAGCATGAGGATCACGCAATCATGACCAACCGGCCTTTCGAAACCATCACCATCGTCGGCGCCGGGGCAATCGGCGGCTGGATCGCGGCGCGGATCGGGCTTGCCGGTCTCAGCGTGAACATGCTTGCCCGCGGCGGCACGCTCGAAGCGATCCGGACCGGCGGGCTGCGGATCAGCGACGGGGGGATGACCGCGACTGCTCCGGTCAAGGCGAGCGCCGCCGCCGAGGAGCTCGGGCCGCAGGAGCTGGTCGTCATCGCCGTCAAGGCGCCGGCGCTGGCCGATGCCGCCGAGGCGGCACGGCCGCTGATCGGCCCGGGCACGATCATCCTTCCGATGCTCAACGGAATCCCCTGGTGGTTCCTTCCCGGTGAGCGGCTTCATTCGGTCGATCCCGGCGGCCGAATCGCCCAGGCATTGCCGCTCAATCAGCTGCTGGGCTGCGTCGTCCATGCCTCGTGCAGCCGCCCGGCGCCGAACCACATCGTGGTGCATCATGCCGACAAGCTGATCGCCGGAGAGCCGGCCGGCGGGCCGAGCGACCGCGTCGAGCGGGTTCGCGCGCTGTTCGATGACTCCGGCATCCGCTGCGAGGCGAGCTGCGATATCCGTCAGGCGATCTGGTACAAATTGTGGGGCAATGCGACGATCAACCCGCTCTCGGCACTGACCCGGGCCAGCGCCGACCGTCTGATCGGCGATCCGCAGATCCGCTCGATGATGCTTGAAGCCATGGCCGAACTCGCCGCAGTCGGCGAGGCGATCGGCTGTCCGATCGCGCAGAGCGGGGCGGACCGGATGGCGGTGACGGCCCGGCTCGGAGCGTTCAAGACCTCGATGCTTCAGGATGTCGAGGCCGGGCGGCCGATAGAGCTGGAGGCATTGCTCGGATCGCCGATCGAAATCGCCCGCCGTTCGGGCATTTCGACTCCGCGGCTCGACCTGCTCTATGCGATGACCAGGCAACTGGCAGAGGCGCTCCGCCTGGGTTGATCACCGCTCCTTCGGGATGATGCTGATGCCGCTGTCGGTCTCCAGCACCGCATGCTTGATCTGGCTCAAATTTTCGAGGCCCTGGCGCTGCCTCGCCGCCACCAGAATCTCTTCCTCGCCGATCCGCGACCGCTCGAGCGCTCGTCGGTCGATCTTGCCGTCGCGGACCAGCACGGTCGGAACGCCTTCGAGCAATCGGCCAGCCGCGGGCCACCATCTCATCACGTGGGAAAGGAAGATATCGAGCCCGATCAGGGTGACGATCAGCACTATGGCATTGCTAATCGAATAATCCTCGCCGAGCAGGGCTTGCTGGGTCGTCTCGGCAATGATCAGCAGGAGCACGAAATCGAACGGAGTGATCTCGGCGAGAGTCCGGCGGCCCGACGCCCGCAGGATGAGCATCAAGAAGAAATAGATTCCGGCCCCGCGAATCACGGTTTCCATTGTCGAGCTCCTACGGAAGGATGATGAGACTCATTTCGACGGGGGCGGCCTCCCCGACCCGCGCGGTGACCGTCCGCGAAAAAGCGAACCGGCTCGCCTTGATGTGGAACACGATCAGCGGCTGCCCACCGCCTCCGCTGACGTTGAAGGCGAAGCGATGACCCTGGCCGCTCGCTTCCATTCGAGACGGCTCGGGCTCGACCGATTCGATGCTGAACAGCTCGACGAATGGCTGCGACAGCTCGATTTGAACCTCGCCTGAGGCATTGGCCGGCAGCCGCACCGAAAGCTGGTCGGCCGACTGCCAGCGGGTAATCCGAGGATATTCGATGGTTGCTCCCGTGCTTTTCACGCTTGCTGTCGCCAGTGGACCGCCCTTGCCCGTCGCTCCCAACATTGCCAACACGACCAGAAGCGCCATCGCCGCCCAGGCGAACCGCTGGGCGGTCCATAGCGTCTCCTGCCAGTGGCGGTCCTCATTGACCTGGAGTCCGCGCGCCTGCGCCTGTTTCTCGGCCATGCGGCGCCCAAACGAGAGTCGCCGCCGCTATGTTCCTGCGGCGGCCGGGCTATCGCTCGACGACCGCCGGCACGACCCGCCCGATGCATTCGCCGAAGCCGATGCGAACCGCGCCTTCCGCCTTGCACCAGGCGCGCAAGGTCACTTCGTCACCGTCCTCGAGGAAGCTGCGAGATTCGCCGCTGGCCAGTTCGACAGGCTGCTTGCCCCCGCGGCTGATTTCGAGCAGCGAGCCGAGGCCTGAGTCGTTGTCGATGGACAGGGTGCCGGTGCCGATCAGGTCGCCCGGCTGCAGATTGCAGCCGTTCGAGCTGTGGTGAGTGACGATCTGGGCCGCGCTCCAGTACATTGCCGATTCGGCGCTTCCGCGCGACAGGACGTGGGGCGTCATTCCCTCCGCGCGCATCCTCTCGGTCGTCAACGTGACCTCGAGCTGGATTCCGAGCGCGCCTGTCTGGCAGTCCGACTCGTCGCGAAGATAGGGCAGGGGTTGGGGATCGCCCTCCGGCCTCGGGGCCATGGGTTTACGGAACGGGAGCAGCGCCTCGGCGGTGATTAGCCAGGGGCTGATGCTGGTCAGGAAGCTTTTGGCGAGGAACGGGCCGAGCGGCTGATATTCCCAGGCCTGGAGGTCGCGCGCCGACCAGTCGTTCAACAGGCAATAGCCGGCAATGTGATCGGTGGCCTCGCCGATCGGGATTGGCTCGCCGAGCGCATTGCCGCGGCCGACCCACAGGCCGAGCTCGAGTTCATAATCGAGGCGTCGGCTCGGGCCAAAATCGGGTGCGTCCGAATCCGGCGGCTTGCGCTGGCCGCTGGGCCGGACCACTGGCTCGGCCGACGCCCGAACCGAGCTTGCCCGGCCGTGGTAGCCGATTGGCACATGCTTGTAGTTGGGAAGCAAGGGATTGTCCGGTCGGAATTGCCTGCCGACATTGGTCGCGTGATGGATGCCGACGTAAAAGTCGGTGTAGTCGCCGATCAGGCATGGCAGGTGCATGTGCACCTCGCTCTGGCCGATCAAATGGACTTCCAGGTCGTCACGGTAACGCTCGTTGGCGAGCATGTCCGAAAGACGCAGGCGAAGCTCGCGATGAGCCAAGGGGCCGCGGGACAGCCAGGCGTTGAGAACCGGCTGCTTGAAGTCGTCCAGCCAGCCCTCGTCGAGCAGACCCCCTTCGGCGAGTGCCGGCAGGTCGAGGATATAGTCGCCGATGGCGATGCCCGGCCGTCGGCGGCCTTTGGCCTCGGAAAAGATCCCGATCGGCAAATTCTGGATCGGAAAGTCGCTGCCCGGTTGTGCTCCGCTTACCCAGCTTGTTCGCGACGCGTCGTGCGTTTCGTCGAGGCCGGTCACGGAAGTTCCGCCTTCGGAAATCCGGCCCAGGCCTGGTCGTAATCGCTCTGCGCCCGATCGAGCGCGAAATGGCTCGGCCGGTAAGGCCAGCAAGTCTCGACCATGAACGCGAGCGTGCCTTCGATCTTGTGCGGTTTCAATTGCGCCTCGCTCGCCTTGCTCCAGCTGTCGAGGTCTGGACCGTGGCCGCTCATCAGATTGTGCAGGCTGAGGCCGCCGGGGGCAAAGCCGTCGGCCTTGGCGTCATATTCGCCTTGGATGAGGCCCATCGCCTCGCTCATCACGTTGCGATGGAACCAGGGGGGGCGGAAAGTGTCCTCGGCGACCATCCAGCGCGGCGGGAAGACGACGAAGTCGGCATTGGCCCGTCCGGGGACGTTGCTCGGGCTGGTCAGGACGGTGAAAATCGACGGGTCCGGATGGTCGAAACTGACCGTGCCAAGCGTATTGAATCGTGTCAGGTCGTAGCGCCAGGGGGCATAATTGCCGTGCCAGGCGACGACATCGAGCGGCGAATGGTCGAGGCTCGTTCGCCAGAGCGAGCCGAGATATTTCTGGATGACCTCGGTCTCGTCATCGCAATCCTCGAACCAAGCGGTCGGCGTTTCGAAGTCGCGTGGGTTGGCGAGCCCGTTGGCGCCGATCGGTCCGAGGTCGGGCAAGCGGAACGGAAGGCCGTAATTCTCGGCGACATAGCCGCGCGCCGGCCCTTCGGTCAGCACCACTCGAAACTTGATTCCCCGCGGCACCAGCGCGATCGACCCGGGAGCGACAGCGATCCGGCCGAGCTCTGTGTTGAGCTCCAGCGCTCCCTGCTGGGGGACGATCAGGAGCTCGCCGTCGGCGTCGGCGAATACCCGCTCCATCGACTTGTCAGCGCGGTAAAGGTGCACCGAGCAGCCTTCGAGATCCTCCGGCCGGCGGGCGCCAAGCATGGTGACCATTCCGTCGACGAAATCCTTGCCCTCGGGCAGGTCCGGCGGCGGGTCCCAGCGCAGCCGGTTGGGCGCCAGCGGCGAGTCGGGCCCAGGTGACCCGAACAGGGCGGCGCCGTCGTAAGCTTCGAACGGCCGATGATCGGCGGTCGGCCGCATCCGGTAGAGCCAGCTTCGCCGATTCTCGTGACGCGGCGCGGTGAAGGCGCTGCCCGACACTTGTTCGGTATAAAGCCCGAAGGCCGGCCGTTGCGGCGAGTTGCGTCCTTTCGGAAGCGCGCCCTCGACCGCCTCGCTTTCGAAATGGCCGCCGAAGCCGGACAGGTAGCGCAGGGCGTCCCGATTGCTCATCGCCGCGGCGTTAATAGGTCGGAAGGCGAAACTCAAACGGGCGCGCCTTCCGAAATCGGAGGGCGCGCCCGTCGCGCGGGGACTCGCCTACCCGCGCGGTCTGGAATTCGAATGCGTCAATTCTGATTGACGTTCACATCCACCTGTTCGGGAATATTGATGTCGGTGCCGGTGTCGGCGCCGCCGAAGCCGAGCTGGTCGCGGAACAGGAACAGAAGCACCAGAACGACGATGATCAGAAGGACGACGGCGAGGACTCCGCCGCCGCCTCCGCGATCGGTTTCGACAACGGTCGTGCGCTCGGTTTCGCGGTCGCGATCGGGATCAACCATTTCCTTGCCTCCCTGTTGGGCTGTTATCTTGGCGAAACGAACGAACCTCCGGACCGCCGGTTCCGCCCATTCGCCAGCCGGAACCTTTGGCCGCTCAGGGGCGCTTGACCGGTCGAGGACATGAGGGAGGAATGATGACCCGCCGCTTCGCCTTGCTTGCCGCCGCCGCGGCGGCCACCACCGCGTTCGCCGCCGCCTGCGGCTCGCCGCCTACTAAGGAGGAGGGGGAGCTCGAGCAGCGCGCCACTCACCCCGAGGTGCTGGCCGGAACCGCCACCGACCAATCCGCGCCGCCGGGCGCCGACCAGGCGGGGACCAACGGCGCCGGCGGACCGGTCAGCGACCAGGGCAGCGCCCAGGGCGACACCACGGGAACGCGCTAGCCATCGTCCCCTTGCGCCTCGATCCCGACCGGGTCGAGCTCGCGGAACGCAAAACGGCCGCGGATCCGCCGGTTGAAATGCACGCCCTTGGCGAAGGCGGAGGCAAGCGCCTCGGCCTCGTCTTCGGGCACCTCGAGGTAGCGATAGCGCCGGCCGGTGGTGAACTCGACGGTCAGTTCCCGCCTGGCGGGCGCATAGGCGAAGCGGCGGATGACGGTCGAGGGCATGAGGCGGCAACGCACGAAGGCGCGCATTTTCGCCCTTGCGGGCAGCGCTCGGCGGGCCAAGACAGGCGCGATGGACAGCGATCAGCCCGGCGAGTCGCGACCGCGCAAATGGGCGCGGATCGACGGCTATCTGCTCGGCCTCGCCCGCCGGCGGCGATCGCGGCCGCATTCGCTCAACTCGCTGAGGCCGCGCACCCAGCCCGAGAACCCGCGGCTGATGCTGAGCACGCTTCCGATCTTCGGCCTGATCCTCGCCCTCGCGCTCCTCGCCATCGCCATCGCGGTCGTCGCCTGGCCGGGAAGCGAGCGGCCGCGGGCCGAACGCCAGGAGCCGAAGGCCGTGCTCGGAACCGCGCCGCCCGGCTGGCTCGAGCGGTCGAAGCAGGACCGTCGCTAGCGCTAGCGGCGGCCGCACCCGAATCAGTTGTGCGCGTGGCCGTGCACGTGGCCATGGGCATGGGCCTGGGCGGCGGCTTCGATCTGCGCCCGGGTGAGGCTGGTCACCAGCCCCTTGCCGCCGCGGTAGAGCGCCGCGAGCGGAACGTGGAAGGCGCGATTGCCCTCGATCACCATGACCATGTCGCCGTGCACGGAATGGACGGTTCCGACCCGATTGCCGCGACCGTCGCGGACTTCGGCGCCGGCGCGAAGGTCGGCGCTGGTGGCGAGCCGAAGGTCCTTGCCGACGGTCCGGTTGACCGTCCGGTCGAGGGCATTGACCGTCCGGTCAAGCGTTCCGGTGACTCCCTCGACCGCGGCTCCGGGATTGACCCCTACCCCGACGCGGGCTCCGGCTTCGGCCTGTCCGCCGAGCCCGACATTGACCTGGGCGAGCGCCGGCGAAGCGGCGAGGGCCGCGCCGAGGGCGAGGAAAGAAAGGGAATGACGCATGACATTTTGCTCCCGCTTGGAAATTTGCAGTGCATGGATAACGAGCCGCGGGCGGCGCCTGCTCCATGAACCGCAAACTACAGGCCGTTCATCCCCGGTTGCCTCGCCGGCGACGGTAACCGGCTCGTAACCGTGGCGGCGTAGACATTGGCGGGTGAGCAAGCCGCTGAACCCCGGCCGAAAGGCCGTCGAGCTGAACCCGCCGGCGCGGCCGTCGCGAATCCGGCGCGATCCTCCGGCGCGCCCGGTGGAAAAGGTGATCAACCCCTATCCGACCGAGCGCGAGGCGTGGGTGGTGGTGATCGGCGTGCTGTCCTTCGCGCTGGCGATCGCCATCATCATCATCGGCTTTAGCGACTATACCAGCAAGTGAGGGCGGCCGAGGCGCGGCGAAGGGCCCGGAACGGCCGCCGCCAATCGCCGGATTTGTAGGATAGGCGAAACCGGACTCAGCAGGATTTGGGCCGAAGGCAAGTTGACACGGTTGACATTGCGGCAAGCGTTTTTGGAATCCTATTCTGGAAGCGAACAGGATTGGCGGCGAACGGGGTGACGGAGCGGCCACTAGACCGCCGCGGCAAACAGGTCGGAGCGCCAGCGGGCGAGATCGCCCTCGCCGCGCGGCGATTGCAGGTAGCGGGTCCAGGCAGCCGATTCGCTCGCCACGATCCCCAGCTCCCAGACGCAATAGGTTGGACGAAAGCTGCCCGCTTCGGGCGGATAGGCCGGCTGGAAGGGCGCGAAAGCGTCCATGCCTTCGTCGACATACCAGACCGCTTCCCACGCTTCATTGGCTCCGCGCCAGACGGTGACCAGCAGGAAATGGAAACTTTCGCCGCAGCGGTGGACGATTGCGAACCCCTGATCGTCGTCGGCCCGGCCGGCGCTCGAAAATTCATCCTCGAGCAGGCGCCGGGCGGCCGCCGCGACATTTTCGGGGACCGGCCGGTCGCCGGGCGCGAGATGGTAAAGCTTCAACGTGCGCGCGCCGCCGGCAAGCGTTCCGAGTGGCGTCGCCTGCTTGGCATAATGGCGATAGCCGGCCGGAACCTGGTGCGAAATCGTCAAGGCGTGCCCCCATGTCTGTTCCCGCTATGTTCTAGCATTTGAGCGGCCCGGGCGCCAGCCCTGCGCGGTCGCCGCCAGGCGGGGGTGGCGGTCATCGGCGTCCTGTCCTTCGCGCTGGCCATCGCCATGATCATCAGCGGCTTTAGCGACTGTGCCTGAGCGTCCTTTGCCGGACCGGCCGGCGTGCGAATGTTCCCGAAGTTCACGGTGACGGGGCCGAACTGCCCTAATCGGAAATCGTGTCGCCGAGCGATTCGAGAAGCGCCGGGAAGCGGGCGACCGCTTCCGCCTGCGGATCGGAGTCGCCGCGCTGCTCCCAAGGCAATGCAAAGCGCTTCGGGTCGAGCCGGGCGAGCAGCCAGGTCAGCAATTTGTCGCTCGGCAGCCGCCGCTCGGCGACCAGTTCGCCATCGCTAAAGACCTGTTCGACCCGGCCGTTGATCGCCCGATCGAAGACGATCGCCGAAAGGCGCCCGACGGCGAGCTGGAGCGCGATGTCCCAGGCGGCGGCGAAGGCGGGCGAGCGGGTGCGCAATTTATAGGCCGAGCGCGCCGACAGGCGGGCGGCCGAGCTGGCGAGATGGACAGAGCCGGTCTCGGCCAGTGTGGCGAGGAAATAGCGCTGGCG
>DATLGC010000138.1:0-3132 GCA_035540655.1 Sphingomicrobium sp. | reverse complement strand
GTTTTATCCGGCGCATTGGCGGTGACCTTGGCGGCGGCGACGTAGAGCAAATAGCGCGCGGCCTGCAGCTCGGTTTCCATGTCGGCGAGGGTGAACTGGGTCGCCTGGAAGTCGGCGATGGCCTGGCCGAACTGCTTTCGCTCCTTGGTGTAGGCGATCGCTTCGTCGAGGCAGCGCTGCGCCCCGCCCAGCGAGCAGGCGCCGATGTTGAGGCGCCCGCCGTCGAGGCCCATCATCGCGATCCGGAAGCCCTCGCCTTCGGCGCCGACGCGGTTCTCGACGGGCACCCGGACCTCGTCGAAATTGACCTGGGCGGTCGGCTGCGAATGCCAGCCGAGCTTCTTCTCCTGGGCGCCGAAGCTGACGCCTTGCATGTCCTTTTCGATGACCAGGCAGGTGATGCCCTTCGGCCCCTCCTCGCCAGTGCGGACCATCGTCACGTAAATCTCGTTCTCGCCGCCGCCGGAAATGAACGCCTTCGAGCCGGAGACGACATAATGGTCGCCGTCACGCACGGCCCTGGTCTTGAGCGCGGCCGCGTCCGACCCGGACGATGGCTCGGTCAGGCAGTAACTGCCGATCCGCTCCATCGGGATCATCGACGGGAGGTATTTGTGCTTGACCTCCTGACCGCCGAAGCGGTCGATCATCCAGGCGGCCATGTTGTGGATCGAGATGAAGGCGCTGGTCGACGGGCAGCCATAGGCCATCGCTTCCATGATCAGCGCCGCCTCGAGCCGCCCCAGCCCGATTCCGCCCGATTCCTCGCTGACGTAGATCGCGCCGAAGCCGAGCTCGGCAGCCTCCCGGATCGTGTCGCGCGGGAAGATATGCTTCTCGTCCCACTCGGCCGCAAAGGGCGTGATTGCGTCGGCGGTGAACTTGCGCGCCATCTCCTGGATCTGGAGCTGGTCTTCGGTGAGATCGAACTGGTGCATGCGAGCAGCGCCTCTAGCTTGGCCGGAGGTCAGCGGCAACGGGCGCGGAGTTGGGCGCGGGACGGCTCAGCAGCGGGTGTAGACGAGCCGCGAATCGCCCTCGCTGTCGATCCGGGTGAGCCGATTGCCGTCAACCGACCAGATCATCGGCCCGGACCAGGTCATGCCCTCGCCGGTGAATGCGAACTCGCCGCGGATCATGCGGTCGGTCCGTTCCTGCACGGATAGCGGCCGGGCGACGCTTTCGTAGAAGCGGATGGAATCGGCGGTGATCGTCACCCGCCCCTCGGCATCGGACTGGAGTGCGCAATCTTCGCGCGTGCGGCCCCAGCGGCCGTGCAGCGCCGCGGGGATGGCCGCGGCCGGATTGGGTGAAGCGGCATTGGCCGGGGCCTCGGTTGCGCCCTCGGCAAGCGCATCGCCCGGAGTCGACACGCTCTCGTCGGGCGGAAGAACCTCGACCTCGGCGGCCTGCCGGTCGGGGTCGTCGCGATCGGCAGGGCCGCAGGCGGCGAGCGCAAGGGCGAGCGTGCAGCTGATCGTTCTCATGGTTCCTCCCTGCGCACCTTCGGCAACCTTTGCCCGACCGATGGATTGACGGTCGAGGGAAAGGAAAGCCCAATGACCAAGCACCGCATTGCGATCCTCGTCGGCAGCCTGCGCGAGGATAGCATCAACCGCAAGGTCGCCCGGTCGATCTGCGCCTTTGCTTCCGACCAGCTCGACTGCCGGATCGTCGAGATCGGCAAGCTGCCGCTCTACAACCAGGATTATGATGGCAACTCGCCGGCGGAATACGAACGCTTCCGCGACGAGATTCGCGAGGCGGACGGAGTGCTGTTCGTCTCGCCCGAATATAACCGCGGCATTCCCGGAGTGCTGAAGAACGCCATCGACGTCGGCTCGCGGCCCTACGGCAAGAGCGTCTGGAACGGGAAGGCGGCGGCGATCGTCACCGTCTCGCCGGGCGCGATCGGCGGCTTCGGCGCCAACCACCAGATCCGCCAGGCCTGCGTGTTCCTCAACATGCCGGTGATGCAGCAGCCCGAGGCCTATCTGGGCCAGGTCAGCGGCGACCAGTTCGACGAAGACGGCTGCCTCAAGGACGGCAAGCTCAAGGACGTGGTCGTGAAGCTTTCCGCCGCATTCGCCGAATGGGTCGATTTGATCCACCGGGCCCGTGAGCATTTGTTCGGGACTCCCGAGCGGCGGACCAAGGAACGGGCGGAACGGCAAAAGGACAAGGCCGAAGCGGTGGCTTGATCAGCCTCAGGTGACCTTCCGGCGTTCCAAAAATTCGGCCCGGTCCCATTCGCGGCCACGGAGGATTTCGCCGAGCGCGTCGGCTTCGCGCCAGGCTTCCTCGTAACGGTTGTACAGCGGCGCGAAGCCGAAGCGCATAAGGTCCGGAGCCCGGAAGTCGCCGACGATTCCGCGCTCGATCAGTGCCTGGATGACTGCATATCCCTGCGGGTGAGCGAAGCTGACGTGGCTCCCCCGCAGCGCCGGCAGGCGGGGGCTCGCAAGCCGCACTTCGGAGCCGCAGCGCGCCTCGACCTCGTCGATGAAGAGCTGGGACAGGGCGCGCGACTTGCCCTCCACGTCGGCGATCGCGACTCCATCGAACGTGTCGAGTCCGCAATCGAGCGCGGCGAGGGCCAGGATCGACGGCGTCCCGGTCAGGAACCGCGCCATCCCGCGCACCGGCCGGAACGAATCTTCGAACGCGAAGGGCTCGGCGTGGCCCATCCACCCCTGCAGCGGCGAGCGTATCTCCTCCTGCAGCCGCTCGGCGACATAGAGGAACGCCGGCGCACCGGGGCCTCCGTTGAGATATTTGTAGCCGCAGCCGACGGCGAGATCGCAGGCGTCTTCATCCAGGCGAAGCTCGACCGCACCGGCGCTGTGCGACAGGTCCCACACCGTCAGCGCACCGGCGGCGCGGGCCGCGTCGTTCACGCGCCGCATGTCGTGGCGGGCGCTGCTCCGGTAGTCGACATGGGTCAGGGTGACGGCCGCGGTCGCCTGGTCGACCGCATCGGCAATCTCTTCCGGCGCGACCTTTCGAAGCTCGAGGCCGAGCATTTCGCAAAGCCCCTCGGCGACATAGAGGTCGGTCGGAAAATTGCCCTCGACCGTGAGAATCGCCGTTCGCTCGGGACGCGCGCGGACGGCGATTCTCACGGTCGAGGGC
>DATLGC010000137.1:0-19614 GCA_035540655.1 Sphingomicrobium sp. | reverse complement strand
GCGCCCGCGCCCGGCCCCATGTCGATGACATGGTCGGCGTTGCGGATCGCATCCTCGTCATGCTCGACCACCAGCACCGTGTTGCCGAGCCCGCGCAGCCGCTTCAGCGTCTCGAGCAGCCGGTCATTGTCCTTCTGGTGGAGGCCGATCGACGGCTCGTCGAGCACGTACAGCACTCCGGACAGGCCCGATCCGATTTGGCTGGCGAGGCGGATCCGCTGGCTCTCGCCGCCGCTCAGCGTGCCGCTGGTCCGGTCGAGGTGGAGGTAATCGAGCCCGACATTGTGGAGGAAACCCAAGCGCTCGTTGATCTCCTTGAGGATGGCGCGGGCGATCTCGCGCTGCTGCGGGCCGAGCTTCGCGTCGAGCGTCGCGAACCAGTCGCGGGCGTCGGCGACGCTTCGCCGGCTGGCCGAGCTGATGTCCTCTTGCGCGATCTTCACCGACAGCGCCTCGGGCTTGAGCCGCGCGCCGCCGCAGGTCTCGCACGGCAGGCTCGACTGGTAGCGCGACAATTCCTCGCGCATCCACGCGCTCTCGGTCTGCAGCATCCGCCGGTTGAGGTTGCCGATCACCCCCTCGAACGGTTTCTTGACCTCGTAGCTCTTGCGTCCGTCGACGAAGCGCAGGGTGACCGGCTTGCCCGCGGTGCCGTGGAGGATGACCTGCTGCGCCTGCTCGGGAAGGTCGCGCCACGGCACGTTGAGCTCGAAGTCATAGGCGCGCGCCAGGCTGCTGAGCACCTGCATGTAATAAGGCGAGGGCGGGTTGGACTTGGCCCAGGGCACGACCGCGCCCTTGGCGATGCTGAGGTTGTGGTTGGGGACGACGAGGTCCTCATCGAACACCAGCTTCTCGCCGAGCCCGTCGCAGGCCGGGCAGGCGCCCTGCGGGGCGTTGAAGCTGAACAGCCGCGGCTCGATCTCGGCGATGGTAAAGCCGCTGACCGGGCAGGCGAACTTTTGCGAAAAGACGATCCGGCCGGGCGGCGCATAGTCGAGCTTCATCCGCGATTTCCCCTCCCCTTCAGGGGAGGGGTAAGGGGTGGGGGCTTCATGACGGGCTGAGCGGCTCGACTGCCCCACCCCCGGCCCCTCCCCTGAAAGGGAGGGGAGGTCCGCCGGATCGAGATAGGCCAGGCCATCCGCCAGCTTCAGCGCCGTCTCGAAGCTGTCGGCCAGCCGCGCCTCGATTCCTTCGCGGACGACGATGCGGTCGACGACCACCTCGATATCGTGCTTGTATTTCTTGTCGAGCGCCGGCGCCTCCTCGATGTCGTGGAACTCGCCGTCGATGCGAACCCGGGTGAAGCCCGCCTTCTGCCATTCGGCGAGCTCCTTGCGATACTCGCCCTTGCGGCCGCGGACGACCGGGGCCAGCAGATAGTGGCGGCTCCCTTCCGGAAGCGCCAGCGTCCGGTCGACCATCTGGCTGACCTGCTGCGCCTCGATGGGAAGGCCGGTCGCGGGCGAATAGGGCACTCCGACGCGGGCCCAGAGAAGCCGCATGTAATCGTAGATTTCGGTGACCGTCGCCACCGTCGAGCGCGGGTTGCGGCTGGTGGTCTTCTGCTCGATCGAGATGGCCGGCGACAGGCCGTCGATATGCTCGACGTCGGGCTTTTGCATCATCTCGAGGAACTGGCGGGCGTAGGCGCTCAGGCTCTCGACGTAGCGGCGCTGTCCTTCCGCATAGATGGTGTCGAAGGCGAGGCTCGACTTGCCCGAGCCGCTGAGGCCCGTGATGACCGTCAGGCTCTCGCGCGGGATATCGACGTCGATTCCCTTGAGATTGTGCTCGCGGGCGCCGCGGACGGAAATGTGGGTCAGCATCGGATAGGGTTTCGTTCCAGCTTTGTTCTTGTCTAGCGCGGGCTACCGCTGCCGGTCAACGCGGGCCCTGGCCATATGGGTTCGGCCGGCCGCGGCTTCAAACCGCCTCGTACCGCGCCACCTCTTCATAATGCGGCCCGTGCCTCGACAGCCGGCTTTCATATAGACGAAGATCGCGAACTTCGAACGGCTCGGAGACAAGCCCGCGATTGGCTTCGAGGAAGCCGCCGACCTCGCGCGAGCGCCGGCCTTTCCAGCGGGCGAGCGTGATGTGCGGGTGAAACGCGCGCCGTTCCGGCTCAAGGCCGACGGCCTGGCAGATGCGCTCGACCTTGGCGGCGAGCGCGGCGACCGGCTCCCTGGGTTCGACTCCCGCCCATAGCGCCCCGCCGCTCCGTTGCTCGAAGCGGTCGACGCCCTTCACCCGCAGGCTGAATGGATCGAAGCGAATCGAGCCGAGCGCGTGCGCGAGGTCGTTCGCCACAGGCCGCTCGACCTCGCCGACGAAGCGCAGAGTCAGATGCAGATTGTCCTCGCCGACCCAGCGGAAATCGGCGCTGTCGTCCATCGCGTCGATGAGCAGATCGCGCACGTCCTCGGGCGGGCGGATTGCGACGAACAGCCGGTGCATAGCGCCATATAGCTAAATGCCGCGACCAGTTGAAAAGCGGGAGCAGCGGCGAGCGCCATCCGTCCAGCATGCGCATAATGTTGTCTGTCGAAAAATGCTTCTCTTTGAAGCGGTTCGCGCTAGCTCCCGTACTGCCGGCCGCCCGTGAACGGATCGGCATAGCGGGGGATTTGTCATGTTGGGGAAGATCGCAATCGCATTGTTGCTCGCCGTTCAAGCCGGGCCAAAGGCGACAGAGCAAGACTCCGGCTTCGACAGCGACGACATCATTGTCGAGGGCAGCCGCGATCAGAAACGGCAGATCAATGCCTTTGTCGAGGCGCTCACGCAGGCCCGTATCGATGGCCAGATCAGCCGGTTCGAGTGGACAGTTTGTCCCGCCGCGGTTGGGCTGTCACCTGAGAAAAATGAACAGGTTTCGGCGCGGATGAAGCTGGTTGCGGCCGCCGCTGGAATCAAGGTGACGGACGGTGGCTGCCGACCCAACGTGCTGGTGATATTCACCAACAACAAGCGAACTATGGTCGAAGCGCTTTACCAGCGGTTTCCCGCATATTTTTCGAGTATGACTCCGGCCGAAGCGCGGAAGCTCGCGAAGCTGCCCGGCCCAGCGGTCGCCTGGCAAATCGAGGGAATGGTCGACCGCGACGGAGTTCCGCTCGCCCGGACCGGGTGACCGACCAATATGTCCTGGAGGCGACCGACACGCCGTCGCGGATCGTTCCGACAAGCCGCCCCCATTTCGTCGGGTCGGTCGTGGTGATCGAAATCGAGGCCGCCAGCGGTCTGACCACGACGCAGGTCGCCGACTACGCCGCAATGCGCGCGTTCGTCCGGACCGATCCCGGGCGACTTGGCAAGTCAGCGTCTCCATCAATCCTCACTGTGCTCGAAGCGCCCGTCGGCGCCTCCATCCCCGTGACCCTGACGGAGTGGGATATGGGGTTCCTCAAGGCCCTCTACGCCAGTGATAACCAACGATATGCCACGCAACAGAGGCAGGATATCCGGCCGCGCCTGGATGACGAGCTTAGGGCGCGCGGGCCGGGAGAGGCCGACTAACGCCGTTGACGCCGTCTCCGCTTGGAGCGTCGGTAATGCCGTCCCTGTCCGGTTTTCCTTGATAGGCCCGCCGGCTTTCACCATATTCCCGAAAGAGAACGGGCCCTTTGCCCTGCACGAAGGAGAAGAAATGCAGAACCAGTACGACCCGCGCACGACCGGCGTGAACCCAGCCGCGACGACGGTTGGCGTTCCGCGCGCCGCCCGCGATGCGGGCCTGCGGTCCTACATGCTGTCCGTCTACAATTATATGGCGTCGGGCATTCTGCTGACCGGCATCGTCGCTTTGCTGTTCTTCAACAGCGGCTTTGCCGCGCAGATGGTCGGCACGCCGCTGCAGTGGGTGATCATGCTCGCTCCGCTCGGCTTCGTCTTCGCCATGAGCTTCGGCCTCAACCGCATGTCGACGGCGACCCTGCAGACGATGTTCTGGGCCTTCGCCACGACGATGGGCCTGTCGATGTCGTCGATCTTCCTGGTCTTCACCGGGATCTCGATCGCCCAGACGTTCTTCGCGGTCGCGGCCGCCTTCATGGGCCTCAGCCTGTGGGGCTACACGACCAAGAAGGATTTGAGCGGCTGGGGCACCTTCCTGATCATGGGCGTGGTCGGACTGCTCGTCGCGCTGCTGATCAACCTGTTCATGCAGTCGGCGGCGATGCAGATGGCGATCAGCGCCATCGGCGTCCTGATCTTCGCCGCGTTGACTGCCTATGACACGCAGCGGATCAAGAGCATGTACGCCTATGTCGCCGGCAGCGACATGATGGGGAAGGTCGTGATCATGGGGGCGCTGAGCCTCTACCTCGACTTCATCAACATGTTCATGTTCCTGCTCAACTTCCTCGGCAACCGCGAATAAGCGGCGGTTCCAGGGAACCTTATTCAGGGCCGGCGGGAAACCGCCGGCCCTTTTCGTTAGCGCAGTTGGCGACGGAAGAATCGCAGCGTCCGAGCCCAGGCGAGCTCGGCCGCCTCGCGATTGTAGCGCTCGGCCGACGTGTCGTTGTGGAACGCGTGATCGACGCCCTCATAGTAAAAGAAGGTCACGGGCCTGCCCGCCTCGCGCAGCGCCGTGATCCAGGGGAAGCCGGTGCGGTTCACCCTCTCGTCCCGCTCGGCGAGGTGGATTTGCAGCGGCGCCTGGACCTTGGCGGCCTCGGAGACGTCCGGAGCCGGGCCATAGAAGGACACGCCGGCGTCGAGCCGCTCGCCGGCCGCGACCGCGAGCCGGTTGACGAAGGCCCCGCCCCAGCAGAAGCCGACGGCACCGGCCTTGCCATTGCCGCCCGGCCGGCGGCGAAGCGTCTCGAGCATGCGCAGCGCCGCTTCGGTCGCGGCGCCAAGGTCAAGATTTCCGATCATTTCACGCGCCTGGTCTGCGTCTTCGGGCGTGCCACCCGCTGGCGAGAGGAAGTCGGGAGCAATGGCGTAAAATCCTGCCAGCGCGAGCCGGCGCGCGACATCGCGGATATGGCCGTTGAGGCCGCGGTTCTCGTGGATGACCAGGACTGCCGGAAAGCGGTTTCTGGCGCGGCTGGGCTGCGCGGCGTAGGCGCTGTAGCGGGGAAGGGGATTGACGGTGCCGGTGCGCAGCCGCGGATCATCCTCAGGGACGATTGCGGCAGCGGCCGGTGAAGCGGCAATCGCTCCAATTAGAGCTTCGGCCGCGGCGACGCTGCCGGCGAGCGCGACCATCCTGGTCATGAACTGGCGCCTGCCCATGCCGCCGTGGGTGAAGCGATCATAGAGGGCGACGGCCTGGCTGCGCACCCTGTCGTCGATCATGTCGGCCTCCCCAGCTGGCTCAAGGCATGGACTCTGGCAGCCGGGTTTCGTTCCCGCTAGGGTCGGGCGGATGCGAAGATTGCTGCTATGCCTGGCCCTTGCGCTCGCTGTAGCTGCCGCCCCCGCCGCGGCGAACCCGCTGCTGATCGTCGGCAACAAGGGCGAGGACAGCATCAGCTTCGTCGATCTGGTCACCGGCCGCGAGCTCGCGCGGCGGGAAACCGGACCGAACCCTCACGAGATCGCGCTGTCGCCCGACGGCAAGCGGATCGCGGTGGTCGCTTATGGCGGCGGCTCCATCGACATTTTCGACGTCGCTCGCCGAGAGCGTGTTCGCACTTTCGAGCTGGCCCCCGACGGCCGACCCCACGGCATATTATGGCTGCCGGACGGGCGCATCCTCGCCACCACGGAAGGTGCGCGAACGCTCAGCATCGTTTCGCCCGATCTAGAGCGCGTCAGCGCGATTCCGCTGGGCCAGGATGGCGGGCACATGGTCGCGGTTTTACCCAACTTCGGCCGAGCCTTCGTCGCCAACATCGGCTCAGGGACAGTTAGCGTCATCGACCTCGCTCGGGCCCGAAAGCTGCGCGACGTGCCAGTCGGCAGCCGACCCGAAGGGATCGCCGTCACCCCCGATGGCAGGCAGCTCTGGGTGTCGGAGGTCGGCGGTGACGCCGTCCACGTGTTCGATGCTGCCACGCTTCGCCCCATGGCGAAGCTGGCGACGGGCAAGCAGCCCATCCGGGTGATCATCAGCCCGGACGGCCGGACGGCGGTGACTTCGAACCACGGCGACGGAACGCTCAGCCTGTTCGATACGAGGACGCTTCGTCCGCAGCGGACGATCAGGGTGAACGGCCAAGCCGAATTCGGCCAGGTGACCATATTGTTCGGCCCGGGCGGACAACGGCTGTACGTGGCCGAAACCGGCATCGATCGCGTTGCCGAGGTCGACATGGCCAGCGGCACCGTGCTCGGCAGGTTGCCCGCCGGCAAGAATGGCGACGGACTGGCAATTGTCCCTTAGGCGGTCGGCTGCGGCCGGGCCGCCTGCTGCTTCGCCTGCATCTCCGCCGCGAGACCATCGTCGATCTCGGTTGCGCGACGGAAGGCGTCGCGGTCGGCCATCCGCCTCGCATAGTCGGTGAAAACCGGTCTCGGCTCCACCAGTTTGAAGGCGAGCATGAAATTCAGATAGGCACCGACCAGAAGATCGGCGGCCGTGAACCGGTCACCGGCGATGAACGGTCGCCCTGAAACTGCCTTCTCGAGCGTGTCGATCGCCAGGTCATAGGTGCCGTAGCCGAACGTCGCCTGCTTTTCGGCCGTTGGCTCCCAGCCGGCAGCGCGATTGCTGAACGCTGCCTCGACCGGTCCTGCGAGAAAGAAGATCCAGCGGTAATAATCGGCCCGCTGGTCGACGGGCGGGGCCAATTCCGCCTCGGGGAAGGCGTCCGCGAGGTAACAGACAATGGCGGCGACCTCGGTGATGACCTTGCCCTTGTGGACGAGGGCCGGGACCTTGCCCATCGGGTTGATCGACAGGTACGGCTCCTGCTTCATCGTCGAGCCGTAATCGAGAATCTGAGTTTCGTAGGGCTCGCCGATCTCCTCGAGCATCCAGCGAACCGTCCGGCCGCGGGACATGGGATTGGTGTAAAATAGCAGGTCGGCCACGCGCTTCTCCTTTGGCTTTTCCGAACGCACGTCAGGCATTCCGGGAACGAACGCTGGCTATCTTTCGCGCAGCGATTGCTCGATCAGATCCAACATAGCCTCGAGCGCTTTCAACCGCACAGGCCCCCGGCCGAGCGGGCCGAACCGTTCGACGCGATGTTTCGTCGCGCCGTCCCGCCGAGCCACGGCAAAGTGCACCAGCCCTTCCTCGCAGCCCTCGCCGGCGGGGCCGGCGAAGCCGGTAATGCCCACCGCGATGTCGGCATCCGATCGGGCCAGTGCGCCTTCGGCCATGGCTCGCGCGACCGGTTCCGACACGGCGTCATTCTGGTTGAGCAGTTCGCTGTCGATGCCGAGCTGATCGGCTTTGGCCGCCTTGCTGTAGGTGACGAAGCCGCGATCGAAGCCGTGGCCGCATCCCTGTATGTCCGTGAGCAAAGCAGCGAGCATCCCGCCGGTGCAGCTTTCGGCGGTGGCGATCTTGAGGTCGAGCTCGCACACCCGCCGCATCAGCCGCTCGGCCTTTGCGTCGAGCTCGTCCGGCAGAGCCGGCTCGAGCGTTTCGCTCAACCGCGCTCTCCCGGGGTGACTCCACGTTCGCCGGCGCTGCGGTCGCGGACGGCGCGAAATTCGCTGTCCTCGCTCCAGTTCGGCCACTCGCTGGAATTGGCCAGGCGATAACCGACGGCGTGAAGCAGCTGCGCGTCCTCGACCATGCCGCTGAAATCCCAGCTGGCATCGAACTCGTCGGCCGGCTGGTGGTAGCGGTTGGCGACATAGTCCTCGATCAAGGCGTTGCCGCGCTCGGTGCCGCCATTCACCAGGTCATTGCCGTAGCGGTATGAGACCGCCGGAACGCCGGCCTTGGCGAACGGGAAATGGTCGGAGCGGAAGAACAGTCCGGCTTCGGGCCGCGGATCGGGCGTGAAGGTGCGACCCTGCCGTCCCGCCTCTGCGATCAGCATGTCGAGAAGGCCGAGCCTGGCCACGCCCGACATGCTGAAGTTGCGGGCACGGCCATGTACGCCCATCGAATCGGTGTTCAGCACGCCCGCCGTCCGGCCCAGCGGAAAGATCGGGTTGGCGACATAATATTCGGAGCCGAGCAGTCCCTTTTCCTCGGCGCCGACCGCCAGGAACACGACCGACCGCTCGGTGCGCGGGCGCCGGGCGAAGGCCCGCGCCTGCTCGATCAAATGCGCAGTGCCGGTCGCATTGTCGATCGCCCCATTGTAGATGCGATCGCCGCGAGCGTCGGGCTGGCCGATGCCGAGATGGTCGTGGTGCGCGGTGTAGATCACCGTCTCCTCGGGCCGCTTGGTGCCGCGCAGCATGCCGACGACATTGTAGGAGGTGATCACCTCTGTCTTGGCGTCGATGCTGGCATCGAGAGTCGCCCTCAGGTCGACCGGCTGGAAGTCGCGCCGCTTGGCGGCCTCCTTGGCCTGCTCGAAATCGAGACCGGCGGCACGGAACAGGGCAATTGCCGTATCGCGCTGGATCCAGCTTTCGAACGGCGTGTGCGCGGCCGCCGCGTTCTGCCGGACGATGTCGAACATGGTGTTGGTGTTGGAGTTCTTGACCGTGGCCCAACCGTAGGACGCGGGCTCCGTTTCGTGGACCACCATGACCCCGGCTGCGCCGCGCCGCGCTGCTTCCTCATATTTATAGGTCCAGCGGCCGTAATAGGTCATCGCCCGGCCGCCGAAATCGCCTTCGCCGCCCTCGATGTCCGGGTCGTTGACCAGAACGACGAGGATCTTGCCGCGCATGTCCTGGTTCTTGAAATCGTCCCAATTGCGCTCGGGCGCGTGGACCCCGTAGCCGGCGAAGACCAGCGGGGCGCCGTTCAGCCGGACCGAGGTCTGGCCGTTCATTGGCGACCGGACGGAAATCTGCTCGCCCTGGGTCATCGCCATCGGCCCGGCCGGAGTCTGCACCGTCAATCGCGGGGTGCCGACAATGTCGGACATCAGAAGGGGCACTCGCTGGGTCCATTGCCGGCGGCCGTTGACCATGTCACCGCCCGGCGACAGCCCGGCGGCGCGGAACTCGCGGACCAGATAGTCGACGGTCATTCGCTCGCCCTTGGTCGCGGGCGCCCGGCCCTCGAATGCATCCGAGCTGAGCGTCTGGACGTGGCGCGAAATCCGCGCCGGATCGAAGGCTGGAACCGTTTGGGCGGCAAGCGGAACCGAAGCAAGCGCAACGGCGCCCGCGGCGAACCAACGCAATTTCATCACTTTCGAACCCTCCTGACAGGCATGAGGAGGCATTGGCGCACTAACGCCTCCCCCTCAAGAGGGATTCACTCGCCGCTGGTGTCCGAGGCCGCGGCCCGTTTCGCGCCGGACTTCCCGTTGCCCTTACCCTTGGCTTTGCCTGCTTTAGGCGGCGCCGGAGTGATTTCGAAGACAGGCCCATTGTCCCTGATGCGGACCTTGACCTCGCCGCCGTTGACCAGCTTGCCGAACAGCAACTCCTCGGCCAGCGGCTGCTTGATCTTCTCCTGGACAAGCCGGCCCATCGGCCGGGCGCCGTAGAGCTTGTCGTAGCCGCGGTCGGTCAGCCACTGCCGAGCCTCGTCGTCGAGGTCGATGTGCACCCCGCGGTCGGCGAGCTGGAGCTCGAGCTGCAGGATGAACTTGTCGACCACCCGCGACACTACCGCCGGCGGCAGATAGGCGAAGGGCACGATCGCATCGAGCCGGTTGCGGAACTCGGGCGTGAACATCTTCTTGACCGCATCCTCCTGCGCGTCCTCGCGGGTCATCTGGCCGAAGCCGATCGACTCGCGGGCCATGTCGGCCGCGCCGGCATTGGTCGTCATGATGAGGATGGTGTTGCGGAAGTCGACGGTCTTGCCGTGGTGGTCGGTCAGCTTGCCGTTGTCCATCACCTGCAGCAGGATGTTGAACAGGTCCGGATGGGCCTTCTCGATCTCGTCGAGCAGGAGCACGCTGTGCGGATGCTGGTCGACCGCGTCGGTCAGCAGGCCGCCCTGGTCGTAGCCGACATAGCCGGGAGGCGCGCCGATCAATCGGCTGACCGAGTGGCGCTCCATATATTCGGACATGTCGAACCGCTGCAGCGGAATTCCCATGATCGACGCCAGCTGGCGGGCGACCTCGGTCTTGCCGACGCCGGTCGGGCCGGAAAAGAGATAATTGCCGATCGGCTTGTCGGGGTCGCGAAGCCCGGCGCGCGACAATTTGATTGCGCTCGCCAGCTTCTCGATCGCGATATCTTGCCCGAACACGACTCGCTTGAGGTCGGCCTCGAGATTTTCGAGCACTTTCTTGTCGTCGGACGAAACGGACTTCGGCGGGATCCGCGCCATGGTCGCGACCACCGCCTCGATCTCCTTCGGCGTAATCACCTTCTTGCGGCGGCTCGGCGGGACCAGCATCTGCATCGCTCCGACCTCGTCGATCACGTCGATCGCCTTGTCGGGCAGCTTGCGGTCATGGATGTAGCGGGCCGACAGTTCGACCGCGCTCTTCACCGCGTCCGGGGTATAGCGGACATTGTGGTGCTGCTCGAACGACGAGCGAAGCCCGGCGATGATCTTGATCGTATCCTCGATGGTCGGCTCGTTGACGTCGATCTTCTGGAACCGGCGGAGCAGCGCCCGGTCCTTCTCGAAATGGTTGCGGAATTCCTTGTAGGTGGTCGAACCGACGCAGCGGATTGCTCCCGACGACAGCGCCGGCTTGAGCAGGTTCGAAGCGTCCATCGCCCCGCCGCTGGTGGCGCCGGCGCCGATCACCGTATGGATCTCGTCGATGAACAGGATCGCGTCCGGAAGCTTCTCCAGCTCGGAGACGACCGATTTCAGCCTCTCCTCGAAATCGCCGCGGTATCGGGTACCGGCGAGCAAGGCACCCATGTCGAGCGCGTAAATGACGGCCCCCTTGAGCACGTCGGGGACGTCGCCTTCGACGATCTTGCGGGCAAGCCCCTCGGCGATCGCGGTTTTGCCGACCCCGGGGTCGCCGACGTAGAGCGGGTTGTTCTTGGAACGGCGGCACAGGATCTGAACGGTCCGGTCGACTTCCGGCATTCGCCCGATCAGCGGATCGACCTTGCCCGCCTTCGCTTTCTCATTGAGGTCGACGGTGAATTGCTTGAGTGCGGATTCCTTCTTGCCGTCGGCTTTTTCGGTCTTCTCCTCGGCGCCGCCGACCTCGCGCGGCTCGGCCGGTGTCTCGCCCTTGCCGACGCCGTGGCTGATGTATGTCACGGCATCCAGCCGGCTCATGTCCTGCTGCTGAAGGAAATAAACGGCGTAGCTTTCGCGCTCCGAAAACAAGGCGACCAGCACGTTGGCGCCGGTGACTTCATCGCGGCCCGATGACTGGACGTGGAGGATCGCTCGCTGGACGACCCGCTGAAAGCCACTCGTCGGAGTCGGGTCGGTGCCGCTGTCGGCGACCAGCGCGCCAAGTTCGTTGTCGAGGTAGGACTTGACCCCGGAGCGGAGATCGTCGCGGTTGACTCCGCAGGCGGTCATGACCTTCGACGCATGTTCGTCGTCGATCAGTGCGATCAGCAGATGTTCGAGAGTCGCATATTCGTGCCTCCTGCGGCTGGCTTCGCCAAGCGCGTTATGGAGGGTCTGTTCGAGCTCGCGAGCGAAACTGGGCATCTGGACTTGATACTCCCCGCCCGCCGAAAGCCAGCGGGCTCACTGGAACAATGTCATACGCGCCAACGCTGCAATCAAGTGCGGGTGCCGCGCTTATCCCCAGAATATCGCATCCGCCTGTTCGTCGGATGAACGGCATCGGCCGCCCCACCTGATCCGGTATCAGGATTGCGGCTTCTTGAAGATATCCTCCGCCGCCGACCGGTGCCTGGTCGCGCGGTCGATATGCGTCTCGACCCGACCGATCTCCGCCTTGAGAGCCTCGATCCGCGCCTTCAGCTCGTCGATGGACAAGGGATCGAGGTCCTGCTTGCCAAGCTGGGTCAGCGGGTCGTCGGGCTTGCTCGGGAAAAGGTCGTCGAGGTCCATTGCGGAATCGTTGACCGAGGCGCTCGGCAAGTCAATAAGCCCGCAATGGTGGCCAGCGACATTCCACCGACCATGCGGGCGATCGTCGCGCCGCAGCCCGACGGTGCCGAGACGCTTGCCGTCGTCGAGCGGCCGGTGCCGAGGCCCAGCGCCGGCGAAGTGCTGATCGAAGTCGCCGCGGCCGGGATCAACCGGCCCGACATCCTCCAGCGCCGCGGGCTCTATCCGCCGCCGCCCGGAGCGCCCGACATCCTCGGGCTCGAGGTCGCCGGAACCGTCGTCGAGGCGGGGGAGGGGGCCGAGGCGATCGCCGGGCGCAAGGTCTGCTCTTTGGTCGCCGGGGGAGGCTATGCCGAATATTGCCGCGCCCCCGCTGGAACCTGCCTGGTCGTCCCTGACGGTCTCAGCCTGGTCGAGGCCGCGGCCCTGCCGGAGACCTTGTTCACCGTTTGGGTGAACCTTTTCGAACGTGGCTTTGCCGCCGATGGTGACGTGGTGCTCGTCCATGGCGGAACCAGCGGCATCGGCACCATGGCGATCGCCCTTTGCAAGCTGTTCGGGATCAAGCCGATCGTCACTTGCGGCAGCGACGAGAAATGCGCCCGGGCGTCCGAATTGGGCGCGGCCGCGGCGATCAATTATCGCAGCCAGGATTTCGTCGAGGAGATCAAGCGGCTGACCGACGGTCAGGGCGTTGCGGTCGTGCTCGACATGGTCGGCGGCGATTACCTGCCACGCAACCTCGCCTGCCTGGCCGACGACGGACGGCATGTGTCGATCGCGTTCCAGCGCGGAGCCAGGGCCGAGCTCGCAATCCCCGAAATCATGCGCAAACGGCTGACCCTGACCGGCTCGACCCTTCGTCCGCGCTCCGTCGAGTTCAAGACCATGGTCGCCGATGAAATCCGCGAGACCGTCTGGCCCTATGTTGCGAGCGGCCGATTGCGGCCGGTGATCGACCGAACCTTCCTCCTCGATGACGCCGCCAGGGCGCATGCCCGGATGGAAGCCGGGGAACATGTCGGCAAGATCGTACTAGAGATCGGGAAGTGATCCAGCCTTGCCGGACGGATGCCTTGCGACTAGATGGCTGACGACGTTGGCCGCTCCGTGAAGGGGCGGCCCTTTTCATGTTTGGAGATTGACGCATGGCCCAGCCGCTCATGCCCCACGCCACCGCCGCCTGGCTGGTCGATAACAGCTCGCTGACCTTCGAGCAGATCGCCGAATTCTGCGGGCTGCACATCCTCGAGGTTCAGGCGATCGCCGACGACACGGCGGCGACCAAGCTCACCGGCCGCGACCCGATCCGTGCCGGCGAACTGACCCATGAGGAAATCGAGAAGGGGCAAGGCGACCCCGATTACCGACTGCAGATGCACAAGGTGCCTGACCCGGTCCGGCGGACCCGCGGCCCGCGCTACACGCCGGTCAGCAAGCGCCAGGACAAGCCCGATGGAATCGCCTGGATCATCAAGAATCATCCAGAGGTCAGCGACGGGCAGATTTCCAAGCTGATCGGCACCACCCGGACAACCATCGCCGCGATCCGTGACCGAACCCACTGGAATATTGCCAACATCACGCCCAAGGACCCGGTCACCCTGGGCCTGACCACGCAGCGCGAATTGGACGCGGCCATCGCCAAGGCGCAAAAGGCGGCCGGAACGCAGGCGCCGTCCGATGAGCGGCTGGAGACCGATCGCGAGGCGCTGATCGAAGAGCTTCGCGGCGAGCGCGAGCGCCACGCGCGGGAAGCCGAACAAGCGCTTGCCGCTGCCGAAGCCGGAGATGAGGCGCCGTCAGACGAGATCGTTCCGGGAATCCGCGACCCGTTCAAGCGGTAAGGGGCTCCGAAGCGGCGCCAGTGCCGCGCTTGATTCGCCGGCCTTGGAGAGCCATGCAGTTGCCCATGGAAGAGACCGCGAACGAAAGGCCGGTGGAGGAGCTCAGCTTCGAGGCGGCGCTCGCCCGTCTCGAGGAGATCGTTCGGACTCTCGAGCGCGGCGAGGCCCCGCTCGACCAGTCGATCGAGCTCTACCAGGAAGGCGACCGGCTCAAGCGACTGTGCGAAGCTCGACTCAAGGCCGCCCAGGCGCGCATCGAGAAGATCGCCTTCGGTGCTGATGGCAAGCCGGCCGGTACGACTCCCTTCGATGCCGGTTGAGATCGTCGATCGCTCCCGGGCCTTGCTCGAAGATGAGACCGGCCAGGTCTCGGCCGAGGTGGATGCTTTCTTCGCCGCGATCCTGACAGCACCGGGCGACGGACGCGACCGGCTGTTCGAAGCGATGCGCCATGCGATGATCGGCGGCGGCAAGCGGCTCAGGCCGTTGCTCGCCGTCGCTGCTGCGCGCCTGTTTGCCATCGATCCCGAGCGGGCGCTTCGAGTTGGAGCGGCGATCGAGGCAATCCACGTCTATTCGCTGATCCACGACGATTTGCCGTGCATGGACAATGACGATTTGCGCCGCGGCAAGCCGACGGTGCACAAGGCATTCGGTGAAGATGCCGCGGTGCTCGCAGGGGACAGCCTGCACGCGCTCGCCTTTGAAATCCTGGCCGACTCGCGCACTCATGAGGATCCGTTCGTCCGGTCCGACCTGGTGGTCGAGCTTGCCCGGGCTGCAGGACCATCGGGAATGGCGGGCGGGCAGATGATGGACTTGGTTGCGGAGGGCCAGCAACTGGACCTCGCCGCCATCACCCGGCTGCAGCAGCTGAAGACCGGCGCGCTGATCGAATATTCGGTCGAGGCGCCGTGCATCATGGCCCGGCTTCCGGCCGACGGCCGCAGGCCCTATCGCGGCTATGCCCGCAACATCGGCCTCGCCTTCCAGATCGCCGACGACCTCATCGATCACAGCGGCGATGAAAGCTCGGCCGGCAAGCGCACCGGCAAGGACGCGTCGGCCGGCAAGGCGACCTTCGTTTCGGTCCTCGGCGCCGACCGCGCTCGCCAGCAGGCGCGCTGGCTGGTCGACCAGGCGATCGAGCATCTGGATGGGCATGGCGGCGAAGCCGACCTGCTTCGGGCCATCGCCCGCTTCGCCATCGAACGGGATTATTAGGAGCGGACATGACCCAGCGAATCGGTGTCTATCCCGGCACGTTCGACCCGATCACCTTGGGGCATCTCGACATCATCCGTCGCGGGGCGCACCTGGTCGACCGGCTGGTGATCGGGGTGACGACCAATCCGTCGAAGGAGCCGATGTTCTCGATTGGCGAACGGCTGGACATGGTCCGGCGTGAAGTCGCCGGCCTTCCAGGCAACATCACCGTCGTCGAGTTCGACTCCCTGCTGATGGACTTTGCCGTCTCCCAGGGCGCTTCGATGATCATCCGCGGCCTTCGGGCGGTCGCCGATTTCGAATATGAGTTCCAGATGGCGGGAATGAACCAGCAGCTCAACGACGAGATCGAAACGGTTTTCCTGATGGCCGACGTGTCGCTGCAGCCGATCGCCTCGCGGCTGGTCAAGGAAATCGCCCGCTATGGCGGCGCCATCGACAAGTTCGTCACTCCGGCCGTCGCCGCGGACGTCGCAGGGAACCTTGGCAAGGGCCGCTGAGGGTCTGGCGCTGCGCGTCTCCCTGCGCTAGTCGGCGCTGGGGCGTATCTCGGGAGGGTGTTGATGGCCAAGACGTTGTTCGCGTTGCCAATAATCGCGGCTGCACTGATTGCCGCGAAGCCGGCGCAGCTGCCTTCGGCCGGGCCCAGTTACAATGCCCCCGCCGAGGTCGCGGCGGATCCGGAAAACCGCCTAACCCTGACCCTGTCGAATGGCGGCCGGATCGTCATCCTGCTTCGCCCCGATATCGCCCCCGCTCATGTCGAACGGGTTCGCGCTTTGACCCGAAGCGGCTTTTACGACGGGACTCCCTTCCATCGCGTGATTCCCGGGTTCATGGCCCAGGGCGGTGA
Source organism: Sphingomicrobium sp. (assembly GCA_035540655.1). GTDB lineage: Bacteria > Pseudomonadota > Alphaproteobacteria > Sphingomonadales > Sphingomonadaceae > Sphingomicrobium. The sequence goes on along the minus strand of DATLGC010000137.1, from coordinate 3,677 downwards.
TCCGTCGGGCACGGGCGAAGGCGGCTCGGACCTGCCCGACCTCAAGGCCGAATTCAGCGCCCTGCCGCATTTGCGCGGCACGGTCTCGGCGGCGCGCACCAGCGATCCCGACAGCGCCAACAGCCAGTTTTTCATCATGTTCGGTCCGAATCCGTCGCTCGACCGGAAATACACGATTTTCGGCCGGGTGATCGAAGGCATGCCGGCGGTCGATTCTATCTCGGCCGGTGAGCCGCCGATCGAGCCGACGCGCGTTGACAAGGCAAGCATCGGCGGCTGACAAAGCCTCGCCCCCCGATGATTTCGCTAAATCCGAGTTAGCTTTTTCTAAAAGTTTGCAGCCTATTCACCGTGCCGGTTTCCGCGGAAAAGCATAGGACCGGCAAGGAATGAGCGCATTCGGCAAGCGTGGGGGCGTGGGCGGCAGCCGCCCGAACTTTGGCGTGGCCAAGCCGATGAAGTCCGGACCGGGCTCGTCGCCATCCTCGCCCTCGGGGGGTGACCAGTTTCCGCCGCTGGAGGACCTCGTCCCGGCAGCCGACGAGGCCGCTCCGAAGAGCGATATCGGGCTTACCCCGATGGGGGCGATGGATCGGCTCAACAGCCGCCAGAACGGGAGCGGAGAAGCTGCCAACAGCAAGCAGGAGGGCTTTGAGGCCTCGGTTCACCGAATCAAGGAACAGGTGCTTCCGCGATTGCTCGAGCGCGTCGATCCCGAAGCCGCCGCGACCCTGAGCAAGGATGAGCTGGCCGAGGAATTCCGGCCGATCATCTCCGAGGTTCTCACCGAGCTCAAGATCAACCTCAACCGCCGTGAACAGTTCGCGCTCGAAAAGGTGCTGGTCGACGAGCTGCTCGGCCTCGGCCCGCTCGAGGAACTGCTCGCCGACCCGGCGGTCAGCGACATCATGGTCAACGGGCCCGACCAGACCTTCGTCGAGCGCAAGGGCAAGCTCGAGGTCGCCCAGATCCAGTTCCGCGACGAGGAACATCTGTTCCAGATCGCCCAGCGAATCGTCAACAAGGTCGGCCGCCGCGTCGACCAGACCACGCCGCTCGCCGACGCCCGTCTCCAGGACGGCAGCCGCGTCAACGTCATCATCCCGCCGCTCAGCCTGCGCGGCACCGCCATCTCGATCCGTAAGTTTTCCGAAAAGCCGATCACGCTCGACATGATGAAGGGCTTCGGCTCGATGTCGGAGAAGATGGCGACGGTGCTCAAGATCGCCGGCGCGTCGCGCATGAACGTGGTCATTTCGGGCGGCACCGGCTCGGGTAAGACGACCATGCTCAACGCTCTGTCGAAGATGATCGACCCCGGCGAGCGCGTGATCACCATCGAGGACGCGGCCGAGCTTCGGCTCCAGCAGCCGCACTGGCTGCCGCTCGAGACTCGACCTGCGAATCTTGAGGGCCAGGGTGCGATCACCATCCGCGACCTTGTCATCAACGCCTTGCGCATGCGCCCCGACCGGATCATCCTGGGCGAAATTCGCGGCCAGGAATGTTTCGATCTTCTCGCCGCGATGAACACCGGCCACGACGGCTCGATGGCGACGCTTCACTCCAACTCACCGCGCGAGTGCCTCGCCCGTATGGAGAATATGGTGATGATGTCGGACATCAAGATCCCGAAGGAGGCGATCAGCCGGCAAATCGCTGATTCCGTTGACTTAATCGTGCAGGTGAAGCGCCTCCGCGACGGCTCGCGCCGGACCACCAACATCACCGAGGTGATCGGCATGGAGGGCGACGTCATCGTAACCCAGGAACTATTCAAATTCGAATATCTCGACGAGACCGCCGACGGAAAGATCCTCGGCGAATATCGCTCGATGGGCCTTCGTCCCTACACGCTCGACAAAGCCAAGCAGTACGGCTTCGACCAACCCTATCTTGAAGCCTGCCTGTAACGCTTCAGGCGTCGGTTTCCGCCGTCTCACGCTGTTCGGCCGTCTCCCAGCTCTGCCTGAGGCTGCGCGGAAGCGCGTCCTTCACCTTGGCGATCTGTCCTTCGGAAACGTGCCTCGACAGCACCTTGAACACTGATCGGACCGCCTGGTCCGGATCGACCGGACGGGTGTCGGCGAGCCATTCCTCAACCTCGGCGACGAATTCCTCGCGATTGTTACATTCCGCCGGGAGCTTTCCCGGCTCGAACTGGTCATAATAGACCCCGCGCACGAGCAGCGGCAGCTGTGCGCCGAGATGGGCGGCAAGGCCGATTGGCAATCGGTCGCGGAGCTTGTGGAGGATTGTCGACAGCACCTTCCAGGCGAGCTGCCGGTCCGGACCCAGGTCCTCCATGATCTCGTTGAGCCAGATGTGGGTGGTTTCGAGCGTTTTGTCGAAGACATCCAGTCCGTTGGCGCGCATTGTCCTGCTCCCTTCATACCGGTTGGATTGTCCGCTGGACCAATGACTTGGGGGCGTGCCGCGTTCCTCGCCTCGCCTTGCGCGTGAACATCCTCGCCGAGTCAGCGGGCGGCGGGATTTGCGCGCCGCGACTACGGCTGCCAAAGCAGATCCCTGAAATTGGGAGGAGCCGTGCCATGACGTTCCCGCGCAACTTGCTTCTGGCCGCTGCCGCTGCCGTCACCGTCCTCGGCGCAGTCGCCTGTCAGACCGTGCCGGCAGAGCCGGCATTCACCGCCGCTCATCGCGCCGCGCTTCAAGCTGCCGTCGCCGCTCCGAGCCGCACTCCCGCGAACATGCAGCGCGACCGGCACCGTAACCCGGTCGAGACGCTCGCCTTTTTCGGAGTTCAACCAAACCACACGGTGGTTGAGATCTGGCCGGGCGGCGGCTGGTACACGGAGATCCTCGCTCCATACCTCCATGCCGGCGGCGGCCGACTGATCCTTGCGACCCAGGACAGCCAGCTCGGCGGAGTGATGAGGTTGAGAGAGGCTCACCCACAATTGTACGGCAATCTGAGCGTGGTAACTTTTCCGGCCTTCGACGCCGGCGCAGTCCGCGCTCCCGATGGTGTTGCCGACGTCGTCCTGACCTTCCGCAACGTGCACAACTGGCGGATGGGTTATCGCAGGCAAGACCGGCAGGATTATAGCGCAGAGGCCTTCCGGCAGATTTATGCGATGCTAAAGCCCGGCGGCGTTCTCGGCGTGGTCGATCACCGGCTGCCCGAAGCGGCCAGCCCCGAGCGGGAACGAACCAGCGGGTACATCAAGACATCAACGGTCGTTCGGCTCGCTCAGGAGGCCGGATTCCAGCTGGCCGCTGCCTCGGAGGTCAACGCCAATCCGCGCGACACTGCCGATTGGCCGCAGGGGGTGTGGACCTTGCCGCCCACACTGCGCCTCGGCGACCAGGACCGCGACCGCTATCTCGCCGTCGGCGAGAGCGACCGGATGACCCTGAAGTTCGTCAAGCCACGCTAAAAGCGCGCCATGGCGGGCAAATCGTTGTTATCGGAGCAGAAAAATGGTGGGCGTGGCAAGGATTGAACTTGCGACCCCTGCGATGTCAACACAGTGCTCTACCACTGAGCTACACGCCCACTCTGTCGGGGAAAGCGGCATTTAGAGAGCGCCCGGGCCAGGCGCAAGGGCCTACAGCCGGCCGTGCTGATCCTCGGTCTGGAACATGCGATCGACCTCGGCGACGAGGTCCTTGAGGTGGAAAGGCTTGGACAGCAATTTCGCCTCGGGCGCGGT
>DATLGC010000136.1:0-5706 GCA_035540655.1 Sphingomicrobium sp. | reverse complement strand
GAAGATCCAGTCGAAGGTGGTCGCCGCCCAGGTGCCGTAGCCGCCGGTGCTGTGGACCACGCCCTTCGGCTTTCCGGTCGAGCCGGAGGTGTAGAGGATGAACAGAGGGTCCTCGGCGTCCATCGCCTCGGGCTCGCATTCGGGCGAGAGAGAGTCGCGGAGGTCGGAATAACCGAGGTCGCGGCCCTGCTTCATCGGCACGTCGGCGCCGGTTCGAGTGACGGTAATGACGGTGGCGACGTCGCGCTTCTCGAGCGCGGTGTCGACGTTGCGCTTGAGCGGGATGACCTTGCCGCCGCGAACGCCCTCGTCGGCGGTGATCACGCAGCAGGCGTCGCAATCGGCGATGCGGCCGGCGAGGCTGTCGGGCGAAAAGCCGCCGAAAACCACCGAATGGACCGCGCCGATTCGGGCGCAGGCGAGCATCGCCGCCGCGGTTTCGGGGATCATCGGCATATAGATCATCACCCGGTCGCCGCGCTTGATGCCGCGCGCCTTGAGCAGATTGGCGAAGCGGCAGGTCTCCGCATGGAGCTGGCGATAGGTGAGGCGCCGCCCCTGCCCCGGCTCGTCGGCCTCGAAGATGATCGCGGTGCGATCGCCGTGCCGCTCGAGGTGGCGGTCGAGGCAATTGACGGAGAGGTTGAGCCGGCCGTCCCCGTACCAGCGGATGGCGAAATCGGCCTCGGCGAACGACCAGTCGCCGGCCCTTGTCGGGAAACGCGCCCAGTCGAGCCGCCGCGCCTGATCGAGCCAGAAGGCGTCGGGATCGGCATCGGCGGCGGTGTGCAGCGCGTCGAGCTCGGCGGGACCGATGTTGGCGCGGAAGCCTGGGGGGACGGGATGGATGGTGTCGGCCATCTTTTCGACTCCTATCCGGCTCTCGCGAGGACCTTTTGCGCCTGGAGAAGGTGCGGGCGGTCGACCATCCTGCCGCCGACCGAAAGCACGCCCGCGTCGGGCTCGGCGGCGAAGGCTTCAACCACGGCGCGGGCGTGCTCGACCTCCTGCGGTGAAGGCGCGAAGGCGGCGTTGATGACGTCGACCTGCGCGGGGTGGATGGCGAGCTTGCCGGTGAAGCCTTCGCGGCGCGCGGCCTCGGCTTCGCGGCGCAGGCCCTGCTCGTCGCGAAAGTCGGCGAACACGCCGTCGACCGGCTGGACTCCGGCGGCGACGGCGCCGGCGAGGCACAAGGAGCGCGCCAGCCTGTAGGTGAAGGCGAGCCCGCCATCCTCGTCATGTTTCGACGCGGCGCCGATCGCCGCCGACAGATCCTCGGCGCCCCAGCTCATCGCCACCAGCGGCGATTTGGGGTCGCGATAGCTGAGCAGCCCGAAAAGGCTGGCCGCGGTCTCGGTGACGATGGCGTGGATCGGGATGCTTCCCGTGCGATGGGCGAGCTGGGTGACGTCGGCGCCGCTTTCGGCCTTTGGAAGGACGATGCCGGCGATGTCAGCGCGGCCGATCAGGTCGAGGTCGTCCTTGTGATATTCGCTTCCGATCGGATTGATCCGGACCCACCATTGCGGCCCGCCGCTCCGCTCGGGCAGCGCCTTGAGGATGTCGCGCGCCCTGGCCTTTTGCGCCGGAGCGACGCTGTCCTCGAGGTCGAAGATCAGGGCATCGGCGGCGCTTTCGATCGCCTTGGCGATTTTCCTTTCGCTGTCGGCCGGGACGAACAGCCAGCTTCGCGGCTCGACCGTCATCGCGGCTTCTTGAGCAGGAGCGCGGTGCGGGTGCATTCGCAGACCAGATCGCCCTTCTGATTGTAGCTTCGGTGCGCCCAGGTGACGATGCCGGCATTGGCGCGCGACCGGCTTTCGCGGACCGCGATGCACTCGCTTTGCGAGCGCAAGGTGTCGCCGACGAACACGGGATTGGGAAACACGACCTTGTCGTAGCCGAGATTGGCAATGAGCGTCCCGAGCGTCGTGTCCTCGACGCTGACCCCGATCATCAGCCCGAAAGTGAAGATGGAATTGACCAGGGGCTTGCCGAACTCGGACCTGGCGGCGGCCTCATGGTCGAGGTGCAGCGGCTGGGGGTTGTGGGTGAGCGCGGAGATCAGCAGATTGTCGGTTTCGGTGACGGTCCGCGTGACGCCGTGGGCGACCTGGTCGCCGATCTGCCATTCGTCGAAGTAGCGCCCGGGCATGGCGCGGCTCTAGGCCAGCCGGTGCCGGCTTGCAAAGGTCAGACGCCGCCCCTGCGCTTCAGCCGTCCCTTGAGCTCGCACATGCCGATTCGCTCGACGGCCGATTCAGGGTCGCTCGAGCGGATGATGTTGGCGATGTGGCCGAGCATCTGGCCGACGATGTCGACCGACTGGAGGGCGACGCCGTGGCGCATCAGGATCTGCGGGTCCAACGACAGGGAGTCGCCCATCGAATCGAGCATCCGGCGGGCATATTCGAGCTCTTCGGCCAGGCGGAGCTTGAGGATGTCATCCGTGGGGATGAGCGCGGCCGGAAGCGGCGGGGCGTCGCGGCGGATCGACCGGCGCGGCGCCGGGGCGCCCGAGCGAAATTCCGCCTGAATCGCGTCGCAGCGCGCCTGCGCGTCGCCACCGGCCGGCGCAGGAGTCATCGCCCTGGTCAGATGCGCCGGCGCGCCATAATATTCGTCCACGTCCACTCCGGGTCCGCTGGGTCCGCGGGGAGAGATATCAACACAGCGTAAACAAAAGATTTTAACTCCGCGTCGGCAGCAAAATCTCGGCCGCCGCCTCGCTGATCGCGGCGCCGTCGAGGCGGTAGGTGGCATAGAGGTCGGCCAGGCTGCCGGTCTGGCCGAAGCGTTCGACTCCGAGCGGCGCGACCCGCTGGCCGAGGACTCCGCCGAGCCACGACAGTGCCGCCGGAGCGGCATCGGCGATGGTGACGAGCCCGCCGCCGCGCGGGAGCGCCGACAGTAATTGCTCGACGTGGCTCGGCTCGCGGGCCCCTCCACCAGCTTCGCTGGTCCCCCTCCCCTGCAAATGCGGGGGAGGATTGCCGGACCAGCGATTCGCCTGAGCCTCGGTCCAACCACGGTGAAGCAGGTCAGGTGAAGTCACGGCAAGCAAGCCAAGGCCGGGGAGGTCCTCCTTCAGCTCCTCCCATGCCGCCAAGGCCTCGGGCATCACCGCGCCCATGGCGACGATGGCCGCCTCGGCACCCGTGCCAGGCGGGCGCAGCCAGTAGCCGCCCTGGAGCGCGCCTTCACGCCAGCCGTCCTGCTCGCGCTCCAGCTGCCGAATGGCGCGGGTCGAAAGCCGGAAATAGCTGCTTTCGCCAGCAGGATCGTCGAGCAGCCGGAAGGCCTCCTCCATCATCACGGCGAGCTCGTCGGCGAAAGCGGGTTCGTAATGACGGAGGCCCGGCTGGCCCATGGCGATCAGCGGCGGGTTGATCGACTGGTGGGCGCCGCCTTCGGAGCCGAGGGTAATCCCGCTCGGAGTGGCGACGAGGATGAAGCGCGCGTCCTGGTAGCAGGCGTAGTTAAGCGCATCGAGGCCGCGGGCGATGAAGGGGTCGTAAAGCGTGCCGATCGGCACCAGCCGCTCGCCGAACATGTCGCCGGAAAGGCCGAGCGCGGCGAGCATCAGGAAGAGATTGTTCTCGGCGATGCCGAGCTCGATATGCTGGCCGCTTTTTGCCGCCGACCATTTTTGCGCGGAAGCAATTTTTGCCTGAGCAAAGACGTCGGCAATTTCGCTTCGTCGAAAGAGTCCGCGCTGATTGACCCAGGCGCCGAGGTTGGTCGAGACGGTGACGTCGGGCGAAGTGGTGACGATGCGGTCGGCGAGCGGATGGCCCGACTTGGCGAGGTCGAGCAGGATTCGTCCGAACGCCGCCTGGGTCGATTGCTCCTCCCCGGCGGGAACGGGGATTGCCGGGACGTCGATGCGCCCGAAGCTGCGCGGCCGCTTGTCGCGGGCGATCCGCGATCGTTCGATCGCTCCCTCCACCGCGCCTAGGGCGTTGTCGCCGATCCCTTCGAGCTTCTCCCACTCCCGCCCCTCGGCGACTCCCATGCTTTCCCGGAAAGCAGCCATTTGCGTCGGGTTCAACAGCCCGGCGTGATTGTCCTTGTGACCCGCGAATGGCAGCCCGCGGCCCTTGATCGTCCAGGCGATGAACAGGGTCGGCACGTCGTCCCGGGCGGCGTCGAAGGCTTCGACGAGCGACTCCATGCAATGGCCGCCGAGGTCGGAGAACAGCCGGGCGAGCGCCGATTCGTCATGGCTCTTGAGAAACTTCGCGGCGGCCTTGCCGAGGTCGGCCTCGATCCGTGCGCGCCATGCCGCGCCGCCCTGATAGTGCAGAGCCGACAGCTCGGCATTGCCAAGGCTGTCGAACCAAGTCCTGATCCTGGGCTCTGCGTCGAGCGCCGCCTTCAGCGCCTTGCCGTAGCGGAGCTCGACGACGCGCCAGCCGCAGGAGCGGAAAATCTCGTCGAACCGCTCGAACATGCGATCCGCGCTGACCGCGTCGAGGCTCTGCCGGTTATAGTCGACGATCCACCAGCAATTGCGGATGTCGTGCTTATAGGCTTCGATCAAAGCCTCGTAGATATTGCCCTCGTCAAGCTCGGCGTCGCCGAGAAGGGCGACGAATCGGCCGCGGTCGCCCTCGTCCATCAGGTCGTGGGCGGTGAGATAGTCCTGCACCAGGCTAGAGAATGCGGTGATCGCCACGCCGAGCCCGACCGAGCCGGTGGAGAAATCGACGGGGATCCGGTCCTTGGTCCGACTCGGGTAGCTCTGCGCACCGCCCAGGCCGCGGAACCGCTCGAGCGCCTCGCGGTCCTGGGAGCCGAGCAGGTAATGGATGGCGTGGAGCACGGGCCCGGCGTGCGGCTTCACCGCGACCCGGTCGTTCGGGCCGAGCGCGTGGAAATAGAGCGCGGCCATGATCGAGGTCATCGACGCGCAGCTCGCCTGGTGCCCGCCCACCTTCAAGCCGTCGCGGCTTTGGCGCAAATGGTTGGCGTGGTGGATGGTCCAGGCCGACAGCCACAGCAGCCGCTCGTCGAGGATCTTCAGCGCTTCGATGTCGGTCGTGGCGGGCTTGAGCATGCGAAGGCCTTACGAACTTCGGCTGGCGCCTGCTAGACGGTCGCGGTCGGACGGAAGGAGCGGGCATGAGCAAGACGATGAAGGCGGCGGTGGTGCGTGCGTTCGGCGAGCCGCTGACCATCGACGAATTGCCGGTGCCCGAGCCCGGGCCGGGCGAGATCCTGGTCAGGGTCGCGGCGACGGGGGTTTGCCATACCGACCTGCACACGGCCCGGGGCGACTGGGCGGCCAAGCCTTCGCTGCCGCTGGTGCCTGGCCACGAGGGCGTCGGCCATGTCGCGGCGGTCGGCGCGGGAGTCGATGATGTCCGCGAGGGCGATCTGGTCGGGGTGCCGTGGCTCTACGACGCCTGCGGGGCCTGCGAATATTGCCGGACCGGCTGGGAGACGCTTTGCGAGCGCCAGCGCAACACCGGTTACAGCCTCAACGGCACCTATGCCGAATATGTGCTGGCGAAAGCCGATTTCGTCGGACAACTGCCTGAGGGCTGCGACCCGGCGGAGATCGCGCCGATCCTGTGCGCCGGGGTGACCACCTACAAGGGCCTGAAGGAAGCCGAGGTGAGCCCGGGCGACTGGGTCGGGATCGTCGGCATCGGCGGCCTTGGCCATGTCGCCATACAATATGCCAAGGCGATGGGGCTCAAC
>DATLGC010000135.1:0-15529 GCA_035540655.1 Sphingomicrobium sp. | reverse complement strand
GCGGCAGTGCCGGCCGCGGCAAAGACAAGTGCCGTTTTCTTCACGTCACTCTCCTCTTGTGTGGGACGGAGGCACAAAGCCTGGCGCCTGCCGGTGTTCCCCGATCGCCATCGGGAATGTGTGCAAAGCCGCCGTGGCGGGAGCGGCCGGGGCTTGCTAGTCAAGGGTCATGCAACCCACCGATTCCGAAATCGAAGTCCCGTTCGATGCCGCCATTTCCGAGCGCTACCTCGTCTATGCGCTCTCGACGATCACCGCCCGCTCGCTTCCCGACGTTCGCGACGGATTGAAGCCGGTCCACAGGCGGCTGCTCTGGGCGATGCGGCTGCTGCGGCTCGACCCGGCCGGGGCGTTCAAGAAGAGCGCCCGGGTGGTCGGCGACGTCATCGGCAAATATCACCCGCACGGCGACCAGTCGGTCTATGACGCGATGGTCCGACTCGCCCAGGATTTCGCGCTCCGCTATCCTTTGGTCGACGGCCAGGGGAATTTTGGCAACATCGACGGCGATAACGCCGCCGCCTACCGCTATACCGAGGCTCGGCTGACCGCGGTGGCAATGGCGCTGATGGCCGGGCTCGACGAGGGCACGGTCGACTTTAGGGCGACCTATAATGGCGAGGAGGAAGAGCCCGAGGTCTTTCCCGGGCTGTTCCCCAATCTGCTCGCCAATGGAGCGTCAGGGATTGCGGTTGGGATGGCGACGTCGATCCCGCCCCACAATGTGACCGAATTGCTCGATGCCGCAATCCACCTGATCGACAATCCCAGGGCCGAGGACCGGGCGCTCCTCGACTTCGTCGCCGGGCCCGATTTTCCGACCGGCGGAGTGCTGGTCGACAGCCGCGAGACGATCGCCCACGCTTATGCGACGGGCCGCGGCAGCTTCCGCCTCAGGGCGCGGGTCGAGGTCGAGAAGGAGAAAGGCGGCGGCTGGCACCTGCTGGTCAGCGAAATGCCTTACGGCGTTCAGAAATCGAAGCTGATCGAGCAGATCGCAGCCCTGATCGCCGAAAAGAAACTGCCGATCCTGGCCGACGTCAAGGACGAGAGCGACGAGCAGGTCCGGCTGATCCTCGAGCCCCGCAGCCGGACGGTCGATCCGCAACTTCTGACCGAAAGCCTGTTCCGGCTGACTGATCTCGAGGTGCGCTTTCCGCTCAATCTCAACGTGCTCGATTCCAATCGCACGCCGCTGGTGATGAGCCTTCGGGAGGCGCTGTCGGCCTGGCTCCAGTTCCAGGTCGAGGTAATGGTTCGCAAGAGCCAGGTGCGGATCGGCAAGATCGACGAGCGGCTGGAGCTGCTCGACGGCTTCCTGGTCGCCTATCTCAACCTCGACCGGGTGATCGCAATCATCCGAGGCGAGGACGAGCCCAAGCCGGTGCTGATCGCCGAATTCTCGCTTTCCGACCGCCAGGCCGAGGCGATCCTCAACATGCGGCTTCGCTCGCTGCGCAAGCTTGAGGAGATGGAAATTGGCCGCGAGCGCGGCCGGCTGTCGAAGGAACGCGAGGAGCTCGCCAAGTTGATCGAGAGCCCGGGGCGCCAGCGCACCAGGCTCAAGAAAGAGCTGGGGACGGTCAAGGACAAGTTCGGCGACGAACGCCGGACCAGGATCGAGGAAGTCGCTCCGACGGCTCGGGAGATCGACTGGTCGGCAATGATCGAGAAGGAGCCGATCACTGTGATCCTGTCGCAGCGCGGCTGGATCCGGGCGATGAAGGGCCATGTCGCGCTCGAGGAGATCGCCGACCTCAAGTGGCGCGAAGGCGATGGCCCGAGCGTCCACTTCCATGCCCAGACCACCGACCGGCTGGCGCTGTTCGCCGCCAATGGCCGGGTTTATACGCTGAGCGGCGACAAGCTGCCCGGCGGCCGCGGCTTCGGCGAACCGGTCCGGCTGTTCATCGACCTAGACGCCGAGGTCGGGATCGCCGCCTTCATGGTCGCCCGGCCGAATATGAAATTGCTGGTCGCATCGAGCGACGGGCGGGGATTCGTCACCAGCGGCGAGGCAACGCTGGCCGAAACGCGCAAGGGCAAGCAGCTGGTCAACCTGCGGCCCGGAGCGCAGGTTGCCGTCGTCCGGCCGATCCCGGAGGGCGCCGACGCGGTCGCGGTCATCGGCGAGAACCGGAAAATGCTGGTCTTCCCGCTTAGCGAGCTGCCCGAGCTTGGCCGAGGCCAGGGAGTAACGCTGCAGCGCTATCGCGACGGCGGGCTGGGCGACGTGCTCGCCTTCCGGCTTGCCGATGGCCTGAGCTGGATGCTCGGCGGGGAATCCGGGCGGGTTCGGACGGAGAGCGACCTCAGTCCATGGCGAGCGGCGCGGGGGGCGGCCGGGCGGATGCCGCCTATCGGATTCCCGAGAAACAACCGCTTTTGCTGATTGTGGAGCAATTTCGATCAACAATCCAGCGTAACAGGGCTTGGATACCGGGAGTTAACCTCGTGGGCGTAATAGCTTCGCCATGCAGGCTGCCTCTCAACCCGTCGGCGAGCGCGCTTCGGCGCGCCCCGTGCGGCCGCCCTTCGAGGTGGTTCCGGTTGGAGGCGATGACGACCACTGCCTGATCGAGGCTCTTCCGATCGCGGCTGGCATCTTTTCCATCCGCGGCGAAAAATTGTGGGTGCATGCCCTCAATCAGCGTTTTCTCGCGCTCGCTGGATGCCACGGGGACCAGGTTTCCTTCGTCGAGATGTTCCGCAATTATGCTCAGGGCCCCGGCGGCGCTTTCATCCGCGCCTTTCTCGCCAGCCCATCGGATGCCGCCGACGAGCTGGATCTGGGTGAGGGCGATGGGCCGGAGCGCCGATTCCTCAAGCTGAAGCTGGCACCGCTTCCGCCGACCGCCGAGGGCGAGGCGCGATGCCTGCTGAGCGTGGTCGACCGGACGCTCGAGGTGCAGGCTGAGCGAGCCCTTCGCGCCGAGATGTTGCGCGACAGCCTCACCGGCCTGCCCAACCGTCTCGCCTTCACCGAGACGATCGAGGAAGCAGGCGACAAGGTCGCACGCGACTGCGATCACGCCGTGCTGATCGTCGACATGCTCCGATTCAGCCGGATCAACGAGAGCATGGGCAGCCTTGCCGGAGACGAGCTGCTGATCACCTTCGCCCGGCGGCTGATCTCCGCCTTGCGCGGAGGCGACGTTCTGGCGAGGACCGGCGGCAACGAATTCGGGATTCTCGTCTCGCTTCGGCGGGGCGTCGCCGACGCGCTCAAGACCGCCGAGCGGATCCAGGAGGTCATGTCGGCGCCGTTCAAGCTTTCGGAACTCGAAATCCGGGTCGAATGCGCCATCGGCATTGCGCTGATGCAGACCGGCCAGGATGCCGAGGAGCTGTTTCGAAACGCGCAATTCGCGGTCAAGCAGGCCAAGCAGGCCGGCCGGCCGCAAGTCTATGAACCCAAGGAGGCGAGCCTGGCTCGCCGCCGCTTCTCGATCGAGACCGAGCTTCGCCGAGCGCTCGACAAGGACCAGCTCCAGCTCTTCTATCAGCCGCTGATCGACCTCAAGTCCGGCCAGGTCGCCGGCTTCGAGGCGCTAGCGCGCTGGAGCCACGAGGACCGCGGCGAGATCAGCCCGGCCGAATTCATCCCCGTCGCCGAGGAATCGGGCCTGATCCTGCAGCTCGGCCGCTGGGCGATGGACAAGGCAACGCAGACCCTTGCCGACTGGGACCGGCAGACCGGCGAGGAGCTTCCGCTCTACGTCGGGGTCAATTTGTCGGCGATCCAGGTGGCCCGCGACAATATCGCCGACGTCGTCGGCAGCGCGCTGAGGTCGAGCGGGCTGACCGGCAATCGCCTGACTCTGGAGCTAACGGAAAGCTCGATCGTCCAGGACCCGGGCCGGGCGACGCGGGTGTTCGACGCGTTGAAGGCGCTCGACGCCACCGTGGCGATGGACGATTTCGGCACCGGCTATTCCAGCCTCGCCTATCTTCAGCGACTGCCGATCGACGTGCTCAAGATCGACCGAAGCTTCGTGTCGGGAATGATGGTTGACCCGGACAGCGTCGCCATCGTTCGAGCGGTTCTCAGCCTCGCCGATGCTCTTGGCATGTCGACCACGGCGGAGGGAATCGAGACGGTCGAGCTCGCCACGACCCTGGCGACCCTCGGCTGCGCGAGCGGCCAGGGCTATTATTTCGCCAAGCCGCTCGAGGCCGAGGCGGCGCTCGAATATTGGAAGTCGCGCAAGCGGGGGTGAACCGGCCGGCTTCAAAGCCACTGGATGCACATCGCTGGCGCGCATTTTTCCCTGATTAATCCTCTCTTTACCCGGTGGCCCTATGCTCTGGCGACTGTTGGTGGGGATTGGGAATGCAGCAGCAACGCATTCACGGCTGGGTGTCGCGCAACGATCGCCAGGACGCGCGCATCGACGCGGTCATTCACCGCACCGACGGCGACAAGGTGACGGTCACGCTCACCAACCTCTCCTATGAGGGGTGCCGGATCGAGGCGGGCGATACGTTCCGGATCGGCGAGCGCGTTCGCATCGCCATTCCGCGCGTAGGCACCATCGACGCCCAGGTGCGCTGGGCGCTGGACGGCAAGGCCGGAGCGCAATTTTCGTCCGAAAGCATGTTCTAAGCGGTATCGCGGCCCCTTCTGGCTCTGAGGGCCGCCGAGTGGCAAGTATTCGTCGCTCCACAAGCGCAACAACAGCAACAGCGGCCGCCAGCAGTCGTTTGGCAGTCTGCGATCATTTTTTCGCAAAGCCGATGAGGGGGTCGACTGGGAGATATCATGCAGAGCGGCAGGATTTACGATGAGCCAAGCATTGTGGAGGCCGAAGATGGAGCCGTGCGGATGAAGGGGCCCGAAGCGGTCGATGTCCGGTTCACCCCGGACGCGGCCGAGGAAACTTCGGAACGCTTGCTCGAAGGAGCGATGAAAGCGCGCGGCCAGCGTTACTTCGAGGAAAATTGAACCTCAGCGATTGGCGGGGAAGCTGTTGACCAGCTTCTGGCCGAGCCACAATTCGCCCCGCCGGCCTTCCAGCATGACCGATGCCTGAGCGATGGCGTCATCGTCGTCGGACGCGTCTATGACAGTGCCCGATTCAATCCGCCCGGAACCGTCGATCCGATACAATCGGTACGTACGCATACAGCCCCCGTCGCGGGAAGCCGTACCATGCAATGACCGCATTGGTCATTGATATTCTACAGTGACATTGAACGTGCCGACATAGGTTCCGGCAGCCGTGGCCGAACTGAGGGTGATCGACCCGCCAAGCGAGAAATTGCTTCCGGGCGGCCCGGAATTGGTGAGGGTGACCGAGGCTGGTTTGTCGACCACCAAGGTCAGCGTCTGAGCGGGGTCGGCCTGATTGACGAGGCTGACGTTCGGAGCGTTGATCCGGACGACCTGCTTGTTGCTTCCCGAAACATTGTAAATCGCGACCTGCCGGGCGCCGGAACAGGTGAGGTTGGCTCCGCAGGTGAAGCCGCCATTGCGCGACAGGCTGACGGTCGCGGTCGACCAGCTTCCGGTCCCGAGAAGGACGGTGCCGAGGTCGAGATCCTGAACCCAGGTGAGGATAAGCGGCTTGACGACGCTTGCCTGGACGGTGGCGTTGGCGGTCGCCTGCTGGGCAGCCGCGCTCGACGGCGCCAGCACGAGCGCGAGTGCGATTCCGACGGCCGTGGCAAAGCGCCTCACTAGCTTCAGCTCCCGATTGGGAGCCTTGCCTAGCAGACGAGGGTCACCGTTCGGTTAACCATGCGTCGATGGTGTTGCCGACTATCGCGAGGCCTCGAGCGCCTCGTCGAGTAGTCGCTCAAAGTCCGGGCCGGTCGGGAAGCCGGCCGCGATCCAGCGGTCTTCGAGCAATCTCAGCGTTCGGGCAACGATCGGCCCCTGCGGCAGGCCCCGCTCAATCAAGGCGCCGCCGCCGATTGGCAGCCGAGGCACCTGCCAGTCCGCTATCGCGGCGGCATCGCTTGTCCGGCCCGCGATCAGGAGCCGGTCGACCGCGCCTTGAACCCCGAGACGGTAAGCGAGGGCGCGGGGCGACGGGCCGAGATCCGGGTCGGCCGCGCTGGCAAGGCGCTTTTTCGCCTTGTTCGACAATTTGAGGCGAGAAGCGACTTTCTCGGCGATCGCCGGGTCCGCGGGAAGCAGGGCGGAAAGCCGGCGCAGCGGGTCGATGGCCATCCCGGCTTGCTGTTCGGCCACAATCAGTGCTCGCAACCGGTCGAGGCCCGGCCCGCCGATTTCCGGCACGACGGGCCGCAGGATGGCATTGCCGATCATCACCTCGACAGTCTCGCCGGGATCCTCGACCGAAAGGAGCTTGATCAGTTCGTCGGCGATTCGTTCGCGGGACAGCGCCATCAGGTCGTTGGCGCGGCTGGCGCAAGCGTCGAGCGCGGCGGAATCGGGCGGGCCGGCGCCGAATCGCGCGTGGAAGCGAAAGAAACGCAGGATTCGCAGGTGATCCTCGGCAATTCGCGCGAGAGGCTCGCCGATGAAGCGGATCCGGCGCTGCTTCAGATCGGCGATGCCGCCGAAATAATCGTGGATTTCGCCTGACAGGGGGTCGGCCATCAGGGCGTTGATGGTGAAGTCGCGCCTCGCCGCGTCTTCCTGCCAATCGTCGGTATAGGCGATCGTGGCGCGCCGGCCGTCGGTCGTCACGTCGCGGCGAAGCGAGGTGATCTCGACCGGCTGGCGATCGCTCACCGCGGTGACGGTCCCATGGTCGATTCCGGTCGGAATGGCCTTGATTCCGGCAGCCTCGAGCCTGCGAACGACGTCATCGGGCATTAGCCTGGTTGCAAGGTCGATGTCGCTTACCGGCAGTCCGAGCAATTCGTCGCGAACCACTCCGCCGACATAGCGAGTCAGGCCCTCGTCGCCGCCAAGGGCGGCGAGGAGCCGCTGCATTCCGCGGCGGCGGCGCAAGCGGGCGGCGTCGAGCTTCACCGCCAGTCGAGCCTTCGAGACAGATTGACCAACATTGCCGCCGTCGCCCCCCAGATTGGCCTGCCGTTCCAGTCGATCCGGTAATAATGGCGCTGCCGCCCAGCGAACAGCGCGCTGTCCAGGCGATGATTGGCCGGATTGGTGACGAAGGCGAGCGGCGCCTCGAACCAATCGGCGACCTCGCCATCGTGCGGCACCAGCGGCAGGTCGGGCGGAACGACGGCGAGCACCGGAGTGACGAGGAAACCGGTGATCGTCCGGTAGCGATCGAGCTCGCCGATCGGCTCGACCGACGCCGGATCGAGCCCGAGCTCTTCCCAGGCCTCGCGCACCGCTGCCTGGCTGGCGGTTTCCCCGGCATCGATTCGGCCGCCAGGAAAGGCGATCTGGCCCGCATGGGTTCGCAAATCATCCCGCCGGACGGTGAGGATCAATCCAGGATCGGGCCGGTCGGTCACCGCGACGAGGACCGCAGCCTCGACCTGGGTCGAGGCTTGCTCGGGAAGGTCGCCGGCAAGCAGCCCGGCCGGGGCGGGCTGGCGAACCGCCGAGCGCAGCCGATCGGCGAGCGTCATGTCGCGGGAATGAGCGGAAAGAATGCGCCTTCGCTCCAAACTCCGGGCGGCTGATTGTTTTCGGCCAAAGCGATTTCCGCGAGCTCGTAATAGACGGCACGACCAAGCTCGGCCTCGAGCCCATGACGAACCGCGACCCGCGGCCTTGGGCCATGGTCGCCGGATTCCATCCGAAGCGGGTGATCCGGCCCGAGGATAAGCGCGTCGCCGCTGTCCAGCTTCAGGGCGATCCGGCGATCCTGTCGTTCGCCTTCGCTTTCCATGGCGATCGCTCGAAAGGCGCAGCTGTCGACATCGATTTCCAGCTTTTCGACCGGAGTTACCAGCATGTGCCGCCCGTCCGGCTCACGGCGCAGGACGGTCGAGAAGAGCCGGACCATGGCCGGCCGGCGGATCGGGCGTCCTTCGTGATACCAGGTGCCGTCGCCAGCGATTCGCATTCGGCTGTGGCCGCAATAGGGCGGGTCCCATTGGTCGACCGGGGGCAACCGGCGTTCGCCGATCATCCTGTCGAGATCGGCAAGGCTGAGTCCGGCGAGCTCGATCGGGGGACGTGTCTCGGGCATTGGCGGTCATTTGCGAGGAGCGGGGCGACGACGCAATCGATTTGCGCTGCCGGATTGCTTCCCCGCGATCGCAATGACAACAGGAAGACATGGACGCAGAGCCCCGTACCGCCATCGTCACCGGCGCGGCCAGGCGTGTCGGCCGGGCCATTGCCGAAGCGCTTCTGGCGGACGGCTGGACGGTGGTCGCCCATGTGCGAAGAGCGCAGGACGACGCGCCTGACGGGACGGTCAAGGCAGTGGCCGATCTTGGCCAGGAGGATTGCGCGACGCGCATTTTTGCAGCGGCACGGGGGCTTCCGCCGGTTCGGCTGCTGGTAAACAATGCAGCCCGTTTTGCCTGGGATTCGCTGGGCGAGCCCGGCCCGAACGAGTTTGACCGCCACATGGCGGTCAACGTCCGGGCGCCGCTGCTGCTGACCTCGGCGCTGGCCCATGCTCACCGGGCCGGAGAGGAGGCGCTCGTCGTCAACCTGCTCGATTCAAAGCTTTCCGGCCTGAATGCCGACTTCCTCAGCTATACGCTTTCCAAGCAGGCGCTGGCCGGACTGACCGAGCTTGCTGCAAGGTCGCTTGCGCCCAAGGGGATCCGGGTGAACGGAATCGCTCCCGCGCTGATGCTTCGATCGGCGGGGCAGAGCGAAAGGAATTTCGAGCGCATGCACGCCGCCAACCCGCTCGGCCGGGGAGTCGAGCCGGAGCATGTGATCGCGGCGATCCGTTTCCTGGCCGAATCACCGGTGATCACCGGGCAGATTTTGACCATCGACGGCGGGCATCGGTTTCTCGGACTCGAGCGCGACGTCCAGTTTCTCGACGAGGGAGGTGCATCTTGACCCCGGAACGCCCGCTCGAGGGCCTTATTCCCGAATGGCTTGTGGTGCGCTCGTCGCGAATCCTGCTCGACGGACTGGAGGTCATGGCCGACATAGGCTTCCATGATTACGAAATCGGCAGGCCGCAGCGGCTGCTCGTCACGGTCGAGATCTGGCTCGACGACCCGCTCCCCCCGCCGGACGACGATCCGGGCCTCGCCTGGGACTATGATTTCCTCAAGGCGCAAGTCGAGCAGCTCGCCACCGGGCGCCGCTACAACCTCCAGGAGACACTGGCTTACGCCATCTTCCAGCGCGTCGCAGCGCTTCGCGGAGTCCGCGCCCTTCGCGTCGCGACGGCGAAACCGGACATCTATCCGGACGCCCGCGGGGTCGGAGTTGAAATCGCGTCCTTCGACGGCCCGGCGCCGGCGGAGTGACCCTGTTATCGAGTCATTGGGAACAAAAGTCGTTGCACGGTAATAATGGCAGCGATAAGGAAGCGCGCTTGCGGCGGATGATATGATGATACATCAGCCGCGCCAATCAGCAGGGCAGGGCGCGCGTCCAAACGCCCGGTCTGGTCGCGGGGAAACTCGCGGCGTGTCGAGGAGAATGTCGGGTTAATGGCCTACGCCCAACGTAAAGAAATGAGCGGCAACCGCACGGCGGCGATCATAATCGTCGCTATCCTGCATGCAGTGCTCGGTTACGGGATCGTCACCGGCCTGGCCTACAACGTCATCAAAAAGGCCGCCGAGGACCTGAAGACCTTCAACGTCGAGGAAGAGCCGCCGCCTCCCGAGGAGAAGCCGCCGCCCCCGCCCGAGAGGGTTCCGGACGTTCCGCCGCCGGTCGTCGCTCCGCCGCCGATCGTGCGAACCAACGTCGCTCCGCCGCCGATCGTGTCGACCCCGGTCGCACCGCCGCCGGTCGTCACTCCGACCGCTCCGGTCGCGCCGCCGGCTCCGCCTGCGCCGCCGCCGCCTCCGCCACCGGTCAAGCAGGTGCAGGCGCAGAGCGCCGTCGGCAGCCTGCAGGGCCTGATCCGGAACGACGACTATCCGCAAAGCGCGATCGAGCGGGACGAGCAGGGCACGGTGACTGTCCGACTGGCGATTGGCGCCAACGGCCGAGTCACCGGCTGCGACGTCACTGGGTCCAGCGGTTCGCGGACTCTCGACAGCACGACCTGCCGGATCTTGACCAGCCGGGCGCGCTTCACGCCCGCTCGCGACAGCAACGGCAACCCGACTTCGGACACACATACCCAACGGATCGTTTGGCGCCTGCAATAGCACGCCGCGCGATTCAGGTTTTCTTGAGAGGAAAGTAGACGAACATGGTCCATCTCCTAGCTGCAGCCGCTGCCCACGGCGAAAATCCCTACGGCCTCTTGCCGGCTCTCAACCAGGGCGGTGTCATCGCCTGGACGACCTTCCTCATCCTGGTGTTGATGTCGGTCGTTTCCTTCTACATCCTGTTCACCAAGCTGATGCAGCAGCAGAAGATCATCAGCCAGGGCCGGAAGGTCCGGGCGAGCTTCTGGAACTCGCCGAATCTCCGCGAGGCTGCCAACAAGCTCGAGCAGCGCAGCGCCTATCGCTCGATCGTCGAGGATGCGCTCGTGGCGGAAGAACAGCATGGCAAGCTGACCGACCCGATCGACCAGCATGACTGGATGACCAACAGCCTGGCGCGCAGCCAGGGCGCGATCGGCTCGCGCCTCGCCGAGGGTCTGGCCTTTCTTGCCACGGTCGGCTCGACGGCCCCGTTCATCGGCCTGTTCGGAACCGTCGTCGGCATCTACAGGGCGCTGATCAAGATCGGCGCCGCCGGTCAGGCGTCGATCGACGCCGTCGCCGGCCCGGTTGGCGAGGCGCTGATCATGACCGCGCTCGGCCTGGTCGTCGCGGTCCCCGCCGTGCTTGCCTACAACTGGCTGATTCGCCGCAACAAGTCGATCATGGAAGACCTCGCGGCGTTCACCAACGACGTGCACGGCTTCATGATGTCGAAGGGCGCGGTGAAGCCGCTGTTCGCCGGTCCCGCGACCAAGGGCACCGCGCAGGCGCGAACCGGAGCGACCCCGACCCAGCGGCCGGGCGAGCCTGCTCGCACCGGCGCCGAGACGCCCACGGCCTAAGAACGGACAATGACGGCCGGGAGCGGTGCTCCGTTCCCGGCCACCGAACCGGCCCATAGATTGAAGGTGCAGTTGCAATGGGAATGAGAGTAGGCGGCGAGGGCGACGAAGACGAAGCGATCTCCGACATCAACGTCATCCCTCTGGCCGACACGATGCTGGTCATGCTGATCATCTTCATCATCGCCGTTCCGGTGGTGTTGGAATCGGTTCCGCTGACTTTGCCGCAGGTCGAATATGAGCCGACCACGACCAAGCCGGAAAATGTGAACCTGTCGGTTCGCAATGGCCCGGACGGAAGCTGCGAAGTATATTGGAACCTTCAGCAGGTTAACGCCCAAGAGCTGCTCGACCGGGCGGTCAACAAGCTGGAGACCGAGATCGAGCGGGTCGGCGGCGTCGACAATCTGACCGAGGAGACGATGCCAGAGGTCCATATCCGCGGCGACGTCGACACCCATTACCGATGCATCGGCGGAGCCATCTTCACCATGCAGCGCGCCGGCTTCGCGCGCGTCGGCTTCATTTCAGAACCGCTTCCTCGCGGCGGCTGAGTAGCGTTTTAGGAGACTATCGCCATGGCGAAGCAAACCACCAGCAATAACGAGGAAGGCATTCCGATGATGGACATGAATGTCGTCCCGCTCATCGACATTCTGCTGGTGCTTCTGATCATGTTCATCATCACCATCCCGATCCAGACCCATGCGGTGAAGCTCGACCTGCCGCAGAACACGGATCAGACGAACCCGCCGCCGATCGACCCGGTCAAGAACAAGATCGTCGTCACGGGGGCCGGCGAAATCCTGTGGAACGGCACTCCGGTGAACCAGCAGCAGCTGCGGCTCTATCTCGACCAGACCCAGCAAATGAATCCGACTCCGGAGCTCCATCTGCAGCCCGAGCCGACGGCCCGCTATGAACTGGTCGACCAGGTGCTTGCAATCACCAAGCGGGCGCGGGTCGACAAGATGGGCTTTGTCGGTAACGAGGCCTATTTCGACGCCTTTTAGGGGCGATCCACGCTTTCGATCGGGGCGGCGCCTTGCAGGTTGCCGCCCCTTTTCGATTCCGGAAATGGGGGCCACTGGCGCTCCCGTCGGTGCCGTGCCATTGCTCCCGCCATTATGAACAGGCCGCAGAGTTTCGCAGTCGTGATCCTGGCCGCCGGACAGGGCACGAGAATGCGTTCCGACACGCACAAGGTGCTTCATCCGATCGCAGCAAGGCCGCTGCTTCTCCATTTGCTCGACCGGGTCGACGGGCTCGGAGCGGAGAAGAGGGTCGTCGTCGTCGGCAAGGGCCGCGACCAGGTCGAGGTCGCGCTCAATGGCCGCGACGTCACCGTCGCCCACCAGGCGGAGCAGAAGGGCACGGCCCATGCTGTCCTCCAGGCGCGCGACGCGCTCGCCGGCTACCAGGGCGCCGTCCTCGTCCTTTACGGCGACACGCCGTTCGTCGCGCCCGAGACCCTGACTCGAATGCTCGATCGGCTCGACGGCGATGACGGACCGGGAGTGGTCGTTCTCGCCTCCCGGCCGCCGGACCCCGCGGCCTATGGCAGAATCATCCTTGGGCAGGGCGACCGGATCGCCAAGATGGTCGAGTTCCGTGACGCGACCGAGGAAGAGCGAGCCGTGACCCTGTGCAACAGCGGGATGATGGCGGTGCGGTGCGGCGACCTGTTTCGATGGCTCGGACAAGTCGGCAACGATAATGCGGCGCAGGAATATTATCTGCCTGACATCGTCAACATCGCCGCCGCCGAAAGGCGCGAGGCGGTCGTGATCGAAGGCGATCCGTACGAAGCTGCCGGCGTCAACAGCCGCGCCGAGCTCGCTCACCTCGAACTCGAATGGCAGCGGCGCAGGCGCGAGCACGCCCTCGACGAAGGCGCCACCTTGATCGACCCGGAAAGCGTCTGGTTCGCGTTCGATACCCGGCTCGGCCGCGACGTAACCGTGGAGCCGCACGTCGTCTTCGGGCCCGGGGTCGAAGTCGCCGATGGGGCCATCATCAAGGCGTTCAGCCACATCGAGGGGGCGGTGATCGGTTCGGGAGCCAGCATCGGTCCATTCGCCCGAGTGAGACCTGGGACGCGGGTCGGCGCCAGGGCGCGGGTCGGCAATTTCGTCGAACTTAAGAATGCGCATCTGGCCGCCGGCGCCAAGGCGAACCACCTGTCCTATGTCGGCGATTCAGAGGTCGGCGAGGGCGCCAACATCGGCGCGGGAACCATCACCTGCAATTATGACGGCTTTGCCAAGCACCGCACGACGATCGGAGCGGGCGCCTTCATCGGCTCCAACAGCGCCCTGATTGCTCCGGTGGTCGTCGGCGAAGGCGCGATTGTCGGAGCCGGCTCGGTGATCACCAGCGACGTCGAGCCCGACAGCCTGGCTTTGGAGCGCAGCGATCAAAAAGGCATCGCAGGCTGGGCCCGTCGGTTCCGGGAGCGGATGAGCGGCAAGGCCAGATAAGGCTTGAACCGATATCACGATATGATATCGATATATACATGCGCACGTTGATCGATATCCCCGACGAGGACGTCGAACGGCTGGACGCCCTCGCGCGGCGCCACAATCGCTCCCGCGCAGCGGAAGTGCGCGAGGCCGTCCGCGCTTATCTTCGCGGGCGCAGCGGCAACGATTGGATCAGCCGCGGGTTCGGCTATTGGCGCAACCGCGACGATATTGGCGACGCCGTCGAATATCAGCGACGGATGCGCGAAGACCGCGAACCCGAATGAGCGGTTGAATGGCGGATCCGGTCTTCGACACGAACATCTTGATCGACTGGCTTCGGGAAAGGCCCGAAGCCCAAGCGGAGCTCTCGCGCTACCGGCGGCATCGAATCAGCAGGATCAGCTGGCTCGAGGTGCTCGCTGGAGAACCGCTCGAGACCCGCGACTATGTGCAGGAATTGATCGCGCCGTTCGAAGTCGTCGAGCTCGATGCCCGGATTGCCAGCGCCGCCGCGGACATCCGCCACCGTTCGCGCATGAAAATGCTGGACGCGATAATCCTTGCCACCGCTCAAGTGACGGGGTCGATCCTGGTCACGCGGAACATCGCGGACTTCCCAGTGAAGATGCCGGGAATCCGGGTCCCCTACAAACTCTAGCCTAAGGCCATTGGAATGTGCGGAATCGTTGGAATCGTTGGCAGTGAAGAAGTCGCCGGCCGCCTGTTCGACGGGCTCAAGCGGCTCGAATATCGCGGTTACGATTCGGCCGGCATCTGCACCATCGATGATGGCCAGCTGAAGCGCCGCCGGGCCGAGGGAAAGCTCGACAATCTTGCCCGCGAGCTCGAGCGCGAGCCGCTCGCCGGCATCGTCGGAATCGCCCATACCCGCTGGGCGACGCATGGCGCCCCGACGGTCGGCAATGCCCATCCGCACGTGGTCGGACCGGTCGCATTGGTGCACAATGGGATCATCGAGAATTTCAAGCCGCTGCGCGACGAGCTGATCGCCGATGGCCGAACGTTCGAGAGCGAGACCGACACCGAAGTCGTCGGCCACCTGGTCGCCCGCGAGATCGAGAAGGGATTGTCGCCCGAGGAAGCGGTGGCGGCCGTGCTTCCACGGCTGCAGGGCGCATTCGCCATCGCCTTCCTGTTCCGCGAGCATCCGGACCTGCTGATCGCCGCTCGGCTTGGAGCGCCGCTCACCGTCGGATATGGCGAGGGCGAGAATTACCTCGGCTCCGACGCTTTAGCGCTGGCCCCATTAACGCAGCGCATCGCTTACCTCGAGGAGGGCGACTGGGCGGTGGTCGGCCGCGACGCAATCGCGATCTTCGATCAGGAAAACCAGCCGGTAGAGCGCGAGATCGTCGATTCCGGCGCTTCGGCGGCACGGATCGAGAAGGGCAATT
The DNA here is from genome assembly GCA_035540655.1 of Sphingomicrobium sp. GTDB lineage: Bacteria > Pseudomonadota > Alphaproteobacteria > Sphingomonadales > Sphingomonadaceae > Sphingomicrobium. Next base: position 598 of record DATLGC010000135.1, on the reverse strand, counting down.
ACCGCCACTATATGCAGAAGGAGATTTTCGAGCAGCCGGTGGTGGTCGCCCAGACCCTGCAAAGCTACCTCCGGCCGTTCGAAGGAAGGGTTGCATTGCCTGCCGGCGATCTCGACCTCGCCGCGATCAACCGGGTGACGATGGTCGCCTGCGGCACCAGTTACTATGCCGGGATGGTCGCCAAATATTGGTTCGAGCAGTTTGCCCGGGTGCCGGTCGACATCGATGTCGCGTCCGAGTTCCGCTACCGCCAGCCGGTGCTCGAGCCCGGCGGGCTGGCCCTGTTCATCAGTCAGTCGGGAGAAACGGCCGACACGCTGGCGGCGCTGCGCCATGCCCGGTCGCAAGGGCAGCGGATCGCGGTGGTGGTCAACGTCCCAACCAGCTCGATGGCGCGGGAGGCGGATCTCCTGCTCCCGACCCATGCCGGGCCCGAGATCGGAGTCGCCTCGACTAAGGCCTTCACCTGCCAGCTGGCCGTGCTTGCCGCGCTTGCGGCCAACCTCGCCTGCGCCAAGGGAAGGATCGACAGGGACGAGGAGAAGGACATTGTCGCCCAGCTTCAGCAGGCGCCGGCCGCGCTCAACGCCGCGCTCGG
>DATLGC010000134.1:0-2018 GCA_035540655.1 Sphingomicrobium sp. | reverse complement strand
AACCACCATCCTCGGGGTCAAGAAGGGCGGCCGGACGGTGATCGCCGGGGACGGCCAGGTCAGCCTCGGCAATACGGTGATCAAGCCCAATGCGCGCAAGGTTCGCCGGCTGGGCGAGGACGAAAAAGTCATCGCCGGCTTTGCCGGAGCGACCGCCGACGCCTTCACCTTGTTCGAGCGGCTGGAGCGCAAGCTCGAGCAATATCGGGGCCAGCTGATGCGCGCCGCGGTCGAGCTGGCCAAGGACTGGCGGACCGACAAATATCTTCGCAACCTCGAGGCGATGATGATCGTCGCCGATGCCGAGGTGATGCTGATCCTGACCGGCAACGGCGACGTGCTCGAGCCGGAAGGCGGCATCGCCGCGATCGGCTCGGGCGGCAATTATGCGCTCGCGGCGGCCCGAGCGCTGTCCGACTATGAGCAGGATCCCGAGACCCTGGCCCGCCGGGCGATGGCGATCGCCGCCGAGGTGTGCGTCTTCACCAACGACCGGCTGACGGTCGAAGTGATCGGCGAATGATCCGTTCGTCCCGGGCGCAGTCGAGGGACCCTGAAACGCCCGTATCGACTTCGCTCGACACCAACGGCAGGTTAGGGCCGATGCTCCTCGATCGCCGTCATTTCGTCGCCGCCGGCTCGGCCGCGCTTCTGCTTCCCGGCTGCGCGACCGTCCCGACCCCGACAGCCGCTCCCTGCACGCCCTTGCCGCCAGTCCGGGTCGATCCGGCCAGGATCATCCGAACCATGGCGGCCCTGAGGCCCTATCGCGCATCCGGCTTCGTCGTCCGGCGCGAGGCGCTCGGCGACAAGGCGCTCATTCACAATTACGGCCACGGCGGCGCCGGCATCACCTTGAGCTGGGGAAGCTCGCGGCTGGCAACCAACCTCGGCCTTCCCGGGCATAGCGGGCCGGTGGCGGTGATCGGCGCCGGGGTGATGGGGCTGAGCACCGCCCGGCTCGTCCAGCAGGCGGGCCTGCCGGTGACCATCTACGCCAGGGAGCTGCCGCCCAACACCACCTCCAACGTCGCCGGCGGCCAGATTTCACCCTTCGGCCATTTCCGTGACAGCGCGGTCACGCCCGAGTGGCGGCAGCAGTTCCGGTCGGCGATGGATTACAGCTGGCGCCGGTTCCAGATCATGGTTGGCGACGATTATGGCGTGCGCTGGCTGCCGACCTTCGACGAATCCCGCGGTCGCGCTCGCCGTTCGGACGAAATGGACCCTTATTATCCCAATGCCCGTCCGGTCGCTCCGGCCGAGCATCCCTTCCCGCTCGACGATGTCGTCAGCTTTCACACCATGTATGTCGAGACCGGCCGCTACCTCGATCGGCTGATGCGGGATTTCCGGTCCGCCGGCGGCAGGATCGAGCAACGCGGGTTCGAAAGCACGGCCGAATTTCCCGGCCTTCCGGAATCGCTGCTGTTCAACTGCACCGGCCTCGGCTCGCGCGCCCTGTTCGGCGACGAGGAATTGACCCCCGTTCGCGGCCAGCTGGCGGTGCTCGCGCCGCAGCCCGAGGTGCAATATGCCGCGTCGGGCGAATGGGGCTACATGTTCCCGCGGCCGGACGGCATCCTGCTCGGCGGCACTTTCGAGCGCGGAGTCTGGGACACCAGCCCCGACCCGGCGGCAATCGCCCGGATCGTCGGCAATCACCGGCGCTTCTTTTCATCATTCCGTTGCACGGCTTGAAGCGATGACGCGCGCGGCCAATCTAACTGTCGATGAACTATCAATCCCCCGTATCGGCGAGCGGCGGGGCCGCTGAATTGCTCAAGGACAAGCTCACTCCCAAGGCGATCGTCGCTGCGCTCGACGAGCATATAATCGGCCAGGACGACGCCAAGCGCGCCGTAGCCGTGGCGCTTCGCAACCGCTGGCGCCGCCAGCAGCTGGCGCCCGAGCTTCGCGACGAGGTCACGCCCAAGAACATCCTGATGATCGGCCCGACCGGCTGCGGCAAGACCGAGATCAGCCGACGGCTGGCACGCCTCGCCGACGCTCCGTTC
>DATLGC010000133.1:0-44997 GCA_035540655.1 Sphingomicrobium sp. | reverse complement strand
GAACGTCATGGCGATCGCCTTCGCCGGGCTTGGCGAGGCGATCTGCAACACTCCCCCGGTGATGATCTGCAATCCGCAGGAAACCGGCAGCAACACCGATTTCGACATCGACAGCATGATGGGCGCGGGCCTCAAGCTCGTCTCGCAAGGCGGCGGATCGGGAAGCTGGGCGCCGGGCAATTACGGCTATCTCAATCTTCCCGGCACCTCGAACGGCGCGCCGGGCGTTCGCGAGGGCCTCGGCTGGGGGACCCCGCCTGGCGATTGCATCCAGCAGACCGGGGTGAGCACCAAGCCGGGCGTCAACACGACGGTCACGGATTCGCTGAACACGCGCTTCGACATTTACGACACCAACCAGTCCTGCCCTTCGCCCGGCAGCTGCCCGGCCTCGATCAACAGCGTCAAGGACGTGGTGCGATCGGCCAACGCCAACGGCAATAACTCCTGCAAGCTGCATAATAACGGCTGGGGCCTTCCGACCGGCTATTATGGCGAGACCCTGCCGACGTCGGCGACCGCTCCGCTCAGCACGTCGCAAACCCCCGCCGCAATGGGCCATCCGCGCGACATGTGCCACGCGGCCCCAAGCGGCGCGGCGGGCGCCTGCACTGGAGCGATCGGCAATGCGGCGTGGGATCGCGATGCCTATTTCCGGGTCAATTATCGCCGTGCCAACGGCACTCGCTGGACCAGCGCGGAATGGCAGGCCAATACCGGGCTCCCGGCGAACGCCAAGCGCTATGACGTCTACAAGTGGGAAATCGACAACCGCGGCGCGGTGATCGACGGCGTGACCGTTCTTGGTCCGAATCCCCCGGGAGCGACCGGTAACACCAACGTCGCGTACGGACGCCCGGTGTGCAGTCCGACCGAAGGATATGGCGCGGGCACGGTTCCCGACGCCACCACCCCCGACCGGCGCAAGATTTCCGTGGCCGTCGTCAATTGCATGGCCCAGGGGGTCAACGGCAATTCGACCAATGTCCAGGTCAAGGAATGGCTCGACGTGTTCCTGGTCGAGCCGTCGATCAACCGCAACCGAACCAGTGCCGGCGACATCTATATCGAGGTGGTCGGCCGCACCGCGAACGCGTCGGGAGGGTCGGCGGTACAGGTCGTCAAGAAAAGCGTCCCGTACCTGATCGAATGATGCGCCGCCGCACTCGCCTTGCCGCCGACCAGGCCGGGTCCGCCGCCGCCGAGATGGCGATGGTGACGCCGATCCTGCTCGCCCTCATGTTCGGCGCTTTCGAGCTCGGCAATTTCTTCTTGTCCGAACATGTCGTCCAGAAGGGGGTCAGGGACGCCGCCCGCTACGCCGCTCGACTTTCGATGACCAACTATCCTTCGTGCAGCGTTTCCGGGCCGGCGGAGACCCAGATCCAGCGCGTCGCCCGAACCGGTCAGCCCGACGGCACCACCTTGCGGCTCCGCGGCTGGACCGCGGACAGCATGACAACCGTGACCCTCGAATGCGATTCGAGCGGGACGTTCAGTGGCATCTATACGGATTTCCCGAACGGCGTGCCGGTCATCACCGTGTCGGCTTCGGTGCCTTACCCATCCCTGTTTGGAACGCTGGGCCTCGGCAACCCGTCGCTGACGGTCAATGCGCGAAGTCAATCGGCGGTGTTCGGCGCATGACCCTCATCCGCCAGCTCATCGACGATCGGCGGGCCGCGAGCGCGGCCGAGTTCGCGCTCGTCTTGCCGCTATTGCTGCTGTTTATCTTCGGCCTGATCGACGCTGGCCGGTTCATGTGGGCGTACAACCAGGCCGAAAAGGCCACCCAGATGGGCGTGCGCTACGCGGTGGCAACCGATCTCGTGCCGGCCGGGCTGGCCAATTACAGCTTCGTGGTGAGCGGCGGAGTGACTGCCGGCACGGCGGTCCCCTCTGCAAATTTCGGAAGCGCGACCTGCAACAACACCAGCTGCAGCTGCACGTCGACGACCGGCAATTTCTGCAGCTCGATCGGATATAATGCGGCCGCGTTCAACAATACGGTCGCGCGGATGCGCGCATTCTATGGGCCGATCGGTCCCGGAAACGTCCTGATCGACTATCGCAACGTCGGGCTTGGCTATGCCGGCGATCCCAATGGCCCGGACGTCGCTCCGCTGGTTACCGTTCGCCTGACAGGGCTGTCGTTCCAGCCGATCACAACATTGCTGTTCAGGACGGCGATCGGAATGCCCAATTTCAGCGCTGCACTGACGCTCGAGGACGGCGTCGGGTCAGTTTCAAACTAAAGGTGCGAAGAGTGAGCGTGATCACACCCAACGAGACCGCGAAAAGCTGGCGCACCCAGAAGCGCGAAGCGGCGGTGCAACTCTATTTGAGCGGCGCCGATGGCGAGGCGGGCGCGCTGGTCGGGGCGCGGGTCGCCGGCTATCCGCTGAGCCTCAACCTGTGTCCGGTGACCGACTGGATCGACCCGGAAGAAATCGACGGCGCGGCCGCCGGCGTGATCCAGGTCGACCCCGGGACTCCGGCGTCGATCAAGCGCTTCCAGAAGCTCGCTTCGGCAACCCAGACGCCGCTGATCGCAGCGGCCTTCGACCCGCCGCTGGCGCTGGTCCGGTCGCTCATCCGGTCGGGCGCTCACGACGTCGTGCCCTTGCCGCTCGATCTCGCCGAGCTCGAGACCTCGCTCGCTCCGATCCGCGACGAGCTGACCGCCCGGTCGAACTCCGCCGCTTCGGGCCATGCCAAGCTGGTGACCGTCATCAAGAGCGTCGGCGGAGTCGGGGCCACGGCCCTGCTCAGCCAGCTCGCCATCCGCTTCGCGGCAAATGAGACCTCGGCGGGGCGCGAGGCATGCCTGATCGACCTCGACGTGCAGTTCGGCGATGCCGCATTCCAGCTCGGCATCAAGCCGAGCCTGACCCTGGCCGATCTGGTCGATGCCGGCAGCCGGGTTGATGGCGACCTGCTTCGGGCGACGACCACCCGGCATCCAAGCGGGTTGAACGTCGTCGCCGCTCCGGCCGAGATGATGCCGCTCGAGGCGCTGACCAGCGACCAGATCATCGAGATCGTCGACATCGCCAAGCGCGAGTTCGGCACCGTGTTCCTCGACCTTCCGACCAACTGGACCAACTGGTCGCTGTCGCTGCTCGCGCGCTCCGACGTGGTCATGCTGGTCACCGAAATGTCGGTCGCCAGCCTGCATCGCGCGCGCCGGCAGCTCGAGCTCATCCGCCAGCAGGAGCTCGACGAGCTCGACGTGCGGATCATCGTCAACCGGCAGGAAAAGGGGTTGTTCAAGACGATCAGCCCGGCCGATGTCCGAAAGGCGCTGGGCCGCGAGATCAGCTACACGATCGCCAACGATTTCCCGGTGGTGCGCGCCGCGATCGACCGCGGCGTGCCGATCGCCGAGGTCAAGCGCAAGAGCGCGGTCGGCCGCGACATCGATCTTCTTGAAGCCGGAATCGCCGGCGCACTCGGGCTGGCGAGGTAGATATGTGGCAGGTACGCAAGCCCCGCGACAAGGCGGTCGAAGCGGAGCGGACGGTCGCGCTCGAGGAGCAGCGCCTGGTCACCGTCGGCGACGCCGGCGCCTTCACCAAGCGCGACGAGCATACCGAGCTGAAGGTGGCGCTCCACCAGCGCCTGCTCGACCTCATCAACCTGTCCGCGCTCGACACCATGTCGCGCCAGCAGATCGAGGCCGAGGTCGGCGACATCGTTCGCGAGGAGCTGGCCAAGGAGAATCACGCGCTCAACCAGGTCGAGCGCAAGCAATTGGTCGGCGACGTGCTCGACGAGCTTCTTGGCCTCGGCCCGCTCGAGCCGTTGCTCAAGGATCCGACGATCACCGACATCCTCGTCAACGGCCACAACAGGGTGTTCGTCGAGCGCTACGGAGTGCTCGAGCCGAGCCCAATCCGGTTCAAGGACGAGCGCCACCTGCTGCGGATCATCCAGAAGATTGTCTCGGCCGTCGGGCGACGGATCGACGAATCCTCGCCGATGGTCGACGCCCGTCTCGCTGACGGAAGCCGGGTCAATGCGGTCGTCCCGCCGCTGGCGCTCGACGGCTCGCTGCTGTCGATCCGCAAGTTCGCCCGGATCCCGATCAGCATGGAGCGCCTGATCGAGATCGGAAGCGTTCCCCAGCAGGTCGCCGAAGTGCTCAACGCCATCGTCGGGTCGCGCCGAAACGTCCTCATTTCGGGCGGCACCGGTTCGGGCAAGACAACCCTTCTCAACGCCATGTCGGCGTTCATCGACGGGCGCGAGCGGATCGTCACGATCGAGGATTCGGCCGAGCTTCAGCTTCAGCAGGAGCATGTCGTTCGGCTCGAAACACGGCCGCCGAACATCGAGGGCAAGGGCGAGATTTCGCAACGGGACCTCGTCAAGAACGCGCTGCGCATGCGGCCCGACCGGATCATCCTCGGCGAGGTCCGCGCCGGCGAGGCTTTCGACATGCTGCAGGCGATGAACACCGGCCACGACGGCTCGATGACCACGGTCCACGCCAATTCCACCCGCGATGCCTTGTCGCGGGTCGAGCAGATGATCGGCATGAGCGGGATCGACATTCCGGCGCGCTCGATGCGCAGCCAGATCGCCTCGGCCATTCACGTCGTCATCCAGGTGGCGAGGCTCGCCGACGGCCGTCGCCGGCTGATCAGCGTCGCCGAGCTGACCGGCATGGAAGGCGACGTGACGACCATGCAGGAAATCTTCCGCTTCCGGCAGACCGGGGTAAGCGCCGACGGGCAGGTCCAGGGCCGGTTCGAGGCGACCGGAATCCGGCCGCGCTTCATCGACCAGGTTTCGGCCCACGGAATCGACCTGTCGGTCGACCTGTTCCGTCCAGACGCGAGGTTCGACCAATGAACGACACCTGGCTCAAGGCGCTGGTGCTGGCGTCGATTTTCGGCGCCGTGCTGCTCGCCGTCGAGGCGCTGGTCAACTGGCTGGCCTCCAGCCGCTCCGAAGGCAAGCTGATCAACCTTCGGCTGAAATCGATCGCCGAGGGCCGGCAACGCACGGCTTCGCAGAGCCTGCTGCGCCGTCAGGACGGGCTGCTTGGCCAGGGCATGCCGCCATTCGTCTTGCGCATCGCCCAGAAGTTCGAGCGGATGCTGATTGCCGCTCGGGTCGGCGTTCAACCGGAGCGCATGGCGCTGATCGTCCTGCTCGCGCCGGTGCTGCTGTTCTTCCTGATCCTGCTCCTGATGGTCGCCGCCGGGGCCCCGGTCGGATCGGGCCGGCTGCTGATGGTCGCGACCTTCGCGCTCGTCGCCGGCGCGGTCCTGCCGCTGATGGTGCTCAATATCCGGGCGAACCGCACCCGCAAGCGGATGCAGGAGCAGTTCCCGGTGGCGCTCGACGTGTTCGTCCGCGGGCTTCGCGCCGGCCATCCGATCGCCGCGGCGCTCGACCTGCTGCAGGTCGAGATGCCGGACCCGATCGGCACCGAGTTCGGAATGGTCGTCGATGAAGTCACCTATGGCGCGGAGCTTCGCGACGCGCTTCAGGCGATGGCCGACCGCTGGGACCTCGATGACATGCGGATGTTCATCGTCTCGCTGTCGGTGCAAAGCGAGACCGGCGGCAACTTGGCCGAAATTCTCGACAATCTGTCGAAGGTCATCCGCGAGCGCGCTTCGATGATGATGAAGGTGCGGGCGCTGTCGAGCGAAGGGCGGATGACGGCGATCATGCTGACCGGCCTGCCGATATTCGCCTTTACCTTGTTGTTCCTGCTCAATCCCGGCTTCTATCTCGACGTTGCCGACGACCCGGCATTCGTTCCGGGCTTCGCCGGCCTTATCCTGCTTTACGCCGTCGGTGTCTTCACGATCCGTCGGATGGTCGACCTCAAGGTGTAACCAACGATGATGACTCTGATCGCCGAAAATCCGCTGTTGAGATTCCTTCTGCTGGCGACCCTGTTCGCGCTGGTCGCGGTGGGGGCCTATTTCGCGACCGCGGCGATCGCCGCCCGCCAGTCGGCGCGGCGCCGGCTGGCCGGCGATGCCGGCGCCTATTCGGGCGCCTCGGTTCACCCCGGGTCGCTGCGCTCCGAGCAAGCCGAAGGCGCGTGGCTGAAGCTGGTCAATGCGATCGAGAAAAGCGGCCTCAGCCTGGTCGACACCAAGGACCAGGCTGTCCGCCAGCAACTGATCGCCGCCGGTTACACGTCGAACCACGCGCCCCGGGTCTACACCCTGGTCCGGCTGTCGCTGGTCATCCTGCTTCCGTTGCTGGCGCTCGGCTATTTCGCCCTTGCCGGGTCCAGCCCGAGCATGATCACGCTCTACTTCACCTTGCTGGTCTCGGCCGCGCTCGGCCTCTACCTGCCAAACATCTTCATTCGCGCAAGGGCGGCCCGCCGACAGCGCGAAATCGTCAACGGCTTTCCCGACGCGCTCGACCTGATGCTGGTTTGCGTCGAGGCCGGGCTCGGCCTGGATGCGGCATTCGCGCGAGTGGGCATGGAATTGACTCAGTCGCACCCGCGCCTCGCCGAGCAGCTCGGCGCCGTCGTGCTCGAGCTTCGCGCCGGCCGAAGCCACGAGGACGCGCTTCGACGGATGGCTGACCGGGCCGGGGCCGATGAAGTGCGCGCCTTCGCCACCCTTCTTATCCAGTCGACCAAGCTTGGCTCGTCGATCGCCCAGACCTTGCGCATCTACGCCGCCGAGATGCGCGAAAAGCGGCGAATGCGGGCCGAGGAAAAGGCGCACCGCCTGCCGGTGCTGATCTCGATCCCGCTGGTGGCCTGCATGCTGCCGGTGATGATCGGAGTGCTGATGCTGCCGGCGGCCATTCGGGTCATCCGTCAGGTGATGCCCGCGCTCGGGGGAGGCTAGCATGGCTCGGGGGGGCAAATTACTCACCGTCTCGGCGATCGTTGCGCTCGCCGCCTGCAGCGGCGACCAAAGCAAGCTTGAAATACGCTCGACGGCAACGCCGCTTTCGGCCGGTGCCAAGCCGGTTCCGTTCCGGATTGCCGAAGGGCGGGCGCAGTTCGCACTCGGCAACGCGGCGCTGGCGCTCGAATCCTTCCGCAAGGCGCTCCGCGACGACCCGGCCAGCATCGACGCAATGGCCGGGATTGCCGCCTGCTACGACCGGATGGGGCGGTTCGACCTTTCGCGCCGCCACTATGAAGCGGCACTGGCGGTTGCTCCAGGCGATCCGAATCTGCTCGCGGCGTTTGCCGGCTCGCTCGACCTGCAGGGCAAGGGGGCCGAAGCCGTCGGCGTTCGCTCCGAAATTGCCGCCCGGATAGCCTCGGCGCGAGCGGTGATTGATGCCGGCTTGAATAGCGGACCCGAAGTGGACGTGCTGGCTGCAAAGACGATGGTCGAACCGCCGGCATCGGCTCCGGCCGTTGCGCACACCGCCGATGCCACTCCGACTCCGCCGGCCATTGTCGCGCATGTCGAACCCCGCCCGTCGGCGGTTTCGCCGACGGCGGCTGAGCCTGCCAGGCCGGCGGTCGGCAAGTCCGTGACCGTCGCGCTTCCGCCCGCCGCCCCTGCGCCAATGGAAGCAGTCTCGACTCGCCGGCCGCCGCGGCTCGAGCGAATGTCGATGGGTGAGGTCGCGCTGGTCACTTCCGCAGGGCCGATCTGGACGACTAAACAACTGCATCGCGACGTTCGAAGCGAGACCGTGCGCTATGTTCCATTGCGCCAGGCGCAGGCTGCGTCGCCGGGCGGAATCCGGCTGCTCAACGCCGCTCGCCAGGAAGGGCTCGCGGCTCGAACCCGTGTCTATCTGACCGATCGTGGCTGGCGCGGGATAGCGGTCGGCGATGCGCCCGAGCCGCGAGCGCAAAGCGTGGTTTTCTATCCTGAGAGCCGCCGGCGCACCGGACTAAGCCTCGCCGCCCAGTTCGGCTTCGAAGCGGTGCCGCGCGCCAAGGGTGACGAGATCACCGTCCTGCTCGGCCGCGACGCCGGCGGGATGGCTGCACTTCGCGCTCGCGGCTGATGCTGTCGCTTCTGGTCGCGGCCGCGGCCGCCAGCCTTTCGCCGGCGCACAATCTCGACGAAGCCGCGCATGCGCTCGATTCCGGCCGGCTCGACCAGGCACGGATCATGATCGGCCGGGCGATCGAGGCCGGGGCAGGTGGCGATCAGGTCGAGCGACTGCTCGCCGACCATGCTTTTGCCGCCCGTGACGATCATGCCGCTCTGGCCCGATACGAAGCTTTGCTCGCCCGGCGGCCCGGCGACCCCAGGCTGCTCGAACGCGCCGCAATCGCCGCCCTGAGAGTCGGCGACGGCGCAAAAGCCATTCAACTTGCCCGAAAGGCGACCAGGGCCGAGGGCGCATCGTGGCGGGCATGGAACGCGCTCGGCGTGGCCGCCGACCGAAGCGGCAAATGGAGCGAAGCCGATCTCGCCTACGCCCGGGCCGCCGAGCTGGCTCCGGATCAGGCCGAAGTGCTCAACAATCACGGCTGGTCGGCGATGCTTCGAAGGCAGTGGGCCCAGGCCCTGGCGATGTTCGAACGCGCCGCCGCGCTCGACCCGGGCTCGAAGCGAATCGCCGACAATCTCGATTTGGCCCGATCCGCCATTGCCGCGGACTTGCCGCGGCGCCGCAAGGGGGAAAGCGACGAGGAATGGGCGGCCCGGCTCAACGATGCCGGGGTCATTGCCCGCGCCCAGGGCGGGCGCGACAAGGCGATCGCCGCATTCTCGCAAGCGATCGAGGCGCGGGGCCACTGGTTCGCCCGGGCCGCCAACAATCTCGCCGCGATCGAGGCCCGGCCATGAACCTGCCGAGCCTCGTGCCGCAGTGGCTGCTGCTGACCCTGCTCGCATTGCTGGCGCTGGCGGCGATCGAGGATGCGGTGCGATTGCGAATCTCCAATCTGCTGTCGCTCGCGGTGCTGCTCCTCGGCTTCATTGCCATCGCGGTCGCCGGCCCGCAGGCGTCGCTGTGGGAAAATGCCGCCGTCTTCGCCGGCACGCTGGTCGTCGGCACCTTCCTGTTCGCCCGCGGAACCCTCGGCGGTGGGGACGTCAAGCTGCTCGCCGCGACCAGCCTGTGGTTCGACTTCGGCGGGGCGCTGCGTTTGCTCATTTGCGTCGCGCTGGCCGGCGGCCTGCTCGCCTTGCTGGTGCTCGCGCTGCGCCTGATCGGCTGGAGCGATCGGGCGCGCGAGAAGATCCTGATCCTCCGGCGAAAGGGAGGGATTCCCTACGGAGTCGCGATTGCCGCCGGGGCAGCGGCGGCGGTGCTGTTCCTGCAGCCCGACGAGCCGCGGCAGCAGCCGACCTCGCTGCCCAGCCTGCCGGCGCTTCCGCGCTGATCTTCGCGACGACTGGAAAATCGGGCCGTCACGGCCTATCTCGCGCGCCTGCCATGACTGCCGACACCGCCCTGATGCCGATCCCCGGCGCAATCGAGCCCGTGCCCGTGCCGCGCGGCGTGAATCCGCGCGCCGACGGCAAGGTCGAGCTGGTCGGACTGTCGAAGGACCAGATTCGCGCCGCGCTGGAAGCGGCCGGGCTGGAGCCGAAGCAGGCCAGGCTTCGCGGCAAGCAGATCTGGCACTGGATCTACAATCGCGGGGTCAGCGACTTTGCCGCGATGAGCGACATCGCCAAGGCGCAGCGCGGCTGGTTCGCGGAGCGATTCGTCATTTCCCGTCCCGAGGTGGTCGAGGCGCAGGTGTCGTCCGACGGCACGCGCAAATGGCTGCTCCGCACCCATGACGGCAATGATTTCGAGATGGTGTTCATCCCCGACGCCGATCGCGGCACGCTGTGCGTGTCGAGCCAGGTCGGCTGCACGCTCAACTGCCGCTTCTGCCACACCGGGACGATGCAGCTGGTGCGCAACCTCACCTCCGCCGAGATCGTGGGCCAGGTGATGCTCGCCCGCGACGCTCTCGGCGAATGGCCGTCGCAGCCGGAAGGGCGGATGCTGACCAACATCGTCATGATGGGCATGGGCGAGCCGCTCTACAATTTCGACAATGTCCGCGACGCCTTGAAGATTGTCATGGACGGCGACGGTCTTGGCCTGTCGAAGCGGCGGATCACCCTGTCGACCAGCGGGGTCGTGCCGATGATGGCGCGCGCCGGCGAGGAGATCGGGGTCAATCTCGCCGTTTCGCTGCACGCGGTGAGCAAGGAGGTGCGCGACGAGATCGTGCCCTTGAACCGCAAATATGGGATCGAGCAATTGCTCGAAGCCTGCGCCGCTTACCCCGGCGCCAACAACGCCCGGCGGATCACATTCGAATATGTGATGCTCAAGGACAAGAACGACAGCGACGAGGACGCCCGCGAGCTGGTCAGCCTGATCCGCCGGTACAGGCTTCCCGCCAAGGTCAATCTCATCCCGTTCAATCCCTGGCCCGGGGCGGCTTACGAATGCTCGACTCCCGAGCGGATCAAGGCGTTCAGCAATATCGTCTTCGAAGCGGGCATTTCAGCGCCCGTCCGCACCCCGCGCGGCCGCGACATCGACGCCGCCTGTGGCCAGCTGAAGACGGCCGCCGAGCGCAAGCGAAGGAGCGCGGTCGCACCCTGATTTGCGCTCCACGCAAATCCTTCGCTAGTTTCGGCGGCGGAAGGAGGGTCTTGATGGCGCTGATCGGCAGGTTGATCGACAAGCTTCTGAAGCGGGGGAGCATCACGCTCGTCCAGCCGAACGGAAGCCGCGACACCTACGGGCCCGGCGGCGGCAAGGCGCTGACGGTGCGTCTCGCCGACCGCAAGGTGCCGTTCGACCTGGTCCGCAACCCCAGGCTCGGGCTTGGCGAAGCCTATATGGACGGCCGGCTGATCGTCGAGGACGGCACCATCCTCGATCTCCTCGAGATGGTCACCGGGTCCAACCGGTGGGAGGATAGCGGCTCCAACCGCAAGTTGATCGGCAAGGGGCCGCTCAGCCGCATCAAGGCGCTGTTCCGGCGCAACCGGCCGACGCACGCAAGGCGCAATGTTGCCCACCATTACGACCTGCGCGACGAGCTTTTTTCGCATTTTCTGGATTCCGATTGGCAGTACAGCTGTGCCTATTACACCGACCCGGCCAACAGCCTCGACCAGGCGCAGTCGGACAAAAAGGCGCATATCGCTGCCAAGCTCGATCTAAGGCCCGGCCAGCGGGTGCTCGACATCGGCTGCGGGTGGGGTGGGATGGCGCTCTACCTGCACAAGGTGGCGCGCGTCGACGTGCTTGGCGTGACCCTGTCCCAAGAGCAGCTCAAGGTCGCTCGTCGCCGAGCCGATGAGGCCGGAGTATCCGACCATGTCCGGTTCGAGCTGGTCGATTATCGCCAGCTCGATCAGGAGTTCGACCGGATCGTCTCGGTCGGCATGTTCGAGCATGTCGGCGCCGCCCATTACGACGAATTCTTCGCCAAGTGCCGGCAGCTTCTCAAGCCGGACGGGGTGATGCTGCTCCACACCATCGGCCGGCTCGGCAAGACCAGCGGCGCGCCCGACCCCTTCACCGACAAATATATCTTTCCCGGCTATCACATTCCCTCGATCAGCCAGATGAGCGCGGCAAGCGAGAAGGCGCGGCTGATCACCTCGGACCTCGAGATATTGCGGCTGCACTATGCCTATACGCTGCGCGAGTGGCTGCGCCGCTTCACCGCCGCGCGCGACCAGATGGTCAAGCTATACGACGAGCGCTTCTTCCGGATGTGGGAATTCTACCTCGCAGGGGGAATCGTCATGTTCGAAAGCGGCGCAGGCTGCAATTACCAGGTGCAATATATCCGCGACCGGAATGCGCTGCCGATCACTCGGGATTACATGGCCGAAGCGGAGGAGCGCTATCGCCGCGCCGGCGAAGCGCTCCCCGCCAAGGCTCAGCGGCGGCGGCGCAGCTCCGCGACCAGGGCCGGCGCGGGGTAGATTTTCTCGAGCGCTTCCTGGATCGCCTCGGTCGAGACGGACACCGAGCGGTTGAGCGTCCCGTCATAGCCGTAATTGCCGCCGAGGCTGTGGATGTTGCCGTCGAAAGCGGTGCCGATCACCCGTCCCTGCCGGTCGATCACCGGCGAGCCCGAGTTGCCGCCGATGATGTCGTTGGTCGTGACGAAATTGTAGGTCTTCGACTTGTCGATGCGCCGTTCGTTGGCGGCGAGGGCCTTGGGCAGGTCGAACGGTTCGGCGCCGGTGGCGCGATCGAAGGTTCCGCCGATCAGGGTGCGGTAGGGCACTTGGCGACCGCCTTCGGCCCAGCCGGCGACCCGGCCGTAGCTGATGCGCAGGGTGAAGGTCGCGTCGGGATAGACGCTGTCGCCGAAGGCGGCGAAGCGGGCGTCGGCGAGCCGGGCGCCGGCGGCGGTCAGCGGCGCATCCACCTGCTCGTCGAACCGCTTGCGAAGCAGCCGCTCGTTGGCGTCGACCTGGCGGGCGTAGACGATCATCGGGTCGGTCGAAGCCTCGATCGCCGCCTGGCCCCCTTCCCACAGAGCCCGGCGAACCGCCGGGTCGGAAAGCCGAGTGGTCGAAACCAGCCTGGCGGCCAGCGCTTCCGGAGACTCGCGGCCGAGCAGGAGCTTCGTTTGCGGGTGGTCGGCGCCGAGATATTCGCGGGCCTTGGACAAGGACCATTCCATCCGCAGCTGATCGAGCCACGGATAGATTGGCCGCTGGTCGAGCACGCGCTTTTCGGTCAGCGGCAACGCGGATTGGGTATAGCCCGGGAGGCGCTCGGCATTGGGCTTTTGCCGTTCCGCGGCAGCGCGCACGATCATGAAGGCATAGTTGAAAAGATCGCCCTGGGGCGTCGCAAAGCGATGCTCGGTGTAGAAGTCGCGGTAGGCGCGCATCGCGCCTGCGATGTCGCCCCACGGATCGCCGATCGCGGGATTGGCTGCCGAGCGGGACCTGAGGTCGGCTTCGGCGGCGCGCAGCCGGCCGGTGAAAGCGGGATCGTTGAGCGCGCTGGTCCGGCCGATGAAGACCTTGAGCGAGTTTTCGACGCCACCGAGCGTTTCGGCGGCCTCTCGGGCGCGATCGGGGCTTTGCGCCATGGCGCTGATCAGCCGGCCGCGAAGCTCCGACAGGGTCGCAAGTGTCACCGGCAGCACTCGCTCGCGCTGGAAGGCAATCTGATCGGAGGTGAACAATCGCTGCGTCGATCCGGGATTGCCGACGACGAAGGTCGGCTCACCCTCGACCGGAGCACGGGCCGACCATATCAGATGCTGCGGAGTCGAGACCGGACGGCCGGCTTCGTAAGCGCGCAGGAAAGCCGCATCGAGCGAGTAGCGCGGAAAGTTGAAATTGTCGGGGTCGCCGCCGAACTGGGCCGCCTGCGCCTCGGGCGCCCAGGCCAGCCGAACGTCCGAATATTTGCGGTAGGTGTAGAGACGATACTGCCCACCGCCATAGAGCGACACCACCTGGCACCGGGTACGCTCGGTGTCGGGGCATCCGGCCGATTCCAGCGCCGCGACAGCCGCCGATCGCGCGCGGACCGCCGACTCACCGGTGACGTTGCCGATCGCCGACTTCACGTCGGTGGTCACGTCGCGGATCGAGGTCACGACCTCCGCCTGCTGGCCGGCGCATTTGAGCTCGCTGTCACGCGAAGCGGCGGTGAAGCCGTTGGCGAGAATATTGTTCTCGGCCGTCGAATTGTCCTCGATGCAGGTGGCGACGCAATGGTGATTGGTGAGGATCAGGCCGTCGGGCGAGACGAAGCTGGCCGAGCAGCCGCCGGTCAGCCGAACCGCCGCGGGGCGAACCCGGTCCAGCCATGCCTGGTCCGGCGCCCAGCCGTAATCGGCACGCATCTTCGCTGCCGGGAAAGCGTCGAACGTCCACATGCCCTCGTCGGCTTGGGCGGCAGTGAGCGGCAGAAGTGCAAGCGCTCCGAAAAGCGCGGCGCGAGCGGGGCGAGTCATTGGGCGGGTCTCCGGGAAACTGGATCGGCGCAAGCAGCATGAAAAAGGGCCCGACGCAAGCGCCGGGCCTTTCCTTGGGCAGTTGTTCGCCAGCCTTAGCCGGGACGGCGGCCCTGCATCATCCGCTGGCGAAGCTGCTGGCGCTCGTCGGGAGTGATCCGGCCGTCGCGGTTGAGATCGGCCGTGTCGAACCGCTGCAGCGCGGCGTTAACCGCTTCCTGAAGCGACACCCGGCCGTCGCGGTTGGCGTCGGCGAGCTCGAACATCTGGCCGGTAAAGCCCATGCCCATGCGATGGCCGCCGGCGCGCTTGGCCGACCGGTCACCGCTTTGGCGTTGCGCAAGGCGGTCGCCGCGACTGCCGCGCTGCGCCATCATCTGGCTTCGAGCCGAGTCGAACTCGGCGCGGGTGATCACCCCGTCGCGGTTGGTGTCGAACCGGTCGAACAGCCGGGCAATGTCGCCGCCGCGGCGGCGGTTGTCGGCGGTGCCCGCCTGTTCCTGGCGAGCGGCGCGGGCCGCTTCGACCTCGGCGCGGGTGATCTGGCCGTCGCGGTTGGTGTCGAGACGGTCGAACAGGCTCGCGCGCCCATTGCCCTGCGCCTGAAGCTGGGCCGAGCGCTGCTGCCACTGGGCGCGCATCGCCTGCCGGCCGGCTTCCGCCTCGGCCTGAGTGACAAAGCCGTCGCGGTTGGTGTCCAGACGGACAAACTGTTCGCGTACCCTCGCCTCGACCTGGGCACGGGTGATTTCCTTGTTGGCCCAACCGGCCTTTCCGGACTGGGCCTTGGCTACCGGCTGCGCCGGGGCGGCGGTCTGCGCGAGAGCCGGAGCCATCGCCGCCATCGCCGCGACGGCGACGCCGCCAAGCACGAGCTTCTTCATGTCAAATCCTTCGGGTTACGCGGGATACAATCAGCCGATATGGCTTGCCAAAGCTGTATCACCCTTGAATGGCAGCAGCCGCACCGCATAGCGCAGGGATTCCAAGGCTCGTGGCAGAAGGCATCAACCGGGTCGTGCTCGCCTTTTCGGGCGGCCTCGACACCAGCGTCATCCTCAAATGGCTCCAGCAGACCTACGGCTGCGAAGTCGTCACCTTCACCGCCGACCTCGGCCAGGAGGAGGAGATCGAGCCGGCCAGGCACAAGGCCGAGCTGCTCGGGATCAGGCCGGAGCACATCTTCATCGAGGATCTGCGCGAGGAGTTCGTCCGCGATTTCGTCTTCCCGATGATGCGAGCCAACGCTCTGTACGAGGGCCTGTACCTTCTTGGCACGTCGATCGCCCGGCCGCTGATCGCCAAGCGCCAGATCGAGATTGCCCGCGAGGTTGGCGCCGATGCGGTAGCCCACGGCGCGACCGGCAAGGGCAACGACCAGGTGCGTTTCGAGCTCGGCTATTATGCCCTCGAGCCCGACATCAGGGTGATCGCCCCGTGGCGGGAATGGGATCTGAACAGCCGGGCGGCGCTGCTCGATTTTGCCGAACAGCACCAGATCCCGGTACCCAGGGACAAGCGCGGAGAAAGTCCTTTCTCGACCGACGCCAACCTTCTGCACACCTCGTCCGAGGGCAAGGTGCTCGAGGATCCGTGGGGGGAAGTCCCGGACTATGTCTTCTCGCGCACCGACGATCCGCAAAGCGCGCCGAATACGCCCGAAGAGGTGACGGTCGAATTCAAGGCAGGTGACGCGGTCGCGGTCAACGGCGAGGTCCTGTCGCCCGGAGCGCTGCTGGCCAGGCTCAACGATTTGGGCAGGACCCATGGCGTCGGCCGCCTCGACCTGGTGGAAAATCGCTTCGTCGGGATGAAGAGCCGCGGCATGTACGAGACTCCCGGCGGGACCATCCTCCACATCGCTCACCGGGCGATCGAGCAGCTGACGCTCGACAAGGGCGCGATGCATCTCAAGGACGAACTGATGCCGCGCTATGCCGAGATGGTCTATAACGGCTTCTGGTTCGCGCCCGAGCGCGAAATGCTCCAGGCGGCGATCGACCATAGCCAGCGCCACGTCGAGGGAACGGTCCGCCTGAAGCTCTACAAGGGGGCCGCGCACGTCACCGGCCGCAAGTCGACCAAGAGCCTGTACAGCGAGAAGGTCGCGACTTTCGAAGAGGATGCAGGCGCCTATGACCAGAAGGACGCCGAAGGCTTCATCAAGCTGAACGCGCTTCGGCTGCGACTGCTCGCCCGTCGCGACCGGGGATGAGCGGTCCGGCCATCGCGCCACGGCCGGGCGAACCGCGCCACTGGTGGGAAAACCGCGCTTTCGCCGCGGCGCTGATCCTTCTTTCGGTAGTGCCCTTGCTCTACCCCGACATCCCGCCACTGGTCGATCTGTTCGGCCACATGGGCCGCTACCGCGTGCAGCTCGACCTCGCCACGTCGGAAGCCTTGCAGCGCTATTATGATTTCCAATGGGCGGCGATCGGCAATCTCGGCGTCGATTTGCTGATCGTCCCGCTGGCGCCGCTGGTCGGGCTCGAAATGGCGGTCAAGCTGGTCGTGCTGGCGATCCCGCCGCTGACCGTCGCCGGTTTCCTGCTGGTCGCGCGCGAGGTCCACCACCGTCTCCCGCCGACCGCGCTGTTCGCCCTGCCCTTCGTCTACAGCCACCCCTTCCTATACGGCTTCGTCAACTTCTCGCTGTCGATGGCGCTCGCCTTTATGGCCTTTGGCTTGTGGCTGCGCCTGGCGCGCCTCGATCGCCTCCGGTTGCGCGCAATTCTGTTCGTCCCGATTTCCGTCATCCTGTTCTTCGCCCACACCTTCGGCTGGGGGACGCTCGGGCTATTGTGCTTTTCCGCCGAAGCGGTTCGCCAGCACGATCGCGGAGCGGGCTGGATCAGGTCGGGGCTGAACGCCGCGCTGCACGCTTCGGTCATGGCCCTGCCGCTGGCCATCATGCTTGCATGGCGCAGCGAAACCCCCGGCGGGATGACCCACGGCTGGTTCGACTGGGAGCTCAAGCTCGACTGGATCCAGCAGTCGCTTCGCGACCGGTGGCGCCCGTTCGATCTGGCTTCGCTCGCGCTCGCGCTCGGCCTGATCCTGTTCGCCTTCGTCAACCGGAGGCTGACATTCTCCCGCAACCTCGCATTTTCGGGGCTGGTGCTTCTCGCCGCATTCCTCTGCATTCCATGGACAGTGTTCGGATCGGCCTTTGCCGATACTCGTCTGGCGCCGTTCGTCATCGCCGTCGGGTTGCTCGCCATCAGGTTTCGCGACGAGATGCCGCTGGGCATGGCCCGGACTCTGGCGATTGCCGGCCTTGCCTTTTACGCAGTCCGACTTGCCGGAACGACCGCCAGCCTGGCGATCGCCTCTAACCATCAGGCGAGGTTGCTCGAGGCGGTCGAGCAGATTCCGGTCGGCGCGCGGACGGTCACGCTGGTCGGCCAGGCCTGCAAGCGGCGGTGGCAGATGCCGCGCGACACGCACATCGGTTCAATGGTGATCGTCCGCCGCCACGGCTTCGCCAATGACCAATGGGTCCTCGAGGGGACGAACATGCTGACCTTACGCTTTCCCGAAGCCGGCCGGCTGAGCGCGGATCCGTCGCAGCTTGTCTGGCCAAAAAGCTGCTCCAGCGACCTGCGATGGTCGGTTGATGACGCGATCGGCGCGGCGACAAGCGGGCCGTTCGACTATCTCTGGCTGATCGACGTTCCTCCATTCGACGATCGGTTGCTTGCAGGCGCCGAGCCTGTCTGGAGGAGCGAGAGGTCGACGCTTTACCGCCTGGCGGCTGGATGAGCTTTTTCGCTTTTGCGAAGGACCCACCCCTGAGTCCAAAGCAAGCCACGGACCAGAGGCACATGCCGAACTAACGTCTCGGCCGCGCCCAGTAAGCGCGCACCCGCGTCTCCGCCAAATTCCGCGACGACGGGAAGATAGAAACCGAAGCGACGGGTTGAAACGGGTTCGAACCCGACCGTGGCGAGCTGATCGGCGAGCTGCCCTTCGGTCAGCAGGTTGATGTGGCCGAGCTCCGCCGCGGATCCGTAGAGCCTCCGGGCCAGAGCCAGCATCGGCTTGTAGCGCAAGAGTCGGGCGAACAGCTCGACGGTCGAATAGCGCTGCGGGGTGGTAAGGACCAGGATCCCGCCGGGTCGCAATGCGCCGTGCAAGGATTGGATGAGGCTGACCGACCGGTCCGGCGGCACATGCTCCAGCACCTCAGAGCAGATCGCGACGTCATGCATTCCGATATCGAGCGGGCGCGTGGCGTCCACGAGGTAGGTCGACACGCGCTCCAGCGGCTGAACATTGCCGAGAAACGCGGGATTGATATCGACCGCCGACACCGTCCGCCCGGCCGCGGCCAAAGCTTCGGTGAAGACGCCGCAGCCAACTCCGACCTCGAGGACTCGCGCGCCGGGACTGCTGTGCGCCAGCGCATGTTTCAGTACCCAGTCGCGCCGGCTGCGATGCAGTCCGCGGCGAGTGGGGTTCGGGTCGTCGTACAGCCGCCGCTGAAACTCTATGTCGCCCTGGCTTAGGGAAATGCTGTCGCTCACTACTCGTCCCCGACGGTGTCGCGCACCACATACAGCGGACGCCGCTTTGTTTCGGTGAAGATTCGCCCGACATATTCTCCCAGTATGCCGAGCGACAAAAGCTGCAGGCCGCCGAGGAAAAGCACGGCCACCATCAATGACGCATAACCCGGCACGAGGATGCCGGAGACCAAGGTCCGGACGATGATGTAGGCGGCCGAGAGGAGCGCAACGAGGGCCACCGCACCGCCGATGTAGGTCCAGATCCGCAGCGGAGCGGTCGATGCCGAGGTGATCCCGTCAATCGCAAAGGTCCAAAGCTTCCAGTAATTGTATTTCGTCCTGCCCAGCTGGCGCTTTTGACGCGCATAGCTGACAGCCGATTGCCTGAAGCCGGCCCAGGCGAACAGGCCCTTCATGAAGCGGGTCCGCTCGGGCATTGCCCGGATCACGTCGACCACCTTTCGATCCAGCAAGCGGAAGTCGCCGGCATGTTCCGGAATCTTGTCGTTGCTGAGCCTGTTGTGCGCCCGGTAGAACATGTCGGCCGTCAGCCTCTTGGGCAGGCTGTCGAGGCCGCGGTCGACCCGGACGCCGTAGACGACGTCGAAACCCTGCCGCCATTTGTCGATCATCTCGACGAGAACCTCGGGCGGGTCCTGCAAGTCGACGTCCATCGGAATGACCGCCTGTCCGCGGGCATGGTCAAGCCCGGCGGAAAGCGCCGCTTCCTTGCCGAAGTTGCGCGAAAAGGAGATGGCTCGCACCCGCCGGTCGGTCGAGTGGGCGCTTCGGATCGCGTTCATCGTCTCGTCCGTGCTGCCATCGTCGACGAACAAAATCTCGAAGTCGTTGCTCGCCGGGTCATCCAGCGCTGACAGAACGGCGGACACCCGATCGACGAACGGGCCAATCGCCTCCTCCTCGTCCTTGACCGGGACGACGATCGAAAGAATCGGGCTCACGCGAACACCCATCGACGGTGGAGCATGAAGGTCAGGACCGGGGTGACGAATATGATCGAGATCACCGGCCACCAGTTCGGCCCGCCCAATTGTTTGACGAGGAGCCAGACGAAGAACTGGTTGGAGCCGAACCCGACGAGGTTGACGACGAGGAAGCGGGTCAGGCGGACATGCTGCCGATCGCGGCTCCCGTGGTCGCGAAAGCTGAAGGCGCCATGGGTGAAATAGCTGACAATTGTAAAAAACAGGAAGACGATGGTCAGCGAAACCATCGGGTCGACGGCCAGGAATTCGGCGATTGCCCAATAGCTTGCGGCGACGAGGACGGTGATGACGCCGCCGGCGAAGGCATAACGGGCAGCCTGGGCGGCGACTATTCGACGCTCACTGCCATGCCGCAGAAATGCCGGAACCGTCATGTCCTCCGCCGCTTGCCGTTTCGAGCTTTGCGGCTAGAGCGCGAAACATGAACGAGCGCAAGGAAGAGCTTTGGCTGGAACGGGGCGGCAATTTGCTCGACCGCCACTGGAAGTCGATCGTCGTTGCCGCCTGGCTGATCTTCTGCGCCATATTCATTTACCAGCGTTGGGCCGGAATCCACGGTTTTGCGCTCGGCGACACCGACGACAACCTGCGGATGAGCCAGGTCCGTGCCCTGCTCGCCGGCCAGGACTGGTTCGACCTTCGCCAGTACCGGCTCAATCCGCCCGATGGGGCCAATGTCCACTGGAGCCGGCTCGTCGATCTTCCGATCGCCGGCCTGATCCTTCTTCTTCGGCCGTTCGTCGGCGGTGCGGACGCCGAACGGATCGCGGTTACCATCGCGCCTCTCCTGCCGCTGTTGCTGATGCTTGTGAGCGTCGCATTGATAGCGCGGCGTCTGGTCGACCGCCGCGCTTATCCGCTGGCGCTGGTCGCTTTGTTCTTCGCCGGATCGACCACCAGCATGTTCATGCCGCTGCGCATCGACCACCATGGCTGGCAGCTGGCCTTCCTCAGCCTTGCCGTCGCCGGACTGGCCGACCCGAAACGGGCGCGAGGCGGCGCCACACTCGGGCTGGCGACTGCCTTGTCCCTGGCGATCGGGCTGGAGCTTCTGATCTATCTGGCGATTGCCGGGGCCGCGGCCGTTCTGTTCTGGATCGACGACGCAGGCCAAAGGCGGCGCCTCGCGTCCTATGCGGCCACGGCAGGCGGCGGAACCGCGCTCGCGTATCTGCTGTTCGCCTCCCACGACAACCGTCAGCCGGTGTGCGACGCGCTGTCGCCGGTGTGGCTGTCGAACGCCATGCTCGGCGGGGCGCTGCTGCTTGCACTCGCCTTCTTCACACCAGGCGACTGGAAGCGGCGGCTGGCCTTGGCGGCCGGAGCGGGACTGGTCGTGGCGGCCTTTCATGCGTTGAGCTGGCCGCACTGCCTCGGCCGCCTCGAAGGCGTGTCGCCCGAGGTCGAGCGGCTGTGGCTCAGCTATGTTCGAGAGGCGCGACCGGTCTACCGCCACGGCTGGGAGGTTGCCCCGCTGATCCTCGCGCTGCCGGTGACGGGTGTCATTGGCTGGTCGCTGCTCATATGGCGCAACCGGCCGGATCGCGAACTGCTGCGGCGGACGCTGGCGGCGGCGCTTCCGGCGCTGGCGGCAACGGCCCTGCTGTTCTGGCAGACTCGCACCGGCCCCGCCGCGCAGATGCTCGCGGTGATTGGAGCGATCGCGATTCCCTGGGTGCTGGCGCCGATTGCCTGGCGGTCGGATCGCGCCGTGGTGCGAGTCCTCGGCGTGAGCGCCGTCGTCCTGGTCGGTCTTGGCGCCGCGGTGCCGCTGGCCGCCAATCTGAAGCCCCAGCGCGAACGGACCGAGCGGGAAATCGCCATCGCCAGGGCCAACCGGCTTTGCAATTCGCTCCATGGCATGAGGCCGGTCGCCCAGCAGCCAAAGGGCATGGTGTTCACCTTCGTCGACCTCGGGCCGCGACTGATCACCATCACCCACCACAGCAGCGTCACCGGGCCTTACCACCGCAATGGCGAGCAGATCGCCGATTCGATGAACGCGTTTCGCGGCGACGAGGCCCAGGCGCGGGCGATCATCGCCGGCAAATATCGCTCCGACTATCTGCTCACCTGTCCGATGAGCTCGACCCACACGATCTTCATGTCGGAAGCCCGCGACGGCTTTTACGGCCGGCTTGAACGGGGACAGGTGCCCGGCTGGCTCGAGCCGGTCGAGCTGCCGGACGGTTCGCCGTTCAAGATGTGGCGGGTGAGCCGCTAGAGGCCCGGGAAGCTTTCCCGTATCCCGTCGACGATGAACTGCGCGGCGAGCGCGGCAAGGATGACCCCGAGGATCCGGGTGATCATCGCCTCGATCCGGGCTCCGACCAGCCGCATCAAGGGCCCGGCGGCAAGCAATGCGATCATGGTCAGGAGGATGACCGCGGTAATCGCAGCCAGAACCAGCAGAACCTCGATGCTGCCTTCGGCACGGCCGACCCACAGCATCGCGCTGGCGATCGATCCCGGCCCGGCGATCATCGGAATGGCCATCGGGAAGACGGAGATATCCTCGGCCTGAGGAGTCCCCTCGATCGACTGGGCGCGCGATTCGCGCCGCTGGGTGCGCCGCTCGAAGACCATGTCGAGGGCGATCATGAACAGCATGATCCCGCCGGCGATCCGGAAGGCTGCGAGGCTGATGCCAAGCGCCTCGAGCATCGGCTGGCCGAGCAGCGCGAAGAACATCAGGATGGCCCAGGCGATCAACGACGATCGGATCGCCATCGCCCGGCGGTGAGCCGCCGCCGCGCCCTGGGTCAGGCTGGCGAAGATCGGAGCGCAGCCGGGCGGATCGATGATCACCAGGAAGGTGACCAGTGCCGAAGCGAAGAATTCGATCACAGCTTTTCCGGCGCGTCGAGGCCGGCTCTCCGGTGAGCGGCGACCAAAGTATTGCGGAGAAGCATGGCGATGGTCATCGGCCCGACTCCTCCAGGCACCGGCGTGATCGCCGAGGCGACTTCGGCTGCCTCGTCAAAGGCGACGTCGCCGACCAGCCGGCCTTTGCCATCCTCCGCCGCGACACGGTTGATGCCGACGTCGATCACCACCGCGCCGGGCTTGATCCAGTCGCCGCGGATCATCTCGGGGCGGCCAACGGCGGCGACGACGATGTCGGCGCGGCGGACGACGGCGGACAGGTCGCGCGTCCTGGAATGAGCGACGGTCACGGTCGCGCTTTGCCCGAGCAGGAGCATCGCCATCGGCTTGCCGACGATGTTGGACCGGCCGATCACCACCGCGTCCATGCCGGCGATGTCGCCGAGCTCGGCGCGGATCAAATGGAGGCAGCCCAATGGCGTGCAGGGCACTAGCGCGTCGGTCGCACCCGATGCCAGTTTGCCGGCGTTGATCGGGTGGAAGCCGTCGACGTCCTTGGCCGGGTCGATGGCGGCGATCACCCGAGCGGAATCGATCTGCGGCGGAAGCGGCAGCTGGACGAGGATCCCATCGACGCGATCATCGCCGTTGAGACGAGCGACCAGGCCGAGCAGCTCGCCTTCAGAGGTGTTGGTTGGCAAGTGGTGGGCGAAGCCGGCCATTCCCGCTTCCCCGGTCGCCTTGCCCTTCGAGCGGACGTAAACCGCGCTTGCCGGATCCTCGCCGACCAGCACGGTAGCCAGCCCCGGCGGCCTTCCAACTCTCTGGGTAAAATCCGCGGCCGACTGCTTGACTTGTTCGCGGACCGCAGCGGCCGCTGCCTTGCCGTCAATCCTGCGCGCGGTCATGCGTAGTAAGCATATTCCATCGCCATTCCGGCAAGCAGCCTCTGCAGAACGGCGATCAGGATCAGCAGCACCAGCGGCGAGAAGTCGATCCCGCCGAAATCGGGCATGATTCGCCGGATCGGGCGATACAAGGGCGCCGTCAGCCGCTCGAGCGCTTCAGCGAAGGCTCGCACGTGCGGCGAGGTCGGGTCGAGGACTCTAAAAGCGAACAGCCAGCTGATGATCACCTGGACGATGATGATCCACCAAAGGACGTTCAGCAGCAGGATCAGGATATCGAAGAGAGCGCGAACCATGCCCGGGGCTTAGCGGCGGGGCGGCCGCGCCGCAATCCGCCGCTCGGGCCTAGGGCGCGGCGCGGTTGGGCTGGGCTTCGGCCAGGACGATCGCGAAATCGCCCTGCTCGTCGGTCCATTCGGCAATCGGAGTCCAGCCGCCGGCCAGAAGAAGGAGCCTCGCCCCCCGTCGGCCATATTTGTGGCTGTTCTCGGTGTGGATCGACGACCCTTGCGCGAATTCGAAGGACCGGCCGGCCACCGTGAAGCGGACGTCCCGGACGGCGACGAGGTGCATCTCGATCCGGGAAAGGATGTCGTTCCACCTGGCTTCGTGGCGGAAGGCGTCGATCGGAACGTCGCCGCCAAGCTCGCGGTTGATTCGCTCGAGCAGGTTGAGATTGAATCGGGCCGTCACGCCGCCGGGATCGTCGTAGGCGGCGATCAGCCGCTCGACCGGCTTCACCCGGTCCATTCCGATCAGCAGGTGGGCGCCGGTGCCGAGCAGCTCGCGGAACTGGCGAAGCAGGTCGGTGGCGCTTCGCGGCACGAAATTGCCGATGGTCGAGCCCGGGAAAAAACCGAGCTTGGGCATGTCGGCGACGGCTTTGGGAAGCTCGAAAGGGCGCGCGAAATCGGCGACGACCGGAAGCACCTCCAGATCGACAAAGCGGGCTGCGAGGCTCGAGGCGCTGTCGGACAGATACTCTCCGGAAATGTCGACCGGAACGTAGGCGCGCGGCGTCACCGCCTCGAGCAGGATCGGCGTCTTGGTGGCCGATCCGGCGCCGAACTCGATCACCACCGAGCCTTCGGTCGCCAGGGCCGCAACCTCCGGCACGATCCGCTCGAGCAGGGCTGTTTCGGTCCGCGTCGGATAATAAGTCGAAAGCCGGGTAATTTCATCGAACAGCTCGGACCCCGCCCGGTCGTAGAGCCAGCGTGCCGGCACCGCCGGAATCGGCGCCGAAAGGCCGGCGAGGACATCGTCGCGGAATGCGCGGGTCTGCGGATCAAGCGTCGCGAGCAAGGCGCAGCCCCGTGAACTGCCAGCGCGCCGCCGGTGGGAAGAAGTTGCGGTAGGAGGGCCGGCTGTGCCCGCGCGGGGTCGCGCAGCTCGCCCCCTTCAAGACAAACTGCCCGCACATGAACTTGCCATTATATTCGCCCACCGTGCCTTCGGCGGGTTTGAATCCGGGGTAGGAGTCGAAGGTGCTTTTGGTCCACTGCCAGACATCGCCGAACACGCCCCCGCCGGGTTTGGGGACAACCGCCCCGGCGCGATCGAGCTGGTGGCCGAGATGGGGATCGGCGCTTTGCGCAAAGCTTTCCCATTCGGGCTCGGTCGGCAGCCTGGCGCCGGCCCAGCGGGCAAAGGCATCGGCTTCATAATAAGAGAGGTGAGCGACGGGCGCGGCGCGATCGATCTCGCGGCGGCCGCCGAGCGTGAAAATTGTTCCTTCGTCGCGCCAATAGAGCGGCGCGGTCGCACGCTCGCTTTGTACCCAGTCCCAGCCATCCGACAGCCACAGGGTCCGTTTCGAATAGCCGCCCTCAGCGATGAACTCGGCCCATTCGCCGTTGGTCACCGGCCGCGAGGCAATTTCGTGGGCCGCGAGCAGGCTTTTGTGCCGCGGCCGCTCGCAATCGAAGGCGAAGCCGTCACCGTCAGCGCCGATCGCCACCTCGCCCACTCGGCCCGGAAGCCAGGCAAGCGGCTCGGCCGCCCAGCAGGCATGATCGTCCAGGCGCCCATATGCCGGCTCCAGCGGGTTTTCGGCGAAGGTTGCGAGAATGTCGGTCAGAAGCAGCTCCTGGTGCTGCTGCTCGTGGTTGAGGCCAAGTTCGATCAGGTCGAGCGCGGCCTGTGGAAGCGCTGGCATCGCTCTTTGGAGCGCTTCGTCGACATGCGCGCGGTAGGCGCGAACCTCATCGAGCGAGGGCCTGCTGAGCATCCCGCGACGGGTCCGGCAGTGTCGCGCCCCTTCGCCGTCATAATAGCTGTTGAACAGGTAAGCGAAGCGCTCGTCGAACGGCCGATAGCCGGCGGCGAAATCGCGCAGGACGAAGGTCTCGAAGAACCAGCTGGTATGGGCGAGGTGCCACTTGGCCGGCGACGCGTCGGGAAAGGGCTGGATGGTCGCGTCCGCATCCGACAGCGGCGCTGCGAGGTCGACGCTGAGGGCGCGAACTTGCTTGAATCGGGAGGTCATCTCTCCCGTGCACTGAGGGTGCGAGCGCGTTGCCATCGGCGGCGCATCATAGGCGAGGCTATTGCTGATGTCTTTGGGCGCCTTCCTGGTTGCCGGGATAGGGCTTCGATTGAAGCAGCCGCGCGATATGCGCCGCGCTCGACGCCAGTAGCCGCGCCGTCTGCCGAACCGGCTCGGGGACTTCGTCGAGATCCTTGAAATCGGTCGATTGCATCGCCTCGCCGACCCAATAGCATGACCCGGCGGCGGGAATCGTCCAGCCGACGTCGTTCAGCGCCTGGAACAGCTCGGCGGTGACATGATGCGCTCCGTCCTCGTTGCCGACGACTCCAACCACCGCCACCTTGCCGAACGACGGATAGCGGCCGCGATCGTCGGCTTCGCCAAGAAACGCATCCATGCGCTCGAGCACCCGCTTGGCGATGCTGGAAGGCTGGCCCAGCCAGATCGGCGTGCCAAAGATGAGGATATCATGATCGAGAATACGGCGGCGGAGATCCGGCCATTCGTCGCCTTCGCCCTCATCGGAAGTGACTCCGGGAAGGATGTTGCAGGCGGCGAGGCGAAGCGTGTCGGTGAGCACCACGCCATGTTTGGAAAGCTCTCCGGCGATCAGTCGGATCATATGGTCGGTGGAGGAGGTCTCCTCCTGATCCCGCTTCAGCGTGCAATTTATTGCGATGGCGTTCGGGCCATTGGAATGTTCCATGACGCTCCTCTGAAGGTCCTTAAATAAGTCGGCGCGCGTCTAGTTGCGGGTGGAGCCGGTCGCCGAATATTGGTCCCGTACTGCTTCATCCATGTGCGGCGGCCGGTCCGCAATCGCGCGATAGGTCCATCCCAAAACCAGGCCGAAAACGGCATGGGCGAAGATTGCAACAGCCCCCCGCGCCATCGCGAACCAGGGGAAAATGGCTGTGAACAGATAGAAGTTCACAAAATAGATGATGAGACCGAAGATCGTCCCGACAAGAATCGTTGTTACCAGTCCCATTTTCCAGTTTGAAATCGCCCAGGCGAGGATGAAGCCGAGGATCACCGACAAAAGCATGTGGATGGCCATGGCGACGGCCATGATCAGCGCATCGAAGCTTCCTGGCGGCGGAAGGACGCTTTCGCCCATCGCCATGGCGGCGATCATCCTCGGCGGAGCCCAGGGACTGTCGCCCTGAACCTGCCATACCAGCAGCATCTCCAGCATCATGAACACGACCCCAGCGACGATGCCGGCCCAGATGGCGGCCTTTGCGTTCACCTTTTCAAGCATATTGTTCCTCCTCGGCGACCTCTTCTCGCTTGAGCCGCGCCTGTTCTCTGAACGTCTTCGGATCGGTGCCGTAGGCAGCGCGGAATGCTCGAGAGAAATAGCTGCGGCTTGAATAGCCGACCGTCATCGCGACGATCTGGATCGGTAGCCGAGTGTTCCTCAAGAGATTGGCGGCCCTGTGCAGCCTGACCTGTTTCAACATGTCGATAGGTGGCCGATGGAAGGCTTGCGAAAAGCGCTCTGCGAACAAGGAACGGCTCATCCCGCTGGTTCGTGCAAGCTCTTCGAGGCTGTGCTCGCGAGCGGGATTCTCGAGCATCTCGAGCAACGCCTTCGTCAGCCGCGCATCCCGAAGCCCCGGCAACGAAAGCAAACTCAACTCGCCGCGCTCCACCTGTAAGCGGATGGCGACAACCAGGCACTGCTTCATCAGTGCTTCGACCATGGCGCGGGTGCCAAAACGGGGGCTCGCAAGCTCGGCCAGCATCAGCGTGAAGGCCGACCGGATTGCCGGCTCATTCGACGCGTCTTCGGCCAGCGGCTCGCGCAGCCTCTCGAAGACGTCGAGGCCGGCGCAATCGGCGGAAAGGTGCTGCAGGCGCTGATCACCGAAGTCTCGCCGGTTCCGGCTCGGAAGCGCATCATGCCCTCGCCTAGCGGATTGGAAACCAGCTTCCATTCCGCCAACTCGGCCCCGCCGCTGCCTTCCGAGATTTCGTGCTCGCCGCAACTGGGATTGAGCACGACCAGGCTGCCGGGGCCGAACGCCACCGATTCTCCCCGGCCAGTGGTCACTAAGCCGCTACCTTTGAGAATATAGTGGACTAGAACATCGTCGGGACAGGGAAGCCGCAACCTCCATCCGTGCGCAACTTCGCAGACGCCGATGGCATGAAGCCGCACCTCCAATAGGCAAAGCAGTCTGTCCAGGCTGGTCGTGTCCATTCCCACTTTGGGAACTGCTTCCCTCGAAGGCATGTTCCGGAAGCTGGACGATAAGGCACATAAATCAGACGGTGGAAGACATGTGTGGTCAGGGCGCTAGCCGCCGCGTGAGGCCCCTGGCCGCCACAGGACGTCCCCGCCCTCGCCGGCGGCGACATGGCGGGCGGCGACGAACAGATGATCGGACAGACGGTTGAGATAGGCGAGCAGCTGCGGATTCACCCTTTCCTGTTCGGCCAGGGAGACAGCGGCGCGCTCGGCTCTCCTCGTGACGGCGCGCGCAAGATGAAGCGCCGCGACCGCGGTCGAACCGCCGGGCAGGATGAAGCTTTGCAGCGGCTCGAGGCCGGCGTTCATCGAGTCGATCTCGAGCTCGAGCCGCTCGACCTGGGCTTCGACGATGCGCAGCGCCCCGTCCACGCCGTCGGGGGTGGCGATGTCGGCGCCAAGATCGAACAGGTCGTTCTGGATTCGCCTTAGCCGGCCAGCAAGCTCGGCGTCCTCAAGAGAGGCGATCGCCATTCCAATCGCGCAATTGGCCTCGTCGACCTCACCGATCGCGGTCATCCGGTGCGATGCCTTGCTGATCCGGCTGCCGTCGACCAGCCCGGTGTCGCCGCCATCGCCGGTGCGGGTGTAGATCTTGTTGAGCCGGACCATCAGCCCTTTCGCCTTAGCGCGAGGCGCCGGCCACGATCAGGATCAAGGCGACCAGCACGATCGCCACCGCCTGGAACAAGACGCGCTTGCGCATCCAATTCTGCTGCTGCTCGCCGGTCACGTCCTTGCCCGACGCCATGGCCATGACCCCGCGCACGAGCACATAGGCGGTTACGGCCATGGCCATTGTCAGCAGGATGATCAGGAAGGTGTTCATTGGGCGCCTCTAGACCTCGGCGAAGGCGAAACCAAGCGGAAGCTTGCCCGCAGCCAGCTCCTCGGCGAGCGCCGGGCCGTCGACGCTGGCTTCGCGCATCGCCGCCAGGGTCGGCGCCTGGTCGCGCTTGGCGAGGCGGCGGCCATCGGAGTGGGTCACCAAAGGGTGGTGCAGGTAAATCGGCGCCGGCAGGCCGAGAAGTGACTGGAGCAATCGCTGCACCGGCGTCGAGGGCCTGAGGTCGCAGCCGCGCACCACCAGATTCACCCCGCTCGCCGAATCATCGACGACGCAGGCGAGATGATAGGAGGCGGGGGCGTCCTTGCGGGCGAGAACGGCGTCGCCAATGTCTTCCGGCCCTGCCTCGAAGGCCCGCCCGTCGGCTTCGCGCCACGACGGCAGGCCGGCGATCTCCACTGCCCTCGCGCAGTCGAGCCGCCAGCTGTGCGGCTGCGATGCCCGACGCTCGGGGTTGTCGGGCAGGCCCCGGCAGGTGCCCGGATAGTAAGTGGCGGCATCGCCGTGCGGGGCGGTCAGCGACCGGGCAATGTCGGCGCGGGTGCAAAAGCAGGCGTAAGCGAGGCCGCCTTGCCTCAGCGCCTCAAGCGCCGCCTGAGACGCGGCCGTGCGCCGCGACTGGACCAGGGGTTCTCCGTCCCAGTCGATCCCGAGCCAGTGCAGGTCCCGAATGATCTCCTCGACATGCTCTGGCCGGCTTCGGGTCTGGTCGAGATCCTCGATGCGGAGCAGGAATTGCCCGTCCGACCGGTGCGCGTGCCGGTGGCCGAGCACGGCGCTGTAAGCGTGGCCGAGGTGCAACCGGCCAGTCGGAGATGGCGCGAAACGGGTGATGATCAACCCCGTCCCCCTTGACGCGGACTCGCCAATCCTCGATTCATGACACTGTCACGCCGGGTTGGCATCCGGCGGTACAAGGGAAGACGGGCCCGTCACGGACCCTCTCCTCCTTGCGTGCGACAGGGCCGGAGACGTTTCGGGGCGGGCGAGAGCGAAAGGCCATTGCCCGCGTCATGTATCATCCGGAGCTTATCCGCCATCCCGACAGCTGCCCGGCGCTCGTTCTCAACGCCGATTACACGCCGCTGTCTTATTATCCCTTGTCTCTGTGGCCGTGGCAGACAGCGGTCAAGGCGATGTTCCTCGAGCGGGTCGACGTCGTCGCTCATTATCAGCGCGAGGTGCACAGCCCGAGCCGGGCGCTGAAGCTGCCCTCGGTGATCGCGCTGCGGCAGTTCGTCAGGCCGAACGAGCACCCGGCCTTCACCCGCTTCAACCTGTTCCTGCGCGATCGCTTTCGCTGCGTCTATTGCGGCTCGTCCCGGGAGCTGACGTTCGACCATGTCGTGCCGCGCGCCCAAGGGGGGCGGACGACGTGGGAGAATGTCGCCACCGCCTGCGCGCCCTGCAACCTCCGCAAGGGCGGGCGAACACCGAGGCAGGCCGGGATGCAGATTCATCGCGAGCCGATCCGGCCGACTTCGTGGCAGCTGCAGGATCACGGCCGAAGCTTCCCGCCCAACTACCTCCATGAAACCTGGCGCGATTACCTCTATTGGGACATCGAGCTGGAGCCGTAGGCGCGGCCAGGCCTTATCGGCGTGTTAACCATTCGCGTTTAGCCTCCTCGCCATGAGCGATATCGCCGCAACTGGACCTGCGTCGGACGCGCCGCGCGTGCTGATCGTCGAAGCGAGCCGCACCGCGCTCGGCGTGCTCGTCCGCCGCATCGGTGTCGCCGGTTACCGGATCGCCACGGCCGACAGCACCCCGGCAGCGATCGCCGAGCTCCACCGCCTGCCGGTGGACCTGATTCTGGCCGAGCTCGACATGCCGAAAAGCAGCGGCGTCGAGCTCACCCGAATGATCCGCGAGGATGCGGTTCACCGCGACCTGCCGGTGGTCCTCATCGCCGGCCGGTCGGATTCGACCGGAGCCGTCCGGGCTCTGGAGGCGGGCGCCGACGACGTCGTCGTCAAGCCGTTTCATTTCGAAGTGTTGGTCGCCCGGATCGCTCGGCAGATGGAACGGGCGAGGGCGGTCTGCGAGCTTCGCGGCGACAATGCGACTCTCGACGCGCGGATCGTCACCCGCGCCATCGAGCTTGGCGAAATGCGCGAGCGTTGGCTTCAGTCCGAGGCCGAGCGGCGGCGGCTCGAGTCCCTGGTGCGCGGCGGCGCCTAGGAACGGTCGAGGAACTCTCTCACCTTCGGCCCGATGTCCTCGCGATCGAGCGCAAGCGCGACATTGGCGATGACGTAGCCGGCCTTGTCGCCGCAGTCGTGGCGGACGGCGCTGACCTTGAGGGCGTGGAACGGTTGGTCGCCGATCAGCCTGGCCATGGCGTCGGTCAGCTGGATTTCGCCGCCGGCGCCGCGCTCGCCCGAGTCGAGCACCCGCATCACCTCCGGCTGGAGGATGTAGCGGCCGATCACTCCGAGACGCGAGGGCGCTTTTTCGGGCGGCGGCTTTTCGACCAGGCCCAGAACCTCGGTGAGGTCGCCGACCGAGCTGCCCGGCGAGATGATTCCGTAACTTCCGGTTTTTTCCGCCGGCACTTGCTCCGCGGCGAGGAGGTTGCCGCCGACTTTTTCCCAGGCGTCGACCATCTGCCTGAGCGCGCCCGGGCGGCCGGCCATCAGGTCGTCGGGAAGAAGCACCGCGAACGGCTCGTCGTCGACGATGTCGCGAGCGCACCAGACGGCGTGGCCGAGGCCGAGCGGCTGCTGCTGGCGGACGGTGACGATCTCGCCGAAGCCGGCGCGCGACGGCCTTAGCGGATCGAGGCTCTTGCCCTTGTCGGCCATGGTCGTCTCGAGCTCGAAGGCCATGTCGAAATAATCGACCAGCGCCGACTTGCCGCGGCCGGTGACGAAGATCATCTGCTCGATCCCCGCCTCCCGCGCCTCGTCGACCGCATATTGGATGAGCGGGCGATCGACGACCGGGATCAGCTCCTTGGGAATCGCCTTGGTTGCCGGAAGCAATCTGGTGCCGAGCCCGGCGACAGGGAAAACGGCCTTGCGCAGCTTGCGGGTCATTGCGGCGTGACCGGTCCTGCCCGTTCCGACGAGCTCTCCTCCTCGATACCGGCCGGGAGGGGCGCCGCCCCGCCATCGGCCGGAGGCAGGTCGAAACGATCGGCCCGCCTCGGGCGCGACCTTTTCATCAGCTCGTCGACGCGCTCCGGCCGGGCATAGGTCGGCGGGGTGAGCAACTGCTCCGGGGTCGGGGTCGTCCGCGCCATTAGCGGCTTGACCGGCAGCGGCTCGCCGGGCGCCGGCTGCAGCGGGCCAAGCCGGCCGCACGCGGCGAGCGCGGCGGCGCAGCAGGCGATCATGGCGAAGCGAACAAGATTCACGGGTTACTCCGGCGGGACTCGCGGGCGGCGCGAATGGCCTCGATTACCCGCTCGGGCGCGGTTCCGCCAGACGAGGTGCGGGCCTTCACCGACGCTTCGACGGGCAGGGCGCTCAAGGCGTCCTTGGTGATCCGGTCGTCGACTTGCCGAAGGTCCTCCAGCGTGAGCTGGTCGAGTGTCGCCCCTTTCGCCTCGGCGGCGGCGACCGCGCGTCCGGCGATATGGTGCGCCTCGCGGAACGGAACGCCGGCATTGGCCACCAGCCAGTCGGCAAGGTCGGTCGCGGTCGAATGACCGGCGGCAGCGGCCGAACGCATGCGCCCTGTGTCGAATTCCAGCTCGGTCATCATTCCGGCCATCGCTCCGAGCGAGATCAGCAGAAGGTCATGCGCGTCGAACAGAGGCGGCTTGTCGTCCTGCAGGTCCTTGGCATAAGCGAGCGGCACGCCCTTCAGAAGCACCAGCAGCGCGACGAGATCGCCGATAATCCGCGCCGAATGCCCACGGACCAGCTCGGCGGCATCCGGGTTGCGCTTGTTGGGCATGATCGACGAGCCGGTGGACCAGCTGTCCGGCAGCTTCACGAAGCCGAACGGCTGCGACGCCCAGATGATGATTTCCTCGGCCAGCCGCGACAGATGAACCGAGCACAGGGCGGCGGCGTGGAGATAATCGACGATGAAGTCGCGGTCCGATACAGAGTCGATGCTGTTGGCGGTCGGCCGGTCGAAGCCGAGCGCCCGAGCCGTCGCCCGGCGATCGATCGGGAAGCTGGTTCCGGCCAGCGCGGCCGAGCCCAGCGGGCATTGGTTGAGCCTTGCCCTGGCGTCGGCGAAGCGGCTGCGGTCGCGGCCAAGCATCTGCTGGTAGGCGAGAAGGTGGTGGCCCAGCGTGACCGGCTGACCAGACTGCAAGTGCGTGAAGCCCGGCATGACGCTGCCCGAATGTTCTTCGGCCCGGTCGAGGATCGCGGCTTCGAGCAGGTCGATGTTCCCGAGCACCTCGTCGATCGCGCCCCGGACCCACAGCTTGAGGTCGGTCGCCACCTGGTCGTTGCGCGACCGGGCGGTGTGCAGCCGGCCGGCGGCCGGGCCGATCAGCTCGCCCAGCCTTTGCTCGACATGCATGTGGATGTCCTCGAGCGCCGGATCTTCGGCCACACCGTCACGGGCATATTCGTCGGCGATGGCCTCCAGGCCCCGGCCGATCGCCTCGGCATCCTCGGAAGGAATGATGCCCTGTGCGCCGAGCATTGCCGCATGGGCGCGGCTGGCGAATATGTCCTCGCGCCAAAGCCGCTTGTCGATGCCGATCGAGCTATTTATCGCGCGCATCAGTTCGGCCGGGCCGCTGGCGAAGCGGCCGCCCCACATTGGATTGGAGTTGCCCGTGCGGCTGATTCTGCTGCTCCTTGCCGTCTTGATCGCCGGCGGCTGCGATAGGCAAAAGGCCGAGGTCCAGCAAGGCGACGCAGTCGCCGACGCAATCCCCACCAAAGGCATCGACCGCTCGCGGGCCGGCCGGCCGCTGCCCGACAGCGAGCTGCGCGACGCCGACGACGAGGAAGCTGCCCTCGCCTCGATCGCCGGTGAGCCGGTGCTGGTCAATCTTTGGGCCACCTGGTGCGCGCCTTGCGTCAAGGAACTGCCGACGCTCGAGGCGCTGTCGCGGCGGGACGGAGCGCCGCGGGTGATCGCCGTCAGCCAGGACATGGCGCCGCGAAGCTCGGTCAATGCCTTCGTCGAGAAGCTGCGCCTCGCGGAACTCGAGGTTTGGCACGACCCGCAGATGGCGCTCGCCGGGGCGCTGGACGCGCAGATTCTGCCCACGACGATCCTCTACGATGCCAACGGACGAGAGGTCTGGCGCTACGTCGGTGACCTCGACTGGGCCGGGGAAGAAGCTTCTAGGTTGCTCGCTGAAGGCGGCGCGGCCCGGCCAGACTGAGCAGCCGGCCGTCGATTGCGGCCAGGCCCAGGGCGATCAGAGCCAGGCCGGCGAAGTCGGCGATGTGCAGCACCTCGCCGAGGAACAGCGCCCCGAGCAGGATTGCGACCGGCGGGACCAGCAAGGTCACGAGCAGCGCGTTGGTCGCGCCCGCCCGGTCGATCAGCCGGAAGTACAGCACATAGCCGAGCGCCGTGCAGAAAATGGCGAGCGCGGCGATCGCCGCGATTGCCGTTCCCGAAGGAACCGGCAGCAGCCACGGCCGGTCCGCGATCAATGCCACGGGCAGCATGAAAAGCGCTCCGACGGTGAGCTGGCCGGTGGCGACGCTTTCGGGTCGAACGCCCATTGCCCTGAATCGCCGCGCCCACACCCCCGCGACCGCGTAGCAAAGCGACGCGGTCACGCAGGCGAGCTGGGCGAGCGCATTGCCGCCAAGCGAAGTGCTGATGGTCGGCGCGAGCATCAGCGCCACTCCGCCGAAGCCAAGCAGGACCCCCGCCAGCTTGCGGGGGCTCATCTTCTCGTCGCTGGTGAAAAGGTGGGCGACCACTACGCCCCAGATCGGGGTCGTCGCGTTGAGGATCGAGGCAAGGCCGCTGGCGATCTGGGTCTGGCCCCAGCCGAACAAAGCGAACGGCACGACATTGTTGAGCAGCGCCAAAGCGGCGATGGCTCCCCAGGCCGATTTCGGAAGGCCCAGCCGGGTTCCGCGCCACGACAGGACCAGCCACAGCGCCGCCGCTGCCAGCGACAGCCTCAACCATACATAAGTGAGGGGCGGCACCTCGCGCACCGCGACGCTGATGAACAGGAAGGCCCCGCCCCAGATGACTGCCAGGGCAAACAGGATCGTCCAGTCCGAGCGATTCATCAGGGTTCGGATCATCGGCCGGCGATAGGCTTCAGCCGAACCCGCCGCGTCCCGATCCTTGCGGTCGAAACAATCCTGTCCAAGCGTCGCCATCGAGACGAGCTAGGTGGCGGGTGGCCACTCTGCCAACAAAAGCTCGGCCGCTGGCGATAAGCTCTGCTTATGGGATCGGGCGGCCCCTAGTCGCGCAGGAGCTCGTTGATGCTGGTCTTCGACCGCGTGCGCTCGTCCACCCGCTTGACGATGACGGCGCAGGCCAGCCCCGGCCCGCCCTCCTTGCCGGGAAGGGTGCCGGGGACCACCACCGAGTAAGCCGGCACACGGCCGTAATGGACCGCGCCGCTCGCCCGGTCGACGATCTTGGTCGAGGCGCCGATGAACACGCCCATCGACAGCACGGCGCCCTGCTCGACCACCACCCCTTCGGCAACTTCGGAGCGCGCGCCGATGAAGCAATCGTCCTCGATGATCACCGGGCCCGCCTGCAGCGGTTCGAGCACTCCGCCGATCCCGGCGCCGCCGGAGATGTGGACGTTGCGGCCGATCTGGGCGCAGCTCCCGACCGTCGCCCAGGTGTCGACCATCGTCCCCTCGCCGACTCGCGCGCCGATGTTGACGAAGCTCGGCATCAGCACCGCTCCGGGAGCGACATAGGCGCCGCGCCTGACGATTGCGCCGGGAACGGCGCGGAAGCCCGCGGCCTCGAACTGCTTGTCGCTCCAGCCGGCGAATTTGGACGGCACCTTGTCCCACCAGTGCGACATGCCGGGCCCGCCGGGGATCATCTCCATCGGCGATAGGCGGAAGGAGAGCAGAACCGCCTTCTTCAGCCATTGATGGACAATCCATTCGCCACCGATCTTTTCGGCGATTCGCGCTTCGCCGCTGTCGAGCGCGGCGAGCGCGGCGTCGACCGCCGTCCTGGTTTCGTCCGAGGTGTCGGCGGAGATCGAG
This sequence comes from Sphingomicrobium sp., assembly GCA_035540655.1. Classification (GTDB taxonomy): domain Bacteria; phylum Pseudomonadota; class Alphaproteobacteria; order Sphingomonadales; family Sphingomonadaceae; genus Sphingomicrobium. Next base: position 9,147 of record DATLGC010000133.1, on the reverse strand, counting down.
TCGCGCCGGTCCCACGCCGAATCGATGATCGGTTGCAGCGCCTCGTTCATGCCATTTCCTTGAGAATCGATTCGAGCCATTCGCCGACGTCGGTGATTCGGTGGTCGATGAAGCTCGGGTCGGCCCCGTGGCTGCCGCGCTCGGATCCGTTGTCGACCCACACGGTCGTCATGCCAAGCTGCTTGGCGGGTTTCAAATTCCCGGCCATGTCCTCGACCAGCAGCGCTCGGGCCGGCTCGATGGCGAACCTCTCGCAGAGCAGTTCATAGCCATGCGGGTCCGGCTTGGGCCGATAGGCGCTTGCGTGGATGTCGTGCAGATCGTCGATGTGGGCGTGGATTCCGATCGCCTCGAGCACCCGGCGCGCATAGGGCTCGTCGCCGTTGGTAAAGATGAACCGGCGACCGGGAAGACGGGCCATCGCCGCCGCCAGTCGGTCGTCGCGCGGCAGCCTTTCGAGCGGGATGGCGTGGACCTCTTCGAGGAAGTCGTGCGGATCGACCCCGTGGTCCATCATCAGACCGGCTAACGTCGTTCCATGCTCGTGGAAATGCGCCTTCTGGATTCGCCGGGCCTCGACCGCGTCGCAGTCGAGCAGCCGCTGGATATAGGCTCCCATGCGCTGATCGATTAAGGTAAACAGGCCCGTGGACGCCGGATACAGGCAATTGTCGAGGTCGAAAATCCAGTCGGCAATGTGGGCGAAGCGCGGGTCCATGCTCCGCCGCCCCCTAGCCATTTTTGGTTCTTCAGCAAATCGAAAGGATTGATCAACCATAAGACATATCAGGGGAAGTCGTGGCATTTCAGCGGCTTGTTGGGAGGTACGGGGTATGAACAGGCGCTTTTTGGCAACCACCGCTTGCGTTGCGGCAATCGCACTGGGGCTCACCGCCTGTGGTGGTGGCGGCGGTGGAAGCGGCGCTCGCCCCTCGCCGACGCCGACACCGATCAGTCCGACCCCTACGCCCACACCCACGCCGACACCAACGCCAACACCGACGCCTACACCCACGCCAACCCCTGGGACAAATTACAACACGACTGAATACCAGCGGTCGAATGCCGCCGTCGCGGCCGGCGCGATCTCTGCCTATGAGAAGGGATTCACCGGGTCAGGTATCAAGATCGCCGTGATTGACTCGGGTATAAACCCGAGCCTCGGCGAGTTCGCCGGCAAGATCGACCCGGCAAGTCGCGATCTTTACAATACACGCGGCGTCAGTGACGAAGATGGCCACGGCACGGCTGTCAGCGCAGTTGCAATGGCAGCCAAGAACAATTCTGGAATGCACGGCGTCGCCTTCGATTCGACGGTCATCTCGCTGCGCGCCGACCAGCCCGGCAGCTGCGCGACGACCGGCGATGACGGCGGCTGCAAATTCTTCGACAGTGCGATCGCCCAGGGAATCGATGCCGCGAGACTCGCCGGCGCGAAGGTAATCAACCTGTCGCTTGGCGGCGATGGGATCGGCTCGGCGGTAATGTCGGCGATGCAGCGCGCGGTGAACGCGGGCATCATCATCGTCATCGCCGCGGGCAATGACGGCCGCGAGGCCAAGGGCTCGAACCCGTCTGCATTCGCGCTGACTCCGGCCCAGCAGTTTCCGGGCAGGATCATCATCGCCGGCTCAATCGGGGCGCCCAACGGGACAGGCGGCACCAACCTCGATCAGATTTCGGAATTTTCGAACCGCGCCGGCACGGGCGCCGCATGGTATCTGACGGCGCTGGGCCACCGGGTCATCACTCCCGATGAAACTGGCACGCTTTATTATATGTCGGGCACCAGCTTTGCCGCGCCCGTGATCAGCGGCGCAGTCGCGCTCCTGGCCCAAGCTTTCCCGAACTTGAGCGCGGCACAAATCATCGACATCCTGTTCAAGAGCGCCGATGACCTCGGTGCGCCGGGCGTCGATTCGATTTATGGGCACGGGCGGCTCAACATTACCCGCGCGTTCCAGCCGATCGGCACGACGACTGTCGCGGGCACTTCGACCCCCGCTACTGGAGCCACCGACCTGCCCGGCGCTGCCGGCGACAGCGGCTCGAGCGGTCCGATGGGCGCGATCATCCTCGACGGATATGACCGCGCCTTCGTCATGGATTTCGCCAAGACCCTGCGCCAGGCCGAGCAGGCGAAGCCGCTCGCCCGTTCGCTCCAGGGCGGTGTCAAGATGGCGAGCGCCGCTGCCGGGCCGCTCAGTGTCGCGATGACCGTCAGCGAGCGTCGCGACCTGCCGATGGGGTTCGCCATCGAAAAGCTCGGGATCGGGCCCGAGGATGCCCGCAAGGCGCGGCTGGTCGCCGGCTCGGCCATCGCCCAGCTCGACGGCAAGTCCGCCGCCGCCTTCGGTTTCCGCGAGGGCGCCAAGTCGCTCGAGCGCCGATTGTCGGGCGCCGAGGCCGGCGCCTTCCTCATCGCCAAGGACATCGCCGGCGACCCGGGCTTTGCCGCTCAGCGCGACGGAAGCATGGCGCTTCGCCGCGATCTCGGCCCGGTTGGGCTGACCATATCGTCCGAGAATGGCAAGGTGTGGCACGAGGTCGAAAACAGCGCGACCGGTTCGCCCTATCGCTGGAACAGCGTGTCGCTCGACCGCAACTTCGGCAGCACCTGGCTGTCGGCCAGCGTCAGCCGGCTCGAGGAGAAAAGGACATTGCTCGGCGGCCGGATGGGCCCGGCGCTCGGCGGCGACGGCTCATCCAGCCTGTTCCTCGACCTTGAGGCAAGGCATGAGCTCGGCCGCGGCATTAGCGCCGGCGTTTCGGCCCGGCGCGGCTGGACCACCTTCGGAGGCGGCAGGTTCGAAACGGGTGCCTATGGCGTCGACGTGGCGAAATCGGGCGTACTCGGCAGTGACGACCGGATCGGCCTGCGTGTTTCGCAGCCGCTGCGGGTCGAGCGCGGCGGCTTTTCGCTGATGCTGCCCACCGCCTACGATTATGCGACGACGAGCGCGACCAACTCGCTGGTCAGATATTCGCTGACTCCCAGCGGGCGCGAGATCGACGGAGAGATCAGCTACTCGACGCGCCTCGTTGGCGATCGCGGCTGGCTCGGCGGCAATCTGTTCATGCGCCGCCAGCCGGGGCACGTCGCCTCGGCCGACAACGACTATGGCGCGGCGATCCGCTTCACGCTCGGCTTCTAGCCGCTGGTGCGCCGGCGGAAGCGCGGAGTCAGCATTCCGACGCGCGACCGGTAACTCTCATATTTCTCGCCATAATAGTCGACGAGGTCGTGTTCCTCGTAGCGGATCGCGATCAGCATGTAGACGCCAAGGCCGGCGGCCAGCAGGAGATGCCCGGCGGTCATGTGCGGAGTCGCCCAGAAAGCCAGGAAAAAGCCGGCGTAGATCGGATGGCGAACCCATTTGTAGAATAGAGGCTCGCGCAGCTGATGCGGGGTCGGCTCACGCCCGCGCATATGCAGCCACGCCTGCTGCAGTCCGAACAGCTCGAAATGGTTGATGAGGAAGGTGCTGATCAGCACGACCAGCCAACCGACCCAGAACAGCGCGGTCAGGACCGTCGCCACGGCTCCGTCCGCGAAGCTCCAGATGACGGTGTCGATCGGCTGCCAGAACAGGACCATGACGATCAGCGCCGCGCTCGCCGCAAGCACATAGGCGCTTCGCTCGGCTTGCGGCGGGACGATTCGAGTCCACGAGCGCTTGAAACCCTGCCGCGCCATGACGCTGTGCTGCAGTCCGAACAGGGCGATCAGCCCAAGATTGACGACCACCGCTGCCGCGACCGGGAGACCCGATGGCGGGCGGTCGACCGTCCTGGGCGAATAAGCGCCAAGATCGAGGTTGCCGACAAAAACGATCAGGTAAAGGAACGTCGCGAAGAAGATCGCATAAGCGACCAATGCGAACATGAGCGAAGCCACTCGTGACATGCCGTTTCCCCTGCGGCGTTACCGAGAAGGCAACCCTAGGTAATGGTGCGGCTTTGCCAATGACCGTGCCGCCGGATTGATTGATTGAAACACCGGCAGCCTGTAGTCTCGAACTCGATTCCAGGGTCTTGGGGGGACTGGATGGTTGAGCGGGTGATAAGCGGAGGGCCTGGCGCGGCGACGGCACCCTTTGTCCCGTCTGCAGCTAGGCCGGCCGTCAACGACCCCGCCGTAGTCCGCGCCCTGGATGTCATTCATCGCCGGTACCGGGAACCTTTACGTATCGAAACGCTGGCACGTGAAGCGGGCGTGTCGCGGACGGTGCTTGGCGAGCGATTCGTTCGGCTGCTGGGCGAACCGCCAATGCGATATTGCGGGCATTGGCGCCTGCACGTTGCGGCGGAGATGCTGGCGAGCGGCGAGCACAACGCCACCGCCGTTGCCTTTGCGGTCGGCTTTCAGAGCGAAGCCGCGTTCAACCGCGCCTTCAAGCGCGCGTTCGGAGCCCCGCCGCTCCGATGGCGGGAGCAAAGCGCGCTCTCCGCCGAATTGCCGAGCCAGAAGGTCCGCCATTGCACGGCCCGGGATGGCACCCGACTCGCCTGGTCGGCCGTCGGCTCCGGCCTGCCTCTGGTGAAGACGGCCAATTGGCTCAATCATCTCGAATTCGACTGGCAGAGCCCGCTGTGGAGCCACTGGCTCAAGGAACTTACTCGCGAGCATTGCCTTATCCGGTACGACGAGCGCGGCAACGGCATGTCCGACTGGAATACGCCCGACCTGTCGTTCGAATCCTTCGTCGACGATCTCGAAACGGTGGTCGACGCCGCCGGCGTCGATCAGTTCGACCTTTTCGCCATCTCCCAGGGCGCTCCGGTCGCCGTCGCATACTCGCTCCGCCATCCCGGCCGAATTCGGCGAATGCTCCTGCTCGGCGGCTATGCCCGCGGCTGGGCTCGCCGGCTCACCGGCGACGATCTCGCCCGCCGCGAAGCCATGCTCGTACTGACTCGGACGGGTTGGGGCGGCGACAACCCGGCCTATCGCCAGATGTTCACCAGCCTCTACATCCCCGATGGCACGCCCGAGCAGCTTGGCTGGTATAATGAGCTTCAGCGAATCTCCACTTCGCCATCGAATGCCGAGCGCCTGCAACGCGTGTTGTCGACGATCGACGTCACCGCAATGCTGCCCAAGGTCACGGTCCCCACGCTCGTGCTTCACGCCAGGAACGATCATGTGATCTCAGTTTCGGCCGGCCGGGAGCTGGCGGCAGGAATTCCGGGTGCCCGCTTCGTCGAGCTGGACAGCCAGAATCATGTGCTTTTGGAGCATGAGCCCGCCTGGCCGCGATTTCTCTCACTGGCCCGCGACTTCTTCGCCGGCCGGGAGTGACGAGCCGACCGCGATCCGGTTTTATGGTCGGGGCCTTGGTCATTCCAGCGGCTTGCCGAACACGATCAGGCGCTCGATGATCTTGAACCCGGCTCCCTTGTGCCATGCCTCGCTGAGGTCGTTGCCGAGCTCCGTGTCCGAGCCGAGCCAGTCCAGGCCCTGCGCCCGCGCCCATTGCTCGACGGCCGCGAGCAGCGCCCGCGCCACTCCCGATCGCCGGTGCTCTTCCTCGACCCAGATGTCCTCGACATAAGCGGCGCGGAGGTTCGGCGCGCCCTCGGCATAGTTGCGCACCCGCGCATCGACCATCCCGATCGGCTGGCCGGAGTCGGTGAAGGCAAGGAAACAGACCATCGGGTCTTCGAGCGCCAGCCAGGATGGAATTTCGGCGATGAATTCCGCCTCGTCGCCCCAGTCGTGAAGCTTCGCGAGCATTTCTGCCCAGATCGGATGGTCAGCGGCAGTCGCCTCGCGGACGATCACACAGTGAAGCTTTCGCCGCAGCCGCAGTTGCCGGTGGCGTTGGGATTGTCGAACACGAAGCCGGCGGCGAAATCGTCCTCGCGCCAGTCCATCGTGCTTCCGACCAGGTAGAGCACCGACGCGCCGTCGACGTAGAAGATGCCGCCGGGCGTCTCGATCTTCTCGTCGAGCGGGTTTTCGGCCGTCACATAATCGACCGAATAGGCAAGGCCGGAGCAGCCGCGGCGCGGAGTCGACAATTTGACTCCGATCGCGCCTTCCGGCGCCCGCGCCATCAGCTCGGCGATGCGCTTCTCGGCCGCCGGCGTAAGGATTATCGCGGCTGGCCGCGCGCGGACTTTCGTCTGCTCGTTCATAACATTCCCAATTCGAGCCGCGCCTCGTCGCTCATCTTCGACGGGTCCCACGGCGGATCCCAGACGAGGTTGACCACCGCGTCGCGGATGCCCGGCACCGCCATCGCCCGAAGCTCGACCTCCTGCGGCAGGGATTCGGCGACCGGGCAGTGCGGGGTGGTCAGGGTCATTGTGATGGTCGCGTCGCCGTCCGCCGACACGTCGACGTCGTAAATGAGGCCGAGCTCGTAGATGTCGACCGGGATTTCGGGGTCGTAGATCGACTTCATCGCCTCGACCACGGATGCCTGCAAATCGCCTCCGGGGCCGGCATCGGCCGGTTCAGCCTGCTCGGTCTCGCCGGAAAGAAAGCCGGCGAGATAGTCCCGCTTGCGGCCGAGCTTGGCCACCGCGCTTTCGGGCACTCGGGCGCGCGGCGGCCTGGCCACCGAGTCCACTTCTTCCGTCTCGATCTTCCGTTCCTCGTTCACTTGAAGATCCGCCTGACCTGCTCGATGCCGTTGACCAACGCCTCGATGTCGGAGCCATCGCTGTGCGCGGCGAAGCTCGCCCGCGCCGTCGCCTCGGCCCCCAGCCACTCCATCAGCGGCTGGGCGCAATGGTGGCCGGCGCGAACCGCCACTCCGGCATCGTCCAATATGGTGGCGGTGTCGTGCGCGTGCACCCCCTCGATATTGAAGCTGACGATCCCGGCGCTGTCCTCGGGCCCGTACAGCCGGACGCTGTTGATGCTTCGAAGCGCTTCGCGGCACTCGGCGGCGAGCGCGCATTCGTGCGCCCGGATCGCCTCGAGGCCGACGCTCTCGACCCAGTCGATGGCCGCATGGAGCCCGATCGCTCCGACGATGTGCGGAGTCCCCGCCTCGAAGCGCATCGGGGGGTCGAGGTAGGTGGTTTCGGCGAAGGTCACCCGGTCGATCATCGACCCGCCGCCCTGCCACGGAGTCATCGAGTCGAGCAGCTCGGAGCGGCCCCACAGGCAGCCGATGCCGGTTGGTCCGTAAAGCTTGTGGCCGGAATAAGCGTAGAAGTCGCAGCCGATCTCGGCGACGTCGACCGGCAGCCTCGGCACCGCCTGGCAGCCGTCGAGCAGAAGCAGGGCGGCTTTGCTATGCGCGATTTCGGCCGCGCGCCTGGCGTCGAGCACCGAGCCCAAAACGTTCGACACATGGGCGAAGGCGACGACGCGATGTTCGTCGCTGACCATGTCTTCCGCGGCGTCGAGGTCGATACGCCCTTCCTCGGTCAGTGGCACGGCGTCGACTTCGTAGCCGGCCAGCTGCCACGGGACGATGTTGCTGTGATGCTCAAGCGCCGACAGCAGCACGCGCTTGCGGCCCTCCTTCGGCAGCGCCCGGGCTACCAGGTTGATCGCCTCGGTCGCACCGCGGGTGAACACCAGCTCTTCGGCCTTGCCGCCGATGAATTTCGCCGCCGCCGCCCGCGCCGCCTCGTAGCGGCCGGTCATGTCCGATGAGCGCTGATAGACGCCGCGATGCACCGTCGCATATTCGCCGCCGTAGGCGCGGGCGATCGCGTCGATCACCGCCTGCGGCTTTTGCGCGGTCGCCGCGCTGTCGAGATAATGCCAGTCGGCGATTCCCGGGAATTCCCCGCGCACATCGAGCGACGAGTGGATTGCGGTCTCGACGTTCACGCCACCCTCCGCAGCCCCGCGCGCGCGGCGGCAGCGATCGCCTCGCGCTGCGCATCGTCGCCGACCGCGTCCCACAGGCCCATGACGAAGCCTTCAAGCAAAAGTGCGCGCGCCTCCTCGAGCGGCAGGCCGCGGCTCATCGCGTAGAACAATTGGTCGGCATCAAGCTCGCCGACGCTGGCACCGTGCGCGCACTTGACGTCGTCGGCGTAGATTTCGAGCTCGGGCTTGCAATTGGCGGTTGCTCCGCGGTCCAGCAGCATCGCCTTCACCGACTGCTCGCCGTCCACTTTCTGCGCGCCGCGCGCGACCTCGACCCGGCCGAGGTAGGAGCCGACTGCCTTGCCGCCCAGCACCGAGCGGATGGTCTGGCGCGATCGGCCATTGGGCTCGAGATGGCGGACGTTGGTGACGAATTCGTTGGTGGAGAGCCCGCCACCGATATTGGCGCCATAGAGCTCGAAGTCTGCACCCTCGGCGAGCTCGGCAAGGAGCTCGATGCGGCCGTACTGCCCGGCATCGTTGAGCGCGAAGATGCGCGCCTGCGCGTTTGCGCCAAGCGTCAGGTGCACGCGCTGCACCTGCACCGGATCCGCCGTCGGCAGCCACACGAGCTCGAGGCTGTCGCCGGCGGCAACATGGATGCGCTCGACCTCACCGAGCTGTTCCCACAGCGGCTGCAGAGCCTCGAGGTCGGCGTAGCGCCACTCCTCCTGTTTTCTGGTCGGGAAGGGGGCAGTCATGCCCGCCTCCTCATCAGCCGGCGCAGCTTGCGATCGCGCTGGCGCTGCCGTTCGGGCGCCATCAGCCCATAAATCGCGTCGACTGCGAAGCCGGCGGCGAGGGCAATCGCAATCCAGACTGCGGCCTTGCCGGTATCGACAAACCGGCTGAGGACGAAATCGGAGAGCGCCAGCAGTCCGAACAGGATCACCAGCAGCGCCGTGTCGGCAATGCCGCGCCCCGGCTTGCCGCGGATCGCCCCGACGAGGATCACCAGCGCCAGGCAGGCAATGATGATCGCGATCGGCGTCACGCGGCCGCCTCCGCATAGCCTTCGCGCTCGAGCGTGCGGGCAAGCTCGATGTCGCCGGAGCGGGTGATCCGGCCCGCCTGCAGCACGTGCACGCGGTCGGGCCGGACATGCTCGAGCAGGCGCTCGTAATGGGTGATCAGAAGCACGCCCTTGCCGGGCGCGCGCATGATCCGGTTGATGCCTTCGCCGACGATCCTGAGCGCGTCGATATCGAGGCCGCTGTCGGTCTCGTCGAGCACCGCGAAGCGCGGGCTCATGATCCCCATCTGCACCATCTCGGCGCGCTTCTTCTCGCCGCCGGAGAAGCCGACGT
>DATLGC010000132.1:0-2156 GCA_035540655.1 Sphingomicrobium sp. | reverse complement strand
GATTGACCGCGATCAGCGGCTTGCCGGCGGCGAGCGCCAGTCCCTTGCCGGCGAGCAGCCCGACCATCACGCCGCCGATCAGCCCGGGGCCGGCGGTGGCGGCGATCGCGTCGAGATCGGCGACTTGCCTGTTCGCTTCGGTCAGCACCTGGCGGATAAGCCGGGGAAGAATCTCGACATGGGCGCGGGCGGCGATTTCGGGCACGACCCCGCCGAACGGCCGATGCGCGCCATGCTGCGACACGACCGCCTGGGCGACGATCCGGCGGTCGCCGGTGACCAGCGCCGCGCTGGTATCGTCGCACGAGGATTCGAGGCCGAGGACCAGGCTCATTTTTAGCCCTTTGCCGGACAGCGGTGCAGTGCGCTAGGGGTGGGTCATGGTTGGACATCCGAGGCTTGGGACTCGCGGCTCGCCGCTTGCTCTGGCGCAAGCGCGCAAGGTCGCCTCGGCAATCGAGGTCGCCCAGCATTGGGAGGCGGGGCATATCGAGATCGTCCCGATCAAGACCAGCGGCGACAAGATCAAGGACCGGCCCCTGGCCGAGGTCGGCGGCAAGGGCCTGTGGACCAAGGAACTCGACAAGGCGCTGCTCGACGGCGAAGTCGACTTCACCGTCCATTCAATGAAGGACGTCGAGAGCGAGCGGCCCGACGCCATTCGCCTGGCGGCGATGAGGCCCCGCGGCGATTATCGCGAACGGCTGATCGGACCCGAATCGATCGAAGCGATCAGGACAGGCGCGACGTTCGGAACCTCCTCGCCGCGGCGGGCGGCGCAGCTGCTGGCGATTCGCCCCGACCTCAGGATCGTCACCCTTCGCGGCAATGTCGAAACCCGGCTCGACAAGGTCGAGCGCGGCGAGGTCGACGCGACCCTGCTGTCGTCGGCCGGGCTCAGGCGGCTCGGCCTGGCCAATGTCGGAACGCCGATTCCGATCGACCGGCTTCTGCCGGCACCGGGCCAGGCGGCGATCGGAATCGAATGCCGGAGCAACGACGACATGACCTTGCGAATGCTGCAATCGATCAACGATGCGACGACCCATGCCGCGGTCGCCGCGGAGCGCGCCTTCACCCGGGCGCTGGGCGCTTCCTGCTCCTCGCCGGTGGCCGCGCTGGCGGTGCTCGAGGGGGGCAAGCTGCGGCTTCGCGCAGAGCTTTATTCCGCCGATGGCACGGAGAAAGCCGAAGGCGAGGAGCGCTTCGACTGCTGGGACCTCGCAGCGCCGGCACAATTCGCTCGCGCTTTGCTCCAGCGGGCGCCCGGCAAGGTGCGGGAGCTGTTCGCCGGCGCATGAGGCGGCTGGTCGTCCTGCGCCCCGAGCCGGCGGCGGGCGAGACGGTTGCTCGGGCGCGCCGGATCGGGATCGAGGCGATCGCCATTCCCCTGTTCCGGGTTGAGCCGATCGCCTGGCAGGCGCCGGAGCCGTCACGCTTCGATGCCCTGCTCGTGACCAGCGCCAGTGCGATTCGCCACGGCGGCGACTCGCTCCGGGCACTTCGCGGGCTTCCCGTACATGCGGTCGGCGAGGCCACCGCCGAGGCGGCTCGAGACGCCGGATTCGACATCGCCAGCACCGGCGATTGCGGGATCGAGCGGCTGCTCGGCTCGATCGACTCGAATCTTCGCTTGCTCCATTTGTGCGGCGAGCACCGCCGCCCGGCTGACAACGCTCGGCAGGAGATCGTCGCGGTCCCGGTCTATCGGTCGGCGACCATTGCCGCCCCGGCGGATTTCAAGTCGGTCGAGGGGGCGGTGGTCGCGGTCCATTCGCCCCGCGCTGGCGAGCGCCTCGGCGAACTGGTCGAGGCGACGGGATTGAATCGCTCTACAATCAAGATTGCAGCGATCAGCGAGGCGGCCGCAGCCGCCGCCGGAGCGGGCTGGAAGCAGGTCGAGGCGAGCGAAAAGCCGGCGGACGCCAGCCTTCTGGCTCTCGCCGCCCGGCTGTGCGACAAGGGCGGCGGAGAATGACTGCTGGCCATCAAAGACAGGGTCTGAGCTGGAGCGCCCGGCTGCTGATCGGCTTGCTGCTGATCCTCGCCGGAGCTGCGGCCGCGATCTGGGCGCTCCAGCTCAGACCCTGTCTTTGATGGCCAGCAGTCATTCTCCGCCGCCCTTGTCGCACAGCCGGGCGGCGAGAGCCAGAAGG
>DATLGC010000131.1:0-15343 GCA_035540655.1 Sphingomicrobium sp. | reverse complement strand
TCATAGTCATAAGTGGTGCGGTTGCTTTCCGCGTCGGTCAGAGTCGCGAGCATGCCGTTGGGCGTATAGCTCAATGTGCGCTCGGTGGCAGCATCGGATGTGCCGACCGCCACCCGGTTCTCGGTGACCTCGAAATACGGTAACAGTGCACTTTTCGCGGGGCCCCTTCCGGATTACGCGGCCGGTTCTCGGCCTGGCGCCGATAAGCCGCCGGCACGGCCTGTGCCGGTGTGTTGGACGGAAAGCGAGTGAGGTGGCCGCGCATCCTTCGCCCGGACAAGCAATTTGGCCGGCGAAGACTAGCGCGGTTAGTGTCCTCGGCGGGAAGCTACGCGGTCGGATCGGCTAGCCGGCCATCCGCTTGGCGTTGAGGCCGACGACCATCTGGTTGGCGCGCTCGTAGGACAAAGGCCGGCCGAACAGATAGCCCTGGATGGTGTCGCAGCCGAGATCGCGCATGCGCTCGAAATCCTCGGCGGTCTCGACGCCCTCGGCGGTGACCGACATTCGGAAGCTTTTCGCCAGCTGGACGATCGACTGGATGATGGCGATATTTTCCGGCCTGCTGCCCGCTTCGCGGACGAAGCTGCCGTCGATCTTGAGCTTGTGGAACACCGCCTTGTTCAAATAGCCGATCGATGAATAGCCGGTGCCGAAATCATCGAGCGCGATTCCGACGCCGAGCTGGCGAAGGCGCTTAAGCACGTCGAGCGTGGTGCCGTTGTCGCCGAGGAAGACGCCTTCGGTGACCTCGAGCTCGATCCGGTTGCCGGCGATCTTGTAGCGGGCGAGGGCCTCGCTGACCGTGTTGGGCAGCGCCGGAAGGATGATCTGCTTGGGGCTGATGTTGAGCGCGACGGTGATCGGCTCGGGCCAGGTGGCGACCGCCCGGCACGCCTCGTCGATCACCCATTCGCCGATCGCCGCCATGAGGCCGGTTTCCTCGGCGACGGGAATGAAGACGTTGGGCGGGACGAAGCCGCGCTGCGGGTGGTTCCAGCGGATCAGCGCCTCGAAGCCGATCAGTTTCTGGTCCCTGGCGTTGATCAGCGGCTGGAAGACGAGGTGGAACTGCTTCGAGGCGATCGCCGCGCGAAGGTCGGATTCCAGCCGCACCCGGTCCTCCTGCTCGGACTGGAGCTCCGAGGAGAAATAGCGAGCGCAGCCGCGGCCGGCGTCCTTCGCCTGATAGAGCGCAAGGTCGGCCTTGAGGATCAGATCGTCGACGGTGGCCCCGTCGATCGGGCCGAAGGCGCCGCCGACCGAAACGCCGATCCGGATTTCGGTCTGGTCGATCATATAGGGCTGCTTGATCGTCTCGATGATCCGGTCGGCCATATGCTCGACCGTCCGGCGGCTCTGGGCGTCGGGGATGACGATGGCGAATTCATCGCCGCCCATCCGGCCGACATGGCCATTGGCCGCGACCTCGTCGGCCAGGCGCTTGGCGACCGCCTGAAGCACGGCGTCGCCCTTGGGGTGGCCGAACGTGTCGTTGACCGGCTTGAAGCCGTCGAGGTCGAGGAAGAGGATGGCGCACGGGACGTTGCCGGTGGTCGCCAGGCGAAGCGCCTCGCCGAGCAGCTGGCGGACCCGGCCGCGGTTGGGCAGGCCGGACAGAACGTCGACGTTGGCCAAATGGGTGAGCCGCTCCTGCGTCTGGCGGATTTCGGTGATGTCCGAACCGACCCCGCGGAAGCCCTCGAACCGCCCCGCGGGATCGATGATCGGGTCGCCGGCGATCGAGATCCAGCGCGGCCCGGCAGGGGTGCCAAGCTCCATTTCGAGATTGGTGAACGCCTGCTTTTCGAGCAGTTTCTGGCCGAGCTCGGCGCGGCCGCCGAGCAGCGAGGGAAGCGAATGGCCGAGCAGGCTGCTGGCCGGCCGGCCGAGCATCGCCGACATTCGCGAGCTGATGTAGGTGACCCGATTTTCGGAATCGACCTGCCACAGCCAGCCGACCCCGCGCTGCTCATATTCCTGGAGAAGGAGGCTGGCGCTTTCGCTCTGCGAGCCGACCTCGGCATTGGTCTTGAGCTGGTGGAAGGCCCAGCGGGCGACGGCGAGAACGCCGAACACGGCGACGCCCAGCGTGAACAGGATCGAGAGCATGTGCTGGAACGGGACCGAGCTTCGGCCGACGAGAAGCGCGAGGCACAGGCCGGCGGTGAAGGTCGACAGCCAGGCGGTGACGCTGGCCGGAACGACGACCAGCCCGAGGGCGGCGATGCCAAGGCCGGACGCGATCGACGCGACAATCACCTGGGCGCCCGGGTCGAGGGAGGGGAATTGGTAGAGCGGCAGGCTGAGCCAGAGCAGCCCGCGGGCGGTGACCTCGCCGACCATCAGCCATTGCGGCACCCGCCGGCCGGAACGGCCGACATTGGTGACCGCCTGGGTCCGGGCGAGCTGCATCGCGCCGACATTGGCGATCGCCACCCCGGCAAACCAGGGCAGCAGCAAGGCCGCCGGAGCGCCGCCCCACAAAGCGGCGGCGACCAGCGCCGCGGCGACGATATTGGCGGCGGCGAAGAAAGGCGCGAGCTGGGCGCGCGAAATCAGCTGAACGTCGCGCAAAGGCGAGCTTTCGCCCTCCGAGCTGCGGTTGGTGACGCCAAGCGACTCCCCGTCGGGAAGCCGCGCAGCGACCATTCGCCTGTAGCGGTCAGGTGCCTCGTACATCCACGCCCCAATTCCCGTTCGGGCCCGGGGATAACCAAAGAGCGTTTAAGGCGAGTTAAGGGGCGGTGCCGATCAATTGCTGTGGGGGCTAGATCAGGCCCAGCTCGTCGAGCCCCCCCTGGGTGATCGGATGGTAGAGCGGCCGCGCCCGGCGATAGACGCGCTGCGCGATCGGCCGGCCCCACTGCTCGTCCCTGGCCAGAGCGGTGATCAGCGGCCGGACGAACTTGCGCCGGCCCTGGCTGGTCAGGAAGCGCTCGAGCGCCGGCACCGCCGGATCGTAGCGGTTGGCGACCGCCAGATCGAGCCAGGCGAACAGCACTTCGTTGTTGCGCGCTTCGTTGAGGCGAAGGCGCTGGCTGAGCTCGTCGAGCCGTGCCCGGGGCAAAGAGCGAGGCAGCGTGTTGAGAAAGCGCAGCTGTTCCGCCGTCGTCCACTCGCCGAACGCCTGCGGCGCCGGGTTGCCGGCGGCATAGCGCTCCACCGCCTGATCGACGGCGGCGAAGGCGGCCGGATCGGGCCGGGCGACATTCGATGGCAGCCCCGGCTGGTAGACCCACTGGTCGAGCATCAGCCTGTCCTCGAGCGCCCTGTCGCCCCTGACCAGATGCTCGCGGAGATCGGCGAGGAATCGCGCCGAGGTCATCGGCTGGAAGGCGTGGCGGTCGAAATAGGAGCGCAAATAATTATCCCAGCGCTCGCGCCCGACGATGCTTTCGATGGTGCGCAGGAAGATCGCGCCCTTGTCATAGACGACGCCGCTGACCCCGCCGTCGGGAGTCGCTTGCTCGGCGGCGAGGTTGAGACGGGTCGTCGGGGCGGTCATCCCTTCCTTTTCCAGCGCCGCCATCATGTCGTCGAAGCTTAGCGCCGCCTCCTGCGCCGCGCGGCGTTCACCGTAGATCGCCTCCATGATGCGGTTCTCGAAATAGTTGGTGAAGCCCTCGTTGAGCCAGCTGTCGGCCCAGGTGGCGTTGGTGACGAGATTGCCCGACCAGCTGTGGGCGAGCTCGTGGGCGACGAGGCTGACCAGGCTCTTGTCGCCGGCGATGAAGGTCGGGGTGAGGAAGGTGAGGGTCGGATTTTCCATCCCGCCGTAGGGGAAGGAGGGGGGCAGGACGAGCATGTCGTAGCGGCCCCAGCGATAGGGGCCGTAAAGCGCCTCGGCAGCTTCGACCATCCGCTCGGTGTCCTCGAGCTCGCGCGCCGCCGATTCGAGCATGGCCGGCTCGGTCCACACGCCGGTGCGAGGCCCAAGCTCGCGGAAGGCGAGGTCGCCGGCGGCAATGGCGATGAGATAGGGCGCGACCGGCTTGTTCATGGCGAAGCGGAAGGCGCGGCGGCCTTCGCCCGCAACCTCCCCTTCCGGAGTCAGGCGGTCGCCCGACATGACGACCGTCAGGGGTTCGGGCGCGGTCACTCGGGCGGTCCAGGTCTGCCGGATTCCCGGGCTGTCCTGCGTCGGGATCCAGGTGCGGTTGAGGGTCGGCTGCCCCTGGCTGAGCAGATAGGGGTGTTTCCTGCCCGCGGTCTGCTCGGGGCCAATCCATTGCAGCGCCTCGGCCTCGGGGGCGCTCCTGTAGCGGATGGCGATCCGCTCGGTTTCGGGACGAAGCCGGATGGCGAGCGGCTGGCCGTTGGCCTCGCTGCCCTCGCCCAGGCTCCATTCGAGCGGCTCGCCGGCGGAATCGTTGACCGACTCGATCTCGAGCCCGCGGCTGTCGAGGACGATCTCCCTGGCGTCCGGGCGCCGCTCGATGTCGAGAGTCGCGGTGCCGCCGATCCGCTTCGCTTCGAAATCCATGTCGAGGTCGAGGTCGACATGGGTGACCCGGGCTTCGTGCGGGCGGGCGAAGCTGTGCGGATCGACCGAATCCTCGCCGGTCAGGACCTGCGCGACCATCCGCTCTTCCGACGCGGGAGCGGAAACATTCTGCGTCGCGTCGCAGGCCGCCAGCGAAAGCGCGGCGCAAAGGGCAGCGCCCAGGTGAAGCAATTTCATCGGTAGATCCTCAGGAAGGTTCGGTCATGCGGCGTAGATCGAGCGCTTGGGCGCGGCGAAAAGCCGGCGGACCATCGGCTCGAAGAAATCCAGCGGAGCGCTGTCATAGCCCTCGTCGAACGCCGCCTGGTCGTAAAGCTCGCAAAAGCGGGCGGTGTCCTCGAAATGCGGATGGCCGCGGAAGCGCTCGCGCATGTCTCGGTCGAGGCCGAGGTGGTGGAAGAAATAATAGCCCTGGAAGATGCCGTGATGCTCGGTCATCCAGTGCAGCCGATCGTCGACGAACGGCTTGAGGATCGCCGCGGCGATGTCGGGATGGTTGTAGGAACCCAGCGTGTCGCCGATGTCGTGAAGCAGCGCCATCACCACATAATCCTCCGACTCACCGGCGCGATGGGCGCGGGTCGCGGTCTGAAGCGAATGCTGCAGCCGGTCGATCGGAAAGCCGCCATGGTCGCCATCGAGCAGCTTCAGATGGGCGAGGACCCGGTCGGCCAGCCCTTGCGCGAAGGGCATGAAATGGCCGGCGATCGTCGTCCAGTCTTCCTGGCTCGCCTCCTCCATGGATCGAAAGGTGGCGTGCGATTGGGGTTCGTTCATCCGCTCCGTCTCCAGCGCTTCGGCGGCTAGCCGCGATTCGGCCCTGCTCGCAATGGCGAAAATGCCAGCTTATATGCGTTGGCGAGCCATGGCGACCGACAGCGCAACCTTGCAGCAGAGCGAAGCCGAGCGGCGCCCGGCCCGGGTCGGGCGCGAGGGCATCGGCAGGGTCCAGTCGCCGGCCGCCCCGATCGCTCGCGGAATCGGCCTCGACCAGCCATTCTTCGAAGACAAGAACCGCGCCTTCTGGCTGCTGCAGACAGCCGGCTGGAGCGGCTATTTCATCCTTCGCTCGCTGTCGGGCTTCGCCAACAGCATGGGGGCGATGTGGATCATCCACACCGCGCTTCTCACGGCCACCGGCTATTCGCTGACCTTGCTGCTGGCCTCCTTGTTCCGCCGGCTTATCGCCATGCGACCGGCGCTGACGCTGCTCCTGTCGCTGCTTGCCGTGGCGCTCGCCTCGGCCGCCTTCTCGGCGATCGAGACGTGGAGCTACGCGACCTTCCTCAAGCCCGACGCGCGGCCGATCGGGGTCGAATATCTCGGCGCGATCCTGCTCAACTTCGCCTTGCTCGCGGCCTGGGCCGCCCTTTACTACGGGATCAACTACTTCCTTCTGCTCGAAGGCGAGATCAAGCAGCGCGAGAAGCTGGAGAGCCAGGCGTCGACCGCCCAGCTGGCGATGCTCCGCTACCAGCTCAATCCGCACTTCCTGTTCAACACATTGAATTCCATCTCGACCCTGGTTCTGCTTCGCCAGACGGAGCGGGCCAATGCGATGCTGGCTCGGCTGTCGTCCTTCCTCCGCTACACCCTGGTCAATGAGTCGACGGCAAAGGTGACGCTCGCCCAGGAAGTGGAGACTCTCAAGCTCTACCTCGAGATCGAGAAGATGCGCTTCGAGGACCGGCTTCGGCCGCATTTCCGCATCGAATCCGAGACGATCGGCTCCAAGCTTCCCTCGCTGCTGCTGCAGCCGCTGATCGAAAACGCGATCAAATATGCGGTCACGGCGAGCGAGAATGGCGCCGACATCTGGGTCACGGCGACCCGCGAGGGGCAGTCGGTCCGGCTGGAAGTCGCCGACAATGGCGATGGCGACGGGGCGGCAATGGCGGCCAGCCCGTCGACCGGTGTCGGACTGGCGAACATCCGCGACAGGCTGGCGCAGGCCTATGGCGCGGCGCATAGATTTGAGACGAGGAAGAACGACAAGGGGGGCTTTAGCGTTATCATCGAAATTCCCTTCGACAGCGGAGACAAAGAGCAATGACCATTCGGACCGTGCTGGTCGACGATGAGCCGCTCGCGACCCAGGGCCTCGAGCTGCGCCTGGAGGCGCATGAGGACGTCGAGGTGGTCGCCACCGCCGCCAATGGCCGCGAGGCGATCCGGCAAATCAAGACCCACAAGCCCGACCTGGTCTTCCTCGACATCCAGATGCCCGGCTTCGACGGTTTTTCGGTGATCCAGGGCCTGCTCGAGGTCGAGCCGCCATTGTTCGTGTTCGTCACCGCTTACGGCGATCACGCGCTTCGCGCCTTCGAGGCGCAGGCGGTCGATTATCTGATGAAGCCGGTCGACGAGGATCGGCTTGCGGCGACTCTCGACCGGGTTCGCCAGAGGCTGGCGGAAAAGCGCAGCGCCGAAGAGGCGGAACGGCTCAAGGAGGCGCTTGCCGAACATGCGCCGGAAGCGGCCGAGGAGCTGGCCGAAGGGAGCGAGGAAGGGCCGGCGGCGAACCGGTTCGAGAAGATGATCAACATCAAGGACCAGGGCCAGATATTCCGGGTCGACGTCGACACGATCGAGCGGATCGACGCGGCCGGCGACTATATGTGCATCCAGACCGGCGACAACACGCTCATCCTGCGCGAGACGATGAAGGACCTCGAGAAGAGGCTCGACCCGCGGCGGTTCCAGCGGGTCCATCGCTCGACCATCGTCAACCTCGACCTCGTCCGGCAGGTGAAGCCGCACACCAATGGCGAATGTTTCCTGGTGCTCGATTCCGGGGCGCAGGTGAAGGTGTCGCGAAGCTACCGCGATGTCGTCGCCCGCTTCGTCCACTAGTCTCATATTGCAAGACGGACCGGGGCGAGCCTAGGAGCGCGTCATGAACGATGCGCGAGGAAACGGGGCCGCGCAGCCGGCCTCTGCGGAAGTCCGGAAGAAGCGGTTCGACAGCTTCGCCAGGCTTCATGTCCCGGGCGATCCGGTCGTCCTTTACAATATCTGGGACGCCGGCAGCGCCCTGGCGGTCGCCCGCGCGGGAGCGAAGGCGATTGCCACCGGCAGCCACCCGGTCGCCGACGCCAACGGATGGCCCGATGGCGAGAAAGTGCCGATCGATTTCGTCTTCGCCAATGCGACGCGAATCGTCCAAGCCGTCGACCTGCCGGTGACAATCGACTTCGAGGGCGGCTATGCGGTCGAGCCCGAGCTTGCCGCGCGCAATGTCGCGGCGCTGGCCGAGACCGGCGCGGTCGGCTGCAATTTCGAGGACCAGGTCATCGGCGGGGAGGGCGTGCATCCGCTGGCGCTGCAATGCCGCCGGATCGAGGCGATCCGCCGCGCGCTCGGGGATGGCTTCTTCATCAATGCCCGGACCGACCTGATGCTCAAGGTCAAGGAGCATGACGGCGCGCTAATCGACCAGGTGATCGAGCGCGGCCGGGCTTTTGCCGATGCCGGCGCAAGCGGCTTTTTCGTGCCGCGATTGTCGGACCCGAGGCAGGTTGAGCGAGTGGTCAAGGCGGTGCCGCTGCCGCTCAACCTGATCGCCTTCCCCGGCGCTCCGCCCAAGGCGCAATGGGCGGATGCCGGAGCGGCGCGGATCAGCCACGGACCGTTCCCGCTGCGCGCGCTGATGGCCAGGTTCGAGGAGATGGCGCGGACGGCGATCGCGTAAGATCGCTCACCTAATGTCCGCGATGGGGCTGCGGACATCGGCACTCGCGCCAATGGGTCCCATCCGGTGTCCGCGCGTTTATCGCCGATGAACCAGCTCGCGGACTTCAGGGCGGTGCCCTTCTCGGCGTTGGGAGAGGAGCGGACGGTCTACCGGAAGGGCGAGGGGCCCGCGGTCGTCATCATGCACGAGGTCCCGGGCATTTCGGCCGAGGTGGCGCGGTTTGCGCGCAAGGTTGCCGAGGCCGGCTTCACCGTCTTCATGCCACATTTGTTCGGAGTGACCGGCAAGCCCACCAGCGAACCGAGACGGCTTTGGGAGCTGGCGAAGCTGTGCGTCAGTCGCGAGTGGCACGTCCTGGCCGAGAATCGTTCAAGCCCGATCGCCGACTGGCTGCGCACCCTCGCACGGCATGCCTATCAGGAGATCGGCGGCACCGGAGTCGGCGCCGTGGGCATGTGCGTCACCGGAAACTTCGCGCTGACCATGACCCTCGATCAGGAAGTGGTCGCCCCGGTCCTCGCGCACCCTTCATTCCCGCTGCCGGTCACGCCCGGCAAGGCGGCGGCGCTTCACGTCACTCCCGAGACTCTGGAGAACGCCCGGCGGCGGATCCGCGAGGAGGGCATGCGCGTGCTCGGCGTCCGGTTCACCGGCGACCTTCTGTTCTGCCGAGCCGCGCGCTTCGAGACGCTGCGCCGGGAACTCGGCGAAGGTTTCGAGGGGATCGAAGTGCCCGGCCGATCGGCCAAGCCGCACCCCGAACCGCCACACAGCGTCCTGACCATCGGGCTGATCGACCGGGAGGGCGAGCCGACCCGCGAGACGGTCGACCGGGTGATCGGCTTCCTTCGCGAGCGCCTCTGCGGCCGGGAGGCGATCAGCGCCTGATCGCTCGCGGCTTTCCTTGCGGCTCGCTGCCCGTGTCGGCTCCGCCGCGACTCGACCTTAGCGAGCGGTCCATGCTTCCCAGCACCATTTCCGTGACGAGCCCGTAGACGAGGTGCGACACCAGCCCGCGCGCGTGCGCCTGCCACGGATAGCGATCCGGCCTTGCTCCGACGCCGGTTGCAGCATTCACCGCTTCGTCCTGCAGCAGGAACAGCCCGAAGCCGAACAGCAGGCCCCGCACCGGTCCGGGCCCAGGCAATTTGTCGCGCACGACGGCGTAAGCGACCGCCGGACCAATGCCAATCCCGTAGTGAACGGCGACTCCGGCAAGCTCATGCTGCTCGGGCGTCGGTTCAAGGCCGAGGGCTTTTTCGGCCTTGCTGACGAGGACGTGCGCCGGGGGCTCTGCGAACGGCCGGACCGCGTTGGTCCGAAGCCTGGCCTCCTCGCTCTCGTTTTTCCACATCAGCCAGTCGGCCCGATCGAGCGCCCAGGTGCCGACCGCACCCGCAGCGGCGCCCATCAAAGCCTTTGAAACCGGTCCGTAACCGTCCCCCGGCTCCGAGCTTTCCGCCTTCGACTTCGGCGCAGGTTCAAGGACGTCTACCATTCCAATTCTCCTCTGTTTGCCTGCCGAACCAACGCCGCGGCCGGGCGGTTGCCCGGCAGCAAGGCCCAATGCCATCGACCGTGCCGGCGATGCGGTGCGCCGCCGAGTCGGCGATCGGTTAACCGCGGGCCGGCCAGTCCAGGGCTCGGAACTGTTGCGGCGACGTACCGGTTGATGGCGGCGTGACCGGCCCAAGCGACGCCCTGCAGATTTTCGGAGTGACGCTCATCGGCGCGACCTCCGAGAATCTGCGCAAGCTGCTCCTCACCTTTTTCATCATCGCCGTGGCGCTGGTGGTCACCTGGGCGCTTCGGGCATTCCTCCGAACCTTCATCGGCAGCCGGGCGGGGACCCGTTTTCATTTCTGGGCTCGGCAGGTGGTCAGCCTGACCATCGCAGCGCTGCTGTTCCTGGCGATCGCGTCGATCTGGTTCGACAATCCGGCTCGGCTGGCGACGGTCGTCGGACTGCTCGGCGCGGGCATAGCCTTCGCCCTGCAACGGGTGATTACCGCGGTCGCCGGCTATTTCGTCATCCTTCGTGGCAAGACGTTCAACGTCGGCGACCGGATCGTCATGGGCGGGGTCAGGGGCGATGTCATCTCCCTCAGCTTCATGCAGACCAAGATCCTGGAAATGGGGCAGCCGCCGCCGATGCAGGGGAACGAGCCGAGCGTATGGGTGCAAAGCCGGCAATATACCGGGCGGATCGTCACCATCACCAACGACAAGATCTTCTCCGAGCCGGTGTTCAACTATTCCGATCAATTCCCATACGTCTGGGAGGAGATCAGCCTGTCGATCCACTTCACCGACGACCGGGGCAGAGCGGAAGACGTGATGCTGGAGGCGGCGCGGCGTCACACTGTGGTCAGCAAGCAATTGGAAGCGCCCGAGCTTGAGCGGCTGGAGCGCCGCTACGGGGTCGCGATCGGCGACATCGATCCGCGGGTCTTCTGGTTGCTGGTCGAAGGCTGGATCCAGCTGACGGTCCGCTTCCTGGTGCCCGACCACGGCATCCGCGAAATCAAGGATGCCGTGACCCGCGACATCATCGCCGGGTTCGAGGAGGCGGGAATCCAGGTCGCCACGAGCAGCTTCGAGATCATTTCCGTGCCGCCGCTCAAGATCGAGCGGCCGCGCCGACGAGAGCAGCCGGAAGCGGAGAGGCCTCGATAGCGTGCTCCGCCTCCGCCCGCCCGGCGCCTAGACCGGCCGGCCGGGCCGAAAGCGGCGGGCGATGCGCCTCTGCCAGAGCCACAGCAGCGGCACGATCAAGAGCTCAACGCCCAGGGCCAGGACATCGGGGGCGCCCGGGACACTGCCGGTAATCAGCGCCGCCAGTCGGGCAAGGCCGCCGACCACCACCGCCGCCGAGAGGACAGCGAACAGCTCCGACCTTCGCTCGATGGTCGGGATCGATGCGGCGAAGCCGAGCCCCACCCCCAGAAGCAGGCCGGAAAGATAGCGGAAGTGGCTGTCGAGATCGGCGTGGCCCGCCGCCGGGGCGCCGTCGACCATCGCCGGTCCGTGAAGAACGCCCAGGGTGCCCGCTCCAAGCGGGACAAGGCAGGCGATGGCGACCGCAAGCTGAAGCAGCCGCCGCTCATGATGTCGTGACATGGCGCGGCTCTAGCGGCAAGCATGGCGAATGTCCGCAGGGGCGCGACTTAGGGGTGCGAACCTGGCGTTGGCCTGAACCTTCGCCGCCGTCGCGGTTTGACACCGCGAAGCGATGAGATTTTCATTTTTCCTCCTGCTGCCACTGGTCGCTGCGTGCGGAAAGGGCGATGGCGACGGCGGCAATCCGGCCGCGCCGAAATCCGCCGAGCGCGTTCAGACCGCCGAGCTCACCGGCCTTTACGAGGCTGGCCGCGACGCCGACCGTGACGGCCGGATGTGCATGACTGCCGGCTCCACGGGCGCCGCCGCATTCGCGATCGTCACCGAGACTGCGAGCGGCGGCAAATGCGGCGGTGCCGGCGAAGCGGCGCGCGAGGGCGACCGGCTTCGCCTGACCATGGCCGGCGAGGGCGAATGCGTGATCGACGCCCGGATCGCCGGGACGCTGGTGACTTTCCCGGCGAGCGTCGCGCAGGGTTGCGCTTATTATTGCGGCGCGGGCGCGAGCCTTGCCGGAGCAAGGCTGGAAAAGGTGGGCGGAACCGCCGAGGACGCCGCGCGGGCGACGGACCTGGCCGGCGATCCTTTGTGCGGCTGAGCCGAGCCGAGCCTCAGGCGATCCGGCCGTTGCACGGGGAAGTGGCGCCGCGCCCGTCCGAGCCCCATTTGCGAAAGCCGCTGCTGTCGACGTGGAAGCGCGAGCCGCTGTAGAAGCCGAGCCCGGCGCGATAGTCGGCGCCGCGCTGCGCGTGGGCGCGGCACAGGCTGGCGATCATGGCGTTGCGCGGAATGTCGCCCACCGGGACCAGGTCCATGGCGAAAAACATGCGGTGGGCCGAGCCGGGCTTGCCGTTCGAGCAGCTGTTGAGATGGTCGTTGCGAAAGCCGGACAGGGCCTCGACCTCGCCAATCGCCGGCTGGACCTCGTTCTTCACGAAGGCGAGGGTCTGGACGATGTTCGACCATTGCCCGGCGGGGGCGACCTCGAAGCGGCCGGCGTTGCACTGGCGCCAGGACGAGGAGGTGCGGACCAGCTGCCACACCGGAACCACGTCCTCGACCTTGTTCTCGGCGAGGAAATCGCGGAACGAGCTCACCTTCTCCCGGTTGTCCGGCGACTGGGCGAGCCAGGCGAGATAATCCGCCCGCGACTGGCCGTCGGCGACGCTCTGCGCGTGGCCGGTGCCGGCCGTAAGCGTGGCGAGCGCCGCGAAGGCGCCGATCAGGATAGGTTTCAGGATGATCTTTCCCCCGATTGATCTGGGCAATCGCCGGCGCTTTTGCGCGGCGGTCAACGAGTTGTTTTTATAGGATTTTTCGGCTTAATCTGGACTGAACGGGGGTGTTACAGGGCTGGCAAGGCTAGCCGCGACGCCCCGGAAGGGTAGGAAGGCACGACTGCACCCCCATGCAGAGGGGCGTGTCGATGAATATAGCTCCTACTGCCAACGGGCCGGGGGGGCATCGGTTCGACAGGCTTTTGATTATACAGTAAGTTAACAAGCATCCCATCCGTGTGCGCAGGGGGACGGCATTGGGGCTTGATGAACGCGTCTCGCGGCTGATCGGCCGAATTTACGAAAGCGCTTTCGATCCGGAGGCGTGGGACCTCGTCATCGAGGATGTCCTGGAACAGACCGAATCCCGCACGGTGCTGATCTCTGTCTCGGATTTCCGCGACGAGCAGATGAACCGGGCGGAGTTCCGCGGCAGGGGCGGAGTCCGATATGACGAGGCGAGGCAAACGTACCATGGGGAACGTCTGTACCTGGAAGACCGCACATTCCATTTCGCTCTGCGGCACCCGTTTGCGCGCTTTTGCGAAACCGCCGACGTCATCCCGAGGGAGACGTACCTGGACGATCCTGTGATTCGCTACGCCCGCGATTATTTCGGGGCGACGCACTGGATCGTGGGCTACACCGCTCCTGTCGACGAACTTACATTCGGCTTTTCCATTCTGCCGCCGGCCGCGGTCGGACCTCCGACCAAACGCAACAAGAGCTTATTTAAAATGCTCTTCGAGCATATGGACCATGCGCTGCGGCTCGCCGCCCGTCCGCCGGTGCTCGAAAGCGGCAAGGACGCCGCCGTCATTCTCGACCGCAGCGGCCATGTCCGAACGGCGAGCATCCGGGCGCAGCAGCTGTTTGAGGCTGCGGATGGACTGACACTTTGCCGTGGCAAGCTTGCGGCCCGCACCATAGCCGGCACGCAGCGGGTCAATGAGGCGATCGCAAGCGCGCTGAACGCACTGGTCGACGGCAGCCATGGCGGTGCGGTTGCCCTGCCGAGGCCGTCGGGCAAACGCGACCTGCTACTGACTTTCACGCCGTTGCCACGGCTGCCGTCGATGTGGCGCGCCTTCCAGCCGGCGGTGCTGGTCAAGATCGTCGATCCGGAGGACGGTACTTCACCGGCAGCTGCGGAACGGTGGTCCGGACTGTTCGGGCTCACCCCCGCCGAAGCGAGGCTCGCCGCCGAGCTCGTGGCGCGGGACTGCAACCTCAGGTCCGCAGCGGACGAGCTTGGAATCGCTTATTGGACGGCCCGCGTGCACCTTCAGAAACTATTGGAAAAGACAGGCTGCCACAGCCAGGCGCAGATGATCAGGACGCTAACCCGGGTCGAATAAGCCGGGCCCCCGGGCGAGCTTCCTTGATCAAACTGGCATACCTCGAGCGAGGTATGCGGCGATTTAATAAAAGCGATAGCGCTCTCCTGATCAACACGCTGTTCCAGAGGGGAGGCGGCATGGGCCGCTTCCGCAGGAGGCTGCAATGTTCCGTTCGACGATCGCTGCGCTCTTTCTTGGCACCAGCCTCGCCACTGTAGCCAATGCACAGAGCGGGGGGCCACCGATCGCCTATGTCAAATTCGAGGGGGCCGGCAGCGCCACCATTTACCTGACGAACGACAATGGCAAGGGCACGGTCAAGCTGTACGCGGCCCCGTCCAAGACCAAGGTCCTTCATCTGGATTTGAAACCCGGCGGCGGAGAGATTGCGTTCGTCGAAAGGCGGGATGGCAGCCATCCTGTCCTCAAGGTCCTTGCCTTCAGCAGCTCCGGCAGTGCCCTCGGTCAGCCGCGGACTCTCGACACGCCATGTCGGCCATATTCAGTGGATTACCACCCGGACCCCGCACGCGCCCTTCTGATTTTCGCCGGGATGTGCAGCGACCATATGAACATCACGACGATCGACACCGAGGGGAGGGACCACCAGGTGCTCCTGGAAAACCGAAGTGACTATATTGAAGGGGTGCGCTGGCTGAAGGATGGTGTGTCCTATGTCTATATTAGAGATGTCGACGCGAGGACCGAGGTGCAACAACTTTGCCGAAACGCATGCGACACGGGCAGTGACGTCCTGTGGTCTGGACACAAGGTCGGGCGGCTGGACGTCGGCCGAGTGTCGAACAAGATCCTGTTCGATCGCGGCACTCAGTATATCAGCGAACTGGACGCGGACACCCGAACGGTAGTGCGGGAGAATTTCATCAACGGCACCGATGGCCATTATTCGCCCGACGATACTCGCGTGCTATATGAGACATCGGGTCGCAATACTTACCTTGACATCGACAGTGGGCCCAGCGCGCGCGTTGCCGGCAAAGGCGATTATGGCGTGAAGGACTGGAGGAAGTAGGCGAGCGCTGCGGCGCCCGCTTAGGCCTTCACCCGGCGCCAGCGCGGCGGGGCGCCGGACTTGAGGACGCTTCGGCGGAACAGGCGGGCGGCGGTGGCGAGGAAGATTGCTACCCAGGCGAGCTGCCAGGCGATTGCGGCAAGGTGCGGCCAGAGCTGGGGAAGCTCGGCGCCCCGCGCGAGCATCACATAAGGCGACGAAAGCGGGAAGATAGCGGCGCCAAGGCCGATCGCGCCGTCCGGATCGCCGATCGCCAGCGAGGCGAAGGCGAACACCAGGATCTGCGCCATGGTCACCGGCATCGACAGGGTCTGCACCTCGCGCGCGGTCGAGGCGTGGCCGCCGACGCCCAGGAAGATCGCGCCGAGCAAG